>CALMZO010000446.1 GCA_937870825.1 uncultured Chloroflexota bacterium | reverse complement strand
GTGCATCCTTAACCAACTTGTTTTGCGTACCGATGTGTTGAAAGACGCTTTCTAAACGATTTCATTGTGCGCGACTCACAAGAGCTTGTTTAATGCTGCACTAGGAGAGGGGACTATTGATAGATGTTAATCACATCGCGCAAGACGCCTGCCGCGGTGGGGTACGGATTGTCTTCTTGAATGCGCGCGAAAATTTGTCCGTTGATGTCGCTTTCGTACAGGACTGCCATGTAACCGCCGCGCACGCCCGCGAGCGGATGCGACGTGTCGAGCCATTCCGGTTTCACGGACAATTCGTAATCGTCCCCTTTCAGGACTGCGCGCGCAACGAGTTTGATGACCTGTCCGTTCGCCTGCGCGTTTTGTAGGTCCTGCTGTGTGATGCTGCGAATGCCTTGGACGCGCAAATCCTTTAAGGTTGTGGGTCGCCGCAAACACGCGTTCGCGACGATAACGAGTTTGTTCGCCGCGTCCCAACCGTCCACGTCGAGCGTCGGGTCGGCTTCGGCGATGCCGAGTTCCTGCATGTGCTTGAGCGCGGCCTCGTACGCTTCGCCGTGTGACATCGCGTCGAGAATGTGATTCGTGGTGCCGTTGACGATGCCTTCAAATTTTGTAATCGTTCCCGCGCCCAAATCGCGGCGTCCGATATTCACAACCGGCAGTCCGCCCGCCACCGTCGCGCTGTGCAAAATTTTTACGTCCTGTTTTGCCGCGAGCGCAAAGAGTTCTTGGTACGCGAGTACAAGCGGACCTTTGTTCGCGGTGGCAATGTGCATTTTGCGCGCAATCGCTTCGCGCATGGTCGAGAGTCCCGGTTCGCCGTCGGTGAGATTGGTGAGCGTATTTTCGACCAACACGTCCGCGTGACACGAACGCACGACATCCACCATCGTCATTTCGCCGCGCCCGTGCTGCGAATACGCGGCAACACCTTTGCCCGAACGTTTCAGTTCCAAAATTGTATCAACGTCGAGTCCGCGAAAATATTCCGCGCCGCCGCTTGTGTCCCCAGCCGCAGTGACGATGAGGTCGAGATGGAAGCGTTCTTGAATCAACTTGTGTTTCCGTTGAACGAGTTCGAGAAAGCGGCGTCCGACATTTCCGAGACCGACAACGGCGAGACGGACTTGCATAAATAGTTGTTTGTGTGTGAAAAA
Source organism: uncultured Chloroflexota bacterium (assembly GCA_937870825.1). Lineage (GTDB taxonomy): Bacteria > Chloroflexota > Anaerolineae > UBA4142 > SHND01 > SHND01. The sequence goes on along the minus strand of CALMZO010000446.1, from coordinate 42,372 downwards.
ACAAAACCCGTTTTTCCCAAGCCGCAGTTTGGCAAAGAAAACGGGTTTGTTTTTTGCAAACCAAGATGCTTGTTTAACCGCCAAACAATTTTTGCCAAACGGTTTTGCTGGCTTCGGCGCGCAACGCGTTCTCTGCGCGCATGAGACGCTGCTCGACGGTGAGGCGATAATCTTGGTCGCGCTTTTTGATTTCGCCCATTTCTTGTTCGAGTTTCAACATGCGCTCGCGCAACTTGGCATTCTCTTCTTTAAGATTGAAATTGTCTTGAATGATGACGCCGAGCAGATTGCGGTTGACCTGCAAACTGTTTTGCACGGTCTGTTGATTTTCAATCATCACGCGCAGTGTGTCGGTCATGACGCCGAATCCTTGCTGCGCGTTGGGCACAATCATCGCGCCGTGCGGTCCATCGCCGTTCGTCGAGACGCCATAGCCGTCCGCGCGCAGTTCTTCGGCGGTTTCGTCAAAGGTGAGACCGGCGGCGAGATGGTCTTTGATGCGTTTGAGGACGAAAACGTCATCGTCGCTGTAGCGGCGATTCGCTTCGCCGAGCGCGCCGGGCGCGGAAAGAAACGGCGCAAAGTCGCGTGACCAGTTTTTTAGGGTTGGGGCAGAGATGCCGAGTTCGGCAGCCAAGTCGGCTTGCGTTTTGTTTGCAGTTTGGGGCATTGCAAATAAAGTAGCAAGGTCCAAGTATCAGGCAGCACATTGAAGGGAACGCGACCTGATACTTGACACATGATACTTGCTATTTATCTTCATCCACCACGCGGTATGTCCCGTCTACGTACTCGTCGGAAGTGAACTCGCGTCCACCGCCGAGCGCGCGACGATGTTCTATCACCACGTCGGGCGGACAAAGATTGATAAAGAGTTTCGTGCCAAAGAACAACAACGCCAAATCGTCGAGTTGTCCGAGCACGAGCAAAACATCCGGCACAACATCCAGCGGTGAGAGAATATACAACGCGGTGAGCGGCACAATGAGTTTCGGTAATGCGGGAACGCGCGGGTCGAGCATCAAGCGCCAGACCAATTGCATCGAGCGCCAGATTTCAGCCAGAACGCTCGGGTCGGGAGTCTTTGCGGTTGTCGCCGTTTTCGTAGTTGTATCTGCCATAAGTGAACCTCGCTTGTCTAGAGACCTGATATACGTACATTCGAGATATACAACGTCAGATCGGGAAATCTATTTTGACACGTTTTCTACGAGGCGTCATTATGTACGGTTACGTGATTTGACACAGAGATTCTACCATGCGGCAGATAAATCGCAAAACTCTTTTGGAAAAATCACGCTTGGGTTTTTGCAGTGTCGCGGCGGGTGAGCCACAACGTTAGAATCGCAACGACGGGCGCGATGGGTCCGCTCGCGCCAAAGAGGACGAGCCAATGGTCGGCAATGTCTTGCGTGACGCGTTCGAGCGGCGGGCGCTCATGCGCACGCACGGCAAACGCGCGTCTGCCCCAAATTTTTCTTAGGGTGTGGCGGTGGGCTGCTCCGGGCTTGGCGTTGGTACGTCGGTTGGCGGCGGCGTCGCGGGTTGGGGCGGGCACTCTGCCGGCGTCGCCTGGTTCGCGGCGACTTGAGGCGCGTCGAAAATTTCGTCCAACTGTTTTTGAATTACATCATAATTCGGCATGTACAACCACGCGCCGCTCGCAGAAGTCCACGGGTACACGGCGGGCGCTTCCAGGACGCGGGCGCGGAATCGTTCGGGGTGATTTTGTAAATCGAGTTGATAGACCGCCGGCACAAGTCCTACCATATCAAATACCGTCATGTTCGTCGCAACATTTTCCTTTACTTGTTCGTACAACAACGGCACGCGGTCGGGGGCATTCATCTGCAGTGCCTTTTTCGCGCTTGCCCACACGACGCGCTGCTGGCGATAATTGCGCGAAGTGTCGCTTGTGGTGTAACGCGACTGCACGTATCGTTTCGCGGTGATGTAATCCATTTGCACAGTGCCCGCAGGAATCGTGAACGTCTCCTGGTCAATGGTATCACTCAACGCGCACGGCACATTGACTTCGATGCCGCCGAGCGTGTCAATAATTTTGTTCAACCCGTTAAAATCAATCAGCGCCCAATGGTCAATGCGAATGTCGAAATCGTCCTGCATGATTTGCTTGAGAAGGTTCACCCCCCCCTCGACGCCCCCTTTTTCCCAACCATAGTGATATGCAAAATTAATGCGAAATGCCTGCTGCCCGGGAATTGCGACAACCAAGTCGCGCGGAAAACTCAAGAGCGCGGCGCGTTGATTCGTCGTATCCAAAAATAAAACGATCAACACATCGGTGTTCGGTTTCCAATTCGGGTCGGCGGTGCGTGTGTCCGTGCCCAGCAACAAAAAATTGGTTGTATGCGCAATCGCGCGTGCGCGCGTCGGAGATTTCGCGGCGGGCGTTGCGCGCGCGCGCGTGGCAATCGCATCGAGCGTTTGCTGCGCGGGCACAGAAGTTTGGGTTGCGGCAACGGCTTGCGGTTCCAGCGTCGGGGCTTGCGCGATGCGTGTAACCGGGTGCTCGTCCTCGTTGGGTACGGATGTGTCGCGCGCGATGTGCGTGGGCAAACGCGACGGCGGCGATGCCGGCAAAGAGGTCGGCGCGGCGAGCGCGTGATTCGTCGCGGGCGGTGCAGCGTTGGAAAATTTCTCGTTTGGAGTGAAGGGTCGCAGTGAGCCGATGAAATAGGCGGAGGCGGCGCAGACGGTGAGCAACAAAACAATCGCGATAGGAATTCGTTTTGTATTCATCTATTCTTCCGGAGTAAACAATTTGCGAATATCGTCAGGGAACGGTGCGGGATGTCCGTTGTTGTCCACGTTCATGTGTGTTGTAAATCCCGTACACAATTTTTTGCCGTCACGCAAAATTTCATAACGAATCGTGAGCGCGCGGCTTTTGACTTCGGACACCCACGCGCGCGCGGTCAGCATGTCGCCGTAAAACGCGGGCGCGTGATAACGCAGATTCGCTTCGACGACGGGCCAATGATACCCGCGCGCTTCAATGTCGCGCGCATAGTCCCTGCCTTGCTGCCAAAAAAATTCGCCGCGCGCGGCTTCAAACCAGACGAGATAATTTGCGTTATAGGCAATGCCGCTCATGTCGGTCTCGGCGTATCGGACGCGAATTTGGGTTTCGATGGTTTTCATGGGAATTGGAAGTTGGATGTCGGATAAATTGCAATACGCTCACTTGATTTCAATACGCGCGATTGCGATAGTTTCGGGTGGCGCGGTGTTTTGAATTTGCAATTGTTGAACGTTGTTCACGAAAAGAGGCGCGGGAAGGTCAAACGAAATTTCACTCGCGCCCGATGAAACGGCGATGACGCCGAGAGGTTGTCCATTAAAACGGAAATTCAAATTCGTCGGCGCACCTGCGTTCAACATGGTGAACCGTACGCTCCTCTCTGACAATCCGTCTGGTTGAAAAAAAATTTCGCTTGAGCTTTTCAAGTAACGTCCGCGTGCACCTTCCAGTTCAGCAAGCGGTTCCATCTGCCAGCCGCGTCCAAGATACATCAAACTCGAATCCTCTGCCAAATCCAAAGCGAGCGGCTGCGCCGGACGCGCACGACTTGGAAATTGATACGCGGCAGTGGCTTTATCTTGATACAGTACTGTCGCGTCGAGAACCTGGCGCAGATACCGGTCAAGGTATGTGGCGCGTTCGGTGTCCAATTGGTCACGATGCAAAATTGCGTAACGCAGATTGAAAAAATTCAGCGTGTCGTTTGCCACGGCGCGGTCTTGTGCAAGCTCGGTCTCTCCAAAATTCGCTTGTTCCGCGCCTTCCAGAATCCGCAAACTTTTCACAACAATCGGCGTTTGGCGATAACCAAAATAATCGGCAAGGTCGGGCGCGATGCGATTCGTGTACGCGCGCAAGATGCGCTTTTGATGAATCGCCTGATACGTTTCATTTTTCGCCGCGTGCCGCCAATGAAAACTTGGAATTTCGAGAACTGCAAAATCGCCTTGATCGCGCGCGATTTGTTCGTACACGGTCGGCACGCGAAATTCGAGCGTCGGGTAGGGAAGGAGCGCGGCTTCCAAAAGAATCAACGCGCCAAGCGGAATCACGAGCCACGCTTTCCACTGCAACAAAACCGATGCGCCCGCGCCCGCCAAAATCGCCGCGCCAAAAAAAACGAGTACGCCATAACGCATCGGAATGCGAATGTGATTCAAAATCGGAATGTTGTTGACGAGCGCGAACGGCAGTGGAATGTTTGTATTCATTCCCGCGAAATGCAAGACGGGACCGAGCGCGAGAATGGCGAACACAGCGGTCAACAAAATCCAAAACAGCATGGCGCGGCGAAAACGGACTGCGCCCCACAGCGCCAGCGCGAAGACCGTTACGCCGAGAAATGCTTGACGGTCGGGCGACAATTCCGTATCGCCTTGCGTGTTGACCGACGCGTTGACGCCTTCGACGCGCGGCGCGAAAGTTTGGTACAGCGTACTGCGCGCATTGGGTATAACGAAAGACAGCACATCATACGAACGCTCGGCAGAGTAACCCAGCGGATACACGCGAATATAGTTGCCGCCCTCGATGGAAAAATCGCGGAGGACAAGCGCGAGCATCGGCAACGATAAAACTGCGGCGACGATGCCCAACACGAGCCAACGCGCGATGGGAATGGCAAGATGGGTTTCGCGCACCCGCAGCGCGTCGCGCACTTGGGCGTACCGTTGTCCTCGACGAATCAACTCACGCGCCGTGATACACAAAAACCAGAGTCCCGTGAGCACTGCCAGAAACGCGGCGATTTGAAAATCAATGTACACATTCAACGCGAAAAAGAGTCCTGCGAGAATTGCAGGTTTCCATCCCGCGTTTCGCGTCGCACGAAGCAAAAACAAAACATAAAACGGAATGAACTCGGTATGAAATAAATTTGTGAACGCGATGCCGTACCCGAGTCGCAGCGCGCCGAATGCGAATACGAGGCCAATAACAAAAGAGGAACGACGAATGACGGACGACGGACGACGGTCATCCGTTAAAATTTCTTTGCCCAGCAGATACATTCCATATGCGGTCAGCACACTCGCCGCGATGTACATGAGATTGAACGCGGGAACCAAGCCGAACGCGAATTGCAGCGGAATGGATGCAAAACTTGCCAGCGCGGTCCCCCACAACAATTGCGTCGCGCCGCCGAGCGGATAGAAAATATAGTCAGTGTGAAAGGGGTTGACGCCGAGATTGAACACAGAAACGCGCGCCCAGCCCATTGCCCATAAATAACTCCACACATCGCCGTCCACACCCGGGATGTGGTCGCCGAATTGCGCGACGAGCGGGAAACTCATCACGAATGCGCTGAGCATGTACGCAGTCAGCACGGCAGGGTGGTCGTAGCGGGAGAGACGCGCAGAAAAAAAGGAACGCGACATTACGGAGAAATTTTCGACGGGATGAGTTGTTGAATCGCGTCTGCGACCTTGTAGATTTTTTCAATGCACACATTCGCGTCGGGGGGACACTCGGTGTTGTGCGAGTGTGACGCGGGGTCGGGCAGCCACGTACTCGGCTGATTGAACGCGTGATGCCCATTCAAAAGCAAAATGGTTTGGATGCCCAGTTCGCGCGCGGACGCCAAATTGCGAGCAGTGTCCTCAATCAAAATACATTCGTCACCGCGCACATTCAACGCGCGCAGTACGCGTTCGTACGCGCCGCGCGCGGGTTTGCATTCAAATTCCATAAACACAATGTCAAAGATGCGCGTGAATTGATCCGCGATGCCCAGCCGCGCGAGAACGCGATTCGCGTGCGGCGCGTCCGCGTTCGTCATGATTACTTTTTCAAACGGAATGTTCGCCAGAATTTCGCGCAAGCGTTCGTCGGGCTGAAGGAACTGCGAGACCTCGACATCATGCACATAGTCCAAATAATCTTGCGGGTCAATTTCGTGTTCAAGCATCAAGCCGCGCAGCGTTGTGCCGTATTGCAGCCAATACCGTTTTTGTAATTCGTGCGCGCGTTCGGAATCGAGATGGTAACGCTGTTCCAAGTACAAACGCATCCGTTCGCCAATCGCGGGCATCAAGCCGCTGCTCGCGGGATAGAGGGTTTCGTCGAGGTCAAAGAGAATGTATTTCAACATTTGGGATGGAGTGATAGAGTGAAGGAGAGATGGAGTGAATCGAACTTGTTTCTTCCCATCTCTCTATTGCTCCATCTCTCCTTCTAAAATCTGCGCCAAACGCGCCGCATCCATGTTCGCGCCGCTCACGACGAGTGCGACGCGTTTGTTTTTGAACATGGCGGGATTTTCCGCCACCGCGCCAAGTCCAACCGCGCCCGAACCTTCAACAATCGTCTGTTCGTCGCGTGCAAATGATGCCACCGCTTTTTGCACCGCGCGTTCCGTGACGATGATTACCTCGTCAATCAATTTGTTCTGCGCGACATCGAAAACGATTTTGCCGATGCCGCCCGCGAGTCCGTCGCAAATCGTTTCGGCGGCAGTGTATTCTTCATAACACACACTGTCGCGTAATGAATCGCGCAGTGATGGCGACGCGTCGGGTTGAATGCCGACGATGCGAATGCGCGGCGCGAGTTGTTTGATTGCCACTGCGATTCCTGAAATCAAGCCGCCGCCCCCAACAGGAACGAGAACGAAATCCAAATCTTGTGCATCCTGCAAAATTTCCAACGCGCACGTCCCCGCGCCCGCGACGGTGCGCGCGTCATCGTACGCATGAACAAACGTGGCATCGTGCGCGCGTTCGTATTCGACTGCCGCGTGATGCGCGTCGTCATACGTTTCACCAACCTCGTGAAGGTTCGCGCCGAAGCGTTTCATCTTGTTGACTTTGGCGCGGGGTGTGGTGCGCGGCACAAAAATATGAACATTGGAGAGATTCAATTGCTGTGCGGCATAACTGACGGCTGCGCCGTGATTCCCCGCCGACGCGGCGAGGAGTCCGCGCGCGATTTCTTGAGGCGAGAGCTGCGCGAGCAAATTGAATGCGCCGCGCACTTTGAACGAACCCGTCGGCTGCCAGTTTTCCAATTTCAAAAATATGTCCGCGTCGAATTTTTCCGAAAATGCGGCGGCGCGGCGCAGCGGGGTACGCATGACGTATGGATGAACGCGCGCGTGCGCGCGCCAGATTTCTGTGAGCGTTGGTGGACGTTGAAACATGAGAAAAACATTGTATCTGACGCGCAGACATTTTCAAAAATGGCGCGGCGCGCAGCGCGGTGAAAAATAGCTGCCCATAGTTGGGCATTCCTCGAAAGATTTTCAACCCGCTCTTTCCAAGAGCGGCAAACAAAACGGGTCCGGGGTCTTTTGCCTCGCGCGGCAGAGTTGAAGAATCGCCGGGAATTAGCTATTGACGCGTGCCGTTACATACGTCTATAATCGCGCAGTTCTAGACACTGGAACCGCATTTCGCGAATAGGGCGAAATGATAAACCCAAGGAGGAGACAAGAACGATGAAACGGAGACAGTTTCTGTCAACGACAGCAAAGAGTACGGCGATTGCAGTGACAGCCGGTGTCGCGGCCGCGTGCGGTACTCAAATTGCCACGCCCACAGTGGCACCTGTCGGACCCACCGCTGCCGCGACGACCGCGCCGGTGAACACCGTTGCCGCGCCAACTGTCGTTGGGCAAGCTCAACCCAGCTTTGATTGGCAAATGGCGACGAGCTGGCCCGTTGCGCTCGACACCATTTTTGGCGGCGCGCAAATTTTTGCCGAACGCGTCGGCGCGATGACGAACGGCAAATTCAAAATTACGCCGCGCGCAGCAGGCGAACTCGCGCCCGGCACCCAAGTCCTCGATGTGGTTTCACAAGGCGCCGTGCCGTGTGGACACACCGCATCGTACTATTACGTTGGAAAATCTCCGGTGACCGCGTTCGGCACCGCCCTTCCGTTCGGTCTCACCGCGCAGCAGCAGAACGCGTGGCTGTATGACGGCGGTGGTCTGAAAATGCTTCAGGATTTTTACGCAAAGAAATTCAACGTGATTCAATTTCCTGCAGGCAACACGGGCACGCAAATGGGTGGTTGGTTCCGCAAGGAAATCAAAACGCCAGCCGACTTGCAAGGTTTGAAAATGCGTATCCCCGGCTTGGGCGGTCAGGTGATGACGAAACTCGGCGTCACCGTCCAGGTCCTCGCGGGCGGCGAAATTTTCCAGGCATTACAGACAGGCGCGGTGGACGCGGCAGAATGGGTTGGCGCGTACGACGACGAAAAACTCGGATTCTATAAAGTCGCCAAGTACTATTATTATCCGGGTTGGTGGGAACCGGGTCCAACGCTCGAAGTTGAAATCAACCTGAACGAGTGGGCAAAACTGCCTCCCGAATATCAAGAGGCAGTGAAAACGGCGGCGGCGCAAGCGAATATCGAAATGCTCGCGCGGTACGATGCGCGTAATCAAGCCGCGCTGCAGACGCTGCTCGGACAAGGCGTTACACTCACACCGTACAGCAAAGAAATTTTGACGGCGGCGCAAAACGCGGCAAACACGCTCTTTGATGAATTTTCCGCCAAAGACGCGGATTTCAAGGCAATCTTTGCCGAGTGGGCAAAATTCCGCGACAATGTGCGCGCGTGGAACAAAATCAACGAAGCGAGTTTTACCAATTTTGTGTACGGTTTTTCCTAAGTAGGCACATGCATGTCATGGCGCGCCACGCGCGGCGCGCCATGACAGCGCGCAATAAAAACGGCGGAGCAGAATTTGCTCCGCCGTTCATTTTAACGTGCCCCTGCCGAAATGTTCACGAGCCATGTAACGGTGCCGGGGAAAAACATTACGAGCATCAGCACAATAATTTGCAATATCATAAAAGGTATCGCGCCTTTGTGAATATCAATCGTCGGAACATTTTTGCCTACCACACTTTGGAGATAGAACAGTGAAAAGCCGACGGGCGGAGAAATGAACGCCGTTTGCAAATTCACTGCCATGACGACGCCGAACCATACCAAATCCATTTGCAGTTCGCGCGCGGCAGGCACGAGAATCGGCATCGCGATAAACGCGATTTCCGTAAATTCCAAAAAGACGCCGAGCAAAAACACGACAATGTTCGCGACGATAAGATAACCGAGCGCGCCGCCGGGAATGTTCAGCAACCAACTCGTAATCAATTCCGTCCCGCCGAGTCCGTCGAACACGAGTGAGAAAAACGTCGAACAAAACAAAATCGTCAACACCAATCCCGTGGTCCGCATCGTCGCTTCCGCAGACCGTTTCAGCATATCCCAACTAAATTTACGATTGAGAATGGTCAAAACAATCGCGCCTACCGCGCCGACAGAACCGGCTTCGGAGGGCGTTGCAATTCCAAAAAAGATACTGCCCAGCACCGCGAGAATCAAAACAATCGGCGGAACGAGTGCGCGCATCACTTTTCCAAGCAGCGGCATTCCGCGAAGCATGCGCGCTTCGGGCGGCAACGCGGGCGCATCTTGCGGACGCACAATCCCGATGAAAATCACATACAACGCGTAGGCGCCCGAAAGCATCAAGCCCGGCACGAGCGCGCCGACAAACATATCGCCGACGCTCACGCCAATCTGGTCGCTCAACACCACCAACACCAGACTCGGCGGAATCAATTGCGCAAGCGTTCCCGCCGACGTGATGACCCCGGCTGCCAATTGTTTGTTGTAACCGTACTTGAGCATCGTCGGCAGCGAGATGAGACCCATCGCAATAATCGTCGCCGCCACAACGCCGGTTGTCGCCGCGAGCAGGGTGCCGACAAAAATCACCGCGAGCGCAATCCCCCCGCGAATCGGTCCAAACAAAATGCCCACCGTTTCCAACAATTCTTCTGCCAACCCCGATTTCTCCAGCACCGCGCCGAGAAAAATAAAATACGGAATCGCAATCAATTGAATGTCGGACATGGTGCCGAACCAGCGATTCGGCAACAACAAAACCAAACTTTGATTGAACGCGCCCAACGCGAAACCGATGCCGCCAAAAATCAATGATGTCCCGACGAACGCGTAGGCGACGGGATACCCCGTCATGAGAATCATGAAAAAGCCGACGAACATTGCGATGGCGAGCCATTCAAAGGACATGAGTTACTCCGGTGATGAATTGCACAGTCTCTATTTTTTTTATCTTTACGTCTCTGCGGGGGGCGCGTTGGTTGCGAGTTCGTCCATTGCTTCTTGCGTCTTGTATCCGGTGAGGAGGGCAAGACACTTGATGGCATGAGAAAGCGCGGCGAGGAGCAAGAGCGCGAACGCCACAATAATCATGGTCTTGATGGGTGCGCGCGGCAGCCCGTCGGGGTCGGGTGAAATTTCCCACGTCCCAAACGAACCATCCGGCAATTGACCCCACGAAAGCATGACCGGATTGAACGTGACGTACATGCCGATGAGGCAAAAGGGAATCAGAAAGAACATTGTGCCGATGAGGTCAACCCACGCGCGCCGCCGCGCACTCCAGTTCGCATAAAAAAAATCGACGCGCACGTTCACATTGTGTTTGAGGATGTAACCGAACGCCATAAAGAACATAACCGAGTACACGTACCACTGAATTTCAATCCACGCGTTACTCGTGAGACGCATTCCAATAAATCGTCCGCTGTAGCGCGCGACGACATTCAAAAAACCGACGGCGACGATAACGAGCACAAGATATCGCGCAATCGTTCCGGCAAGTTCGGTGATACGGTCAATTCCTGACGAGAGACGCAGCAACGCGGTCATACGTCCGGCTCCTGGTGGTGTAAGGGGATTCCATTGCAGTTGCGAGCAGGCGCAAGGTTGAAGCGAGTATAAACGATAGTTCCATCTTTTTCAATATGGCATTTTGGCGGTCAGCGGAATTGCGAACCAATTGTCAGACGGTACGTTGCTCGCTATAATCGGCGCATTCCTCCGCGCCCGAGCACAACATAGAGCCACGCGGTATCTTGTATGAGGAGTACGCCATGAAACGAATGTTGGTTGTGAGTGCAATCCTGCTGTTTGCCATGTTTGTCTTTGCGCCGCCGGTCACGCATGCCGCACCGCGCGCACTGCCGGACGGTTTTACGCGCGTCGCGTTGGGCGCGGGATTGGATAGCCCAACGGCGATTGCATTCAACGGGCTTCGAATGTTTGTTACGGAAAAGGGCGGCGCAATTCGGATTGTGCGCAAGAACGGGGTGCTACGCGCGGCCCCTTATCACACTCTCAGTGTGAGTCAAGAATCGGAACGCGGCTTGCTCGGCATCGCGCTCGACCCCAATTTCGCGACGAACCGATTCGTTTACGTCTATTACACCACCGGACCCGGCGCGAAAAATTACAGCGGCACGCCGGAGAACCGCGTCTCGCGTTTGAAAAAACGGGTGAACCGACCCGGCTTTCGCGAAAAGATTTTGCTCGACCACATTCCCTCTACGGCGGGCAATCACAACGGCGGCGACATTCATGTTGGCTTTGACGGAAAACTCTATATCTCGGTCGGTGAGAGCGGCTGTTGTCCCAACGACGCGCAAGACCTCGACACAGTGCGCGGAAAAATTTTGCGTCTCAATCTGAATGGCACAATTCCCACCGACAATCCGTTTTACAACACTCCCAACGCGCGTCAGGAAATTTACGCATACGGGTTTCGAAATCCCTGGCGCATTGGAAAACGTGCGGCGAATCAAACCTTTCTCGTCGCGGATGTCGGACAAAACACTTGGGAAGAAATCAGCTCACTGCAAGCGGGTGGAAATTACGGGTGGCCCCTCTTTGAAGGACCCTGTCCCTATCCGGGCGATTTGGACTGTGACCCCAACTCGGTTGACTATGGCTCGACGATCAAACCGGTTCATTGGTACAACCAAAATTCCGGCGATGAAACAGGCAACGTTATTGCAGGGGGCGTATTCGCGGAAAACTCGAATTACCCCGCACCCTACGCAAACGCATACTTTTACGGCGATACCGGCAGCGGCTGGGTGCATGTTCTGACGATGGACAACAGCAACAATGTCACAAGCCGCTACGACTTTGATGATGACGTGAGTTCGCCGGTTTCCTTCGGGAATGGTCCTGACGGCAATATCTATGTTGTCAGTCATTGGGGCGGTGTGATTTACAAGTACGTGTACACTCCATAGCCGGCCTGCGCGGCACTATCGCACATAGGTGTAAAGGATTGGGAGCGCATTCCTATTGAAAACGCACCCACAACGTTCTACAATTCTCCAAGATAAAACCAACATACTCCGCACTCCGGCCCGCGAATAAGAATGAGGGAAATCATGAAGAGAATTGTACTCGTACTCGCCCTGCTTGTTTCGTTTGTTGCTCTGGGCAGCACTGCCCCGGCGCTTGCAGCGCCCGCGTTCGAGGACCCACAGCTTTGTGTGGAAGGACGACTCTTGCGCGTGGACCCGACAACTGCTCCGATTGATGTTTGGGTCGTGGTCGGTCATAATCTGGACATTAGTTTTGATGTCGCAACGTGCGGTGGTGACCCAACGCTGCCAACCGTTGACCCAAGTCAGGTCTCGACAGACGGGAAAAAGAACAGGGTCGAAGTGACGGTGCAGACCGACCCGAAAGCCAAAGTCGTCTTTTTCTATGATGGCGTTACCAAGATTAAAAAAGCCGACAAGCATGGGACGGTTGAATACAAATTCAAAGTGCACTAGCGCGCCTTGCACACCCCGACGAGAATACCAGAGGCAACCATTGCGGTTGCCTCTCTTTATTTCGGCGCATCGCGCGCGTCTCCTCAATCTTATTTCTCATTGTCTCATCCCGCGTATCTCGGTATAATATACCGTGACGTTTTTCATTCCTACCCGGTCCCCCAGACAACGCACTCTCAAACTATGACCTGTCCTCAATGCGGACATAAAAATACTCCCGGCGTTGCCGTGTGCGCGAATTGTGCGACGCCTGTCTCAAACCTCTGTCCGAACTGTGGGTTTGAAAGCCCGCGCGGCTTCAAGTTTTGCGGCAACTGCGGAATCAATCTGCTAACCGCAAATTTATCGCGCACCACGAATTCCGAAAAATTGCGGCGCGTGCAAGGCGTCATGCCCACACTGCTCGTCGACAAAATCCTCCACGCCAGCAAACACATTGAAGGGGAACGACGCACCGTCACCGTCCTCTTTTCGGATGTTGTCGGTTTCACCACCATCTCTGAAAAACTCGACCCCGAAACGGTTTATAGCATCATTGATACCTGCGTCGCCGCGTTCCGCGATGAAATTTATTTGTACGAAGGAATCCTCGACAAATTTATGGGTGACGGCGTCATGGCATTGTTTGGCGCGCCGGTGATGCACGAGGACGACCCCACCCGCGCGGTCCGCTGCGCGTTGGGAATGCAAACCGCACTCAAACGCGTGAACGACGAAATGGTCTCCAAACATGGCATCACCTTGCAGATGCGAATCGGTCTCAATCTTGGGACGGTTGTCGTCGGCGACATTGGCGCGGACTTGCGTATGAATTACACCGCGATGGGTGACACGGTAAATGTCGCCTCGCGTTTGCAGAGTGTTGCCGAACCCGGCAGTATTCTGGTGAGCCGCGCAGTCTATGAACAAACGCGCGCCATCTTTGATTACAGCGAACTCGGTTCCATTCGCGTGCGTGGGCGCGTCGAGCCGGTAGAAATTTATCAAGTGCTCGGCATCAAACGCGACCCCGGACGCGTGCGCGGCATCCCGGGACTCGCCGCGCCGATGATTGGGCGCGACCACGAACTCGCGCAGGTCCAGCACGTCGTCGAAACCCTCGCGCGGGACAAACGCGGGGGCTTGGTTTTGATTACCGGCGAAGCGGGCATCGGCAAGTCGCGCCTGACCAACGAATTAAAACAGTGGATTGCGCGCACGCCGGAATTGGCAGCGTTGAGCGTGTACGAAGGAGATTGTGTCGCGTATGGTCAACTCGCGTACGACATTGAAATCCAAATTCTGAACGCACTGTTTCGATTGCGCGCGGACGACCCGCCAAACTTGCGGCGCGAAAGAATCAAAGCCGGAATTCTGGAACTGGTTGGCGAACGCGGCACGCTGGAATTGCTGCCATACATTGAAAACTTGATGGGGCTGCCGCCGACCGAACGCGAACTCGCAGAACGCATTCGTCATTTGGAACCCGTACAGCTGCGTCAACAAATGTTTCTCGCGTTGCGCGAATTGCTGGCGCACGTCGCGCAGACGCATCCGCTCGTTCTCCTCTTGGACGATTTGCATTGGATTGACAAACCTTCGCTCGACCTGCTTCTCTTTTTGCTCAACTTGGTAGAGGATGCGCCCATTGTCTTTGTCTGTTCCGCGCGTCCGTCCAACAACCAAGCCGTTCCCCAAATTCAGCGCATCGGCGCGGGGTACGCGGAATCCCAATTGGTCGAATTGGTGCTCGAGCCATTGTCCGTGCGCGACTGCACCGTGTTAATCGATTCTCTTCTGACCATTTCGGATTTGCCGGATAATTTGCGGCAAATGATTCCCCAGCGCGCAGAAGGCAATCCGTTTTATTTGGAAGAAATTATTCGAACGCTCATTGACCGCAATATCATTCGTCGGCGCGGCGAGCGATGGGAAATGACGCCCGGCGCGGACGCGCAAGCGTTCCAGGTGCCGCGTACATTGGAAAGTCTCATCATGACGCGCCTCGACCATCTCTCGGAATCCACGCGCTTTACCGCGCAGTGCGCCGCCGTGATTGGGCGTTATTTTTCCGATGTGCTGTTACAACGCATCGCCGAAGCCGGTACTTCGCGTTTCGAAAATGACTTGCACGAATTGATAGACCACGAAGTCATTCAACAAACGCTCGAAGGCAACGAACGCCAATTCGCGTTTCGACACATTCTCACCCAACAAACCATTTACAACAGTGTCCTCTTGCGCCGCCGCGAACAACTGCATCACAAAATCGCGTCCGCCGTAGAAGAACTGTACGCCGACCGCTTGGACGAGCAGGCGGAACGGCTCGCCTTTCACTACAGCGAGAGCAAAGATGCGGTGCAGGCATTGCCTCACGTCATTCGTTCGGCGGAACGCGCCGCCTCGCGGTACGCGAACGAACAAGCGCTCTCGTACTATCGCACCGCGCTCGATTTGGTCACGCGCACGCAAGCGCCGCCGGAAACCAAAACGCGCATCCTCATCGGACTGGGTGACTCGCAAACGCACATTGGAGATTTTGACGGCGCTGCATCCAGTTTGCGCGCAGCATGGGATTTGGCGCGCGCCGCGACCGCCAGCCCCACCCAGGCGCGACAAACCGCCGAAATCGCGCGGCGGCTTGGACGCGGCTACGAACGCCGCGCGAAATATGATGACGCGATGCAGTGGCTCGAAAGCGCGCTGCGCGAAATGAATCGCGATGTCTCGTCCGGACATGCGGTGGAACGCGTGCGTATTTATCTCGACATCGGCTGGGTGCATTACCGACGCGGCAACCTCGACGAAGCCGAGCATTGGCGTCTGCGCGCGCTTGAAATTTCAGAGGGCTTGGACTATTATCCCGAAATGGGTTCGGCGTACAACGGACTCGCTGCGTTGTACAATCACAAAGGCGATTGGACCCGCGCCATCGAGTACGCCCGGCGCGGATTGCAGGTGCGCGAAACCATTGGCGATATCGAAGGGATGAGCCGTTCGCATTCCAATCTCGGCGCGATTCATTTGAACACGGGCGAATGGGACAAAGCACTCCCGCATCTGGAACAGAGTTTGGAACTCAAGCAGCGCATCGGCGACGCCAAACAGCTCGCGCTCGCACAAAACAATCTCGGCTATTATCATCTTTACAAAAACAATTTGTCCCGCGCGCGCGACTTGTTTAATGCGGCGCGCAAACAGGCGGAAAAAATTCGTGACCCCAATGCGACATGCCTCGCGCTCAATTCGTTGGCGCAAGTCGAAATCATCGAACGCAATTTTGATATTGCCGCCGCGCTGCTGGACCGTTCCATCAAATTGGCGGAAATTTCCGGCGTGCGCGACTGGCTGGTCGAAGCCGAATATCTTTTGGCGGAAACCGCGCTCCATCGCGGCGCATTGAATGAAGCATCCAAGTTGGCGACGCACGCGCTGCGTCTCGCGCAAGAGTTGGGCATTCGACAAACAGAGGCGAATGCTTTGCGTGTGGTGGGCGCGGTGGAACGCGCGCAGCACGATTGGGAAGGCGCGGAAAAACATCTCACAGCGGCATTGCAAATTTCTCACGACGCGTCGAGCATCTTTGAAGCCGCGCGCAGTGAATTGGAACTGGGACAGCTCTATCTGGACAGAGGACTCGTTCAGCAAGCGCACAACTTGATACAAAACAGTCGCGCAACGTTCGAGCGACTGGGGGCTGTCTTTTACGCCCAACGCGCCGACGCAGCCATGCAAACTGTTCCCGTGTTGATATAGAGATTCAAAGTTGCAACGCGCGCGCGTTTGCAGCCCGCGCAGTCTACGCGCACGATGGAGCACAATGCGTAGATTCATTTCATTTTCCACTCTTCTGACCCCGGCTCATGCGAAATGACCTCCGCTTAATTCCCTTTTTCAGCGACCTTTCCGATGACGTGTTGAGCGCCATCGAAAAGTACTGCCGCCGCGAGCATTACGGGCGCGGCGAACTGGTCTTTTCCGAAGGCGACTTTGGCGACAGGATGTACATCATCTCGTCGGGACAGGTCAAAGTGATTTCCGAACGCAACGGCTCGGAACGAATTTTTTCGTACCTCAATCCCGGAAACTTTTTTGGCGAGACCGCGCTGCTCACGGGCGAACCGCGCAATGCGAGCATTCGCGTCGTCATTGATTCCGATTTGATTTCACTCGGACGGCAGGAACTCCAAGAGCTCATCGAGCAGTATCCGACTATTGCCGTTGAAATCAGCCGCGAACTTTCGCGGCGACTGACGCGGCAAATTCAAACGCCGATTCAACAAGAAGAATTAAATATCGTCGCGGTCGTGGGTCAACAAGCGCCCGCGCTCGCCGAACAAGTCGCGGCAATGACGGGCGAAGAAGTTTTCTTGTTTGACCTCGGCGGTTTGGGTTCGATGCCGGTGGACCAGACCGCGTTGTCGCAGGGGGGGGTGCAACTCGCGCGCGGCGGACAAAATCTCACCGCCGACGATTTGCCCGCGCGGCTTTCCTCGCTCGTCCAAGAATACTACTGGGTCATGCTCGCGATTCCACTGCGCCCCTCGCTGCTCACCATCAAAGCGATTGACCTCGCGGATGTGACGATTCAATTGGCGGATACGCCCGAACGTTGGTTAACGCAGGCGGCGACGCGCAATTTTGTCGTCGTCAAACCGGAACCGAAACGCATCGCCCGCCTTGCGCGCAAAATCGCGCGACGGCAGTTGGGTTTGGCACTTTCGTCGGGCGGCGCGCGCGGGCTGGCGCACATTGGGGTGCTCGAAGTTTTGGAACGCGAACGCATCCCGGTTGACATTCTCGCCGCGTCTTCGATGGGCGCAATCATCGCCGCGCTCTATGCGTCGGGCGCGACGATGCCCGAAATCATCAATGCCGCGCGTTTGATGAAACGGCAAACAAATTTTCTTTCGGGATTTCCAATGTGGGACTTGGGGATTCCGCCGCGTTCGGGTCTCGTGCGCGGCAATCGTACGCTAGAGTATTTCAAAAAAATTTTGCACAACAAAACCTTTGAAGAGTTGGAAATTCCTTTGACTGTCGTGACCTGTGACGTGATTACGGGCGAAGAAGTGCAATTCACCTCCGGACCCGTCGCCGACGCGGTGCGCGCGTCCATGTCCATCATCGGCGTGTTTGAACCCGCTCACATCGGCGACCATTTTCTGGTGGATGGCGGAACGGTGAATCCCGTACCGACTTCGGTGTTAAAAGACCGTCAGGCAGATATCGTTGTCGCGTCGAGTGTGATTCCCGGTTTGCCCGAACGGATGCATCGCAAGGAACAATTGAAAACGGGCAAAGCGCCAAACGTGGTTTCGATTATTCTGGGCGCCATTGAAATTATGGAATCGGAAATCATTCGTTCGCGTTCGGAAGCGATTGACGTGTTGATTACGCCGGACGTCGCACAGTTCACCACCCTTGAATATGCACGCGCGGATGAAATTGTTCAGGTCGGACGCGAAGCCGCCGAACGTGTGCTGCCCCAACTGCGTCAACTCCTTGCCCCCAGACCGCGCACCAAATCGTTCGCGGCATAGCAATATCATTGCTGCATTGCACTTTATCGCTACAATCTCCCCATGTCTTTTCAAACGGACTCGGAACGCGCACAACTGCAAGCGCGCATCATCGCGCTGGAATCGCTTCAGACGATTGCGCGCGAATTGACGGCGGAACTCGACCTCGACGTGCTGCTCAAGAAAATTTTGCTCGCGGCAATGGATGTTTCGCGCAGTACGGCGGGTTCGCTTTTTTTGTACGACGCCGCGACGCACGAACTCGTTTTCAAAGTGATTGTCGGTGGCGGCGGCGACGCGCTCAAAGAGACGCGCATTCCGGCAGACAAGGGCATTGCGGGTGAAAGCTTTATTCAACAGCGCGTGATTCATGTAGAAAATGCTCAAACCGACCCGCGCTATTTTGCCGCCCCCGCCGTGAGTGTTGGATTGTTCGTGCGGCAATTGCTCGCGGTGCCGCTGCTCGCGCAAGCGCGCGCGATTGGCGTGCTGGAAGTGATGAACAAAGATTCGGGGCAGCCGTACTCGGATGACGACATTGAACTCTTGACCGCGTTCGCATCACAAAGCGCAATCGCCATCGAGAACGCGCGATTGTACGGACAGGTGCTGGACGAACGCGACCGCATTCTCGCCGTCGAAGCCGCCGTGCGTCATGAACTCGCGCGCGATTTGCACGACGGACCCGCGCAAATGCTCTCCGCGCTCATCATGGAGATTCGGTTCCTGCGCGAACTCGCGGTGCGTGAACCAAACAAATTGATGACCGAATTTTTGAACTTGGAAGCGGTCGCGCAAAAGGCAATGTATCAAACGCGCAACATTTTGTTCGACTTGCGTCCGGTAATTTTGGAACAGCAGGGCTTGGGACCCGCGCTCGAACAATACGTGATGCGCCTGCGAATGGTCGAGCCGTTCAAGATTACGCTCAATGCAGAAACTTTGCGAACGCGTTTTGAACCCAAAGTGGAAGCGGCAATTTTTTCGATTGTGCAAGAAGCGGTGAACAACGCGAAAAAACATTCCGGCGCGACGCATTTGGAAATTGACGCCGTTGAAAACGACAGTGCGTTGACGATTGCCGTCCGCGATGACGGACGCGGTTTTGATGTGTCGCAGATTCAAGCTAATTACGGACAGCGCGGTTCGCTCGGATTACTGAATATGAAAGAGCGCGCGGAAATCGCGCGCGGAAAATTAGAGATTGATTCGGAAAAAGAAAAAGGGACAACGGTGAGGTTGTCCCTGCCTTTGCAATAATACATTCAAAAACAGTTTGTTCTGGGATGAGCGCGCTTGTTTTGGGTTGAGCCATTAGCGAATCCCTTTTTGTGAATGAAAAAAAATATAAAGCAAGTTTTCGACTCAAGTGCAGCTTCTTTATGCTATCAACTCGCCTAACGATTCCACCACATACATCGGTTGAATCTCCGATTCCTCCAACATCTCGCGCGTCGTCGCACCCGTCAACGTCAACGCGCTCGCCGTCCCCGCGTTCACTCCGAACAACACGTCGGTTTCCAAACGGTCTCCGACAATGATGCACTGCGCCGCAGGAATTTGCAGCAGGTTCAAAATCGCATCGCTCATGTAACGCGATGGTTTTCCAACAACCGCCTCCACGCGCGTATTCGTACACGCTTCAATCGCCGCAATCATCGCCGCCGCGTCCGGTTCCCCGCCGCCCGGTACGGGACAATAACGGTCTGCATTCGTCGCAAAAAAACGCGCGCCCGCGCGAATGGCGTCGAACGCGATTTGCAATTTGTGATACGTGAACGTCCGGTCAAAACTTGCAATCACCGCGTTCGTTTCGCGCGCGTTTTCCGTCAACACAAATCCCGCCGCCCGCAATTCCCCGCACAAGGCATCTTCGCCGCACACAAACAATCGCGCGTTCGGCATTTCGCGTTTCAGAAAATTCACCAGCACATACGACGAATTGATAATGTCCTCCGCGCGCGTCCGCAGTCCCAACCGTGTCAATTTTTCCGCGTACTCGCCGCGCGTGTGCGCTGGATTGTTCGAGAGAAAAACGGTGCGCCTGCCGCGCGCGCGCAGTTCTGCAATCGCATCGCCCGCGCCCGGCAGCAGTTCGTCGCCGAGATACACGGTACCGTCCAAGTCGAAAATGTAGGCGTCGTAGAATTTGTTTGGCTTCATAGTCTTTTGTGGGCTCGACCGAAAAGGAAGCTGCCAAAGAAGTTGTACTCTTTCATCATACACAGGTCAAATCAGAGGGACTGAACAAGCGCAAAAGGAGACTCAACCCAATAAAAACGACACGGCTCACTTGAGCCGTGTCGTTTTTATTTGACTCGTATTTGATATGTGTTTGCAGGTCTTTTGATTCGATGCCTGCGAATTCGTGTTACACCGGCGAGCGTCCGGGTAAGGCACGAACGAGCGCAATCGCGATAACCGCGCCGACAAAGGCGGTGAACAACGTGGTCAAGTTGATGCCTTGGAGATAATCGCCGCCAAACAACACGCTCGCGAGAAAACCTCCAACCAATGCGCCTACGACACCGACGATGATATTACCGACGACGCCATAGCCGCCACCTTTCATCACCATACCGGCTAACCAACCGGCAATCAATCCGACAACGATCCATGCTATGAGACTCATGGTAATCCTCCTTGTTGTGAATGACTTTCGTCTAACTGTAATGTTCTGGCGAGTATTGCACTCGCTATGATGAGAATAGCGGAATCGTTCAAAATGATACATCGGTGAAACACTGAATTGGGTTGTCAGATGCGAATCGGTATGGGTGTCCGAGTCGTTCCTACACAGGGTACAGGAGAATGCGTGAGCAAGCAGCGGAAACAAAAACGCCCTGAATCGAATTCGATTCAAGGCGTGAAACCATGCCCTCGAGAGGACTTGAACCTCCACGTCCAATTGGACACAGGCCCTCAACCTGCCGCGTATGCCAATTCCGCCACGAGGGCAATTTCGTAGCGCAAACTATTCTATCCTCTTTGTTGCATCTGTCAAACGAAACCGTGCCTTTGCGACAAGACCGGTCTCGTTTTTGATTCACTTGTAGAGCGCTCAAATAAAGTCGTATGATTGGATTCTTCGCTTCAGCGGATTGATTCGTAATAACCGCAACACTCCTCGAGTCCGATGCTACAATGTCTGTTTGAGTTGACTGTTAGACCGCCGTGATGCCGTCGCTCTCCATTTGCACACTCAGCAATTCCTTCAAGATAATCTGCGGCGAACCCTTGTTGATGCGCGCAAAAATTTCTTCGGCAGACTGCGGCTGATTCCCGGCAGCAATGAACGCGCGAAAAATCGAACGCGTCAACGGCATTCGCGGATTGAGGTAATCGGAGGAATGAGTACACACGTCACTCGCGCAATCGAGCAGCGCGTCCATACGCGTCACTTCACCCGTAATGGGGTCAATGTGGTCAACCACACGTTTCTCTTCCAGCGGATACAACGCGCGGCATTCCTCACACAACGCGTCATACACTTCCTGTCGAAAATCGCGCCCTTGCCGTTCCCAATGGTTGACGTCAATATAAAATTTTGATTTTGTGGTTAATCGTCCGACTGGCATGTTTACCCGGTTGTCATGTCGCCTTGCCATTTCGCGCCGGTGAAATTTCTCGCTCGCCGCACCCGGCGAACCGCGCGAAATGACAATGCACAACTTACGCGACGCGCGCCATTTGTTGCAGCACAAAATAGCCGCCGCTCGTCGAAGCGAACGCTTCGCCGTTCGCCAACGCGCTAAACACCGCGCGTGCGCCTACGCGTTTTGCAAAATTCACCGCGCTGTACAACGTTTTGGCGTGAATCGAAGAACCGCCGCCCAGCTTGACCAGTTCGGGAAAAATGTCGAGCAGCAAAATTTCGAGCGGGCGGTCTCCGTAATTCGACGCGGTCACTCTATCGAGTCCATTCTGGTCTTCGGCGACGATGAGCATTTCTTCGTCGTACTTGAAGGCAACGGGGCGCGGCATCGTGCCGAAGGTGAGCCGCATATTTTCCACTTTGGCCACGCGCACCCACAAACTTTTTCCTTCACGCCGTGGTTGAAAACGAATCGTGGCGGTCAATGGTTCCTCGCGCGGCGCGAGTTCGAGCTGCGCGCCCGGGTTCATTTTATTTCTGTCGTACCAACCTTTCAACCCGTACACATAATTGTCTTCCGGCACAACCCATGCAGGAATCCGCACGTTGTATTCATCCACGAGGGTCACGAGCATCGGTTTGTCCGCTTGCGGAAACAACGCACGCACGCCTTGCGTCAACGGCAAACTGCCCGCGCGACGATGCGGATATGTTAGCACCAAATTCACCGTTGTCGGCGGCGCATCGGGTGAAGCGTCGCCGTTGTTATCATCTTCGATCTCGGACAGAATGGTTTCCAGTTCCGGCGGCAGCGATTCGTCAATGGTCGAGGTTTGAGCAAATTGAAGCACGCGCGGGGTCGCCAAAACGTCGGCTGGCACGAGACGGTTCAAATACCAGCGCGCTTCGCCGCGCGGACCGACCTCTGCAAAACGCTCGTCGCGTTTTAGCGCATAATCCAATGAATAAAGTGTCGTCTCGCGTTTCGCGCCTTCGAGGTCCAAATTCATGCCCGCATCACTTTTCAACACGCGCGCCAAATCCAACGTCGTCATCGCCGCGTTGTTTTGTTCAATCGCGGCTTCGAGAATATTCAGACCAAATTCGTCAATTTTCGCGAGCGCGTCGCGCAGCAGCCATCTGCCGTCCTGTTCGACAAACTCTGTGTCCGCGCGCAAACGCAGCGCCAACGCACGTTCAATGTTCGTGCCATGACGCGCAATGATATCGTCCACCGAATCATCCGCCGCGCCCGTTGCCACTTGTTTCACTTCGTTGAGCGGATGCGCCAAATCGGACGCGGTTGCAAATTCGCGTTGCGTTCCATCCGCGAACGTCACGTGCGCGACTTGAAACGGCGCAAGACGCGGGTTGTCCGATGGACGGAGATTTGCAATCGTCCCTTCGACATCATTCAATGCAGAAAAAAGCAAACGCTGTCCAACCTGATATGAATTTTTCGGTTGATACAATTGCGCTTCGGTGCTTAGACGCGCGCGGCGTTCTTGTTCTTCTTTCGCACGTGTTGCGATAACGGTGCGCGCCAATTCCAAAGTCGGGGCGGCTTCGCCTTTTTCGACCAACAACGCATACACACGTTCGACATCTTTATCGTTGACCTGAAAATTGTTCCAATAGGTTTCACTTGCCGATGGCATCTTGACTCGCTTCAGACAAAAAATTGCCGCGCCTCTTGCGACGCGACACCAATGGGAATTATAGCGCGATTCGATTTTCATTACAAATAAATTACACGCGTTCCCAGGGCAACTGCAAAGTCGCGTTAACTGTCATTTCGAGCGAATGCGAGAAATCTCACTACGCGCGGCAGCCGAGATTTCTCACTACGCGCGGCAGCCGAGATTTCTCACTCCGTTCGAAATGACATCTCCTTGTCAAGGGACTTGGCAGTCGCCGTGCACGCGTTCCAATTTTGCTTTGCGCGCTCTCCGGCAGTGTATTTCAACAATCGCGGTCCGAGTACGCTCCGACGAATCACGTTGCCGTCTCACAAATGCGAGCGTGTCAAATTCATTTTTGAAATGCGTTGATATACAATACGTCGCCATGATGTTGCGCCTTCTTGTTTGGCTCCTCCGCCTGTTTGGTCCGCGTTATCGTTTTTCACCCTTCGTCGCCGCATATCTGGAACGCGCGGGACGAATCGGCAAGAACGGACAAATTCCCACCGAACTCGTACCCCTCGCCGCGCGTTTGTGGACGCGCGGTTGGTTCAATCGCCAAGTCCTCGATATTTCACGCGATTGGATTTTGCCGTACTGGGCAACGCGTCAACTCGACCCGCACGATGTCGGATTTAGCGCACGCGCGCTGCAACCCGTTCTCCTCAATGTTGCTTACCGCAGTTGGACTGCCATCGGCAACCCCGAATCGAAATACGAAGCCATCGTTGACCCGCGCGGACTCGTCACACCACAGCCGCAAGAATCGGGTTGGTCACTCGACGCGTGGCTGCGTGTAGATGGCGAATATTTTTTTCCCTCGCGGCTCGAAGAAAAAATTATCGCGCAATCGTTGTACGAAAACTTGCCGCTTGTACAAACGCAATACGAACCCGCGCGTTTGCGAATGAATCAACAGGCGTTTGCGATTCAGGATGCCGCACAAAACGATTGGCTCATTGCCGCCTACTCAATTGAAAATCCGCGCGGCGATGCGCGCACCGCCACATTGTTTCTCGCGCTGCGCCCGTTCAATCCCGAAGGCGCGGCTGTCGTTGACAAAATCGAATGGCGCGCGAACGAGTTGCGGGTGAATGATGAATTGGGCGCGGTGTTTCCGCCGCCGAACAATTTTGCCACATCGAATTTTGAAAACGGCGATGTCGCGTTTCGCCTCGACGCGTTAAACAACATCCCAAACGTTTCCGACAACACAGGGCTTGGCACGTTTGTCGCGGCGTACGAAATCGAACTGCGTCCGCACACGCAACGCGTCATCACCGTTGCAATGCCCATGTCGAAAACCCGCGCGTCGAACGCGCAAGCTGCGCAGTGGATTCAACCCGACGCGTTCCCGCAACTCAAACGCGATTTTTTCAATCGCTGGCGCAAATTGCTCGCGCAAGGCATGACGATTCGCGTGCCTGACGACGCGGTCCAAAACGCGTTCGACGCCAACAAAGCGCATCTGCTCACGATGCACGACGGCGATTCGATTACGCCCGGTGCGTTTCTCTATCACGAATTTTGGTGGCGCGATGCCGCGTTCATGCTCCACGCGCTCGACCAGCTTGGCTATCATGCTCAAGTGAAAAATGTTTTGCAAAAATTTCCGCGTGATGTACGCAAAGACGGTTACGTCCAATCGCAAGAAGGCGAATGGGACTCGAACGGGCAAGCGTTGTGGCTGCTCGAACAAAACGCGCGCCTGTCGGGCGACTATGAGATTTTTCATCAAGAATACTGGCAAATCTTGAACGCCGCGCACTGGATTGACGCAATGCGTCAAAAAACAAAACAGCGCGGCGAACGCGTTCCCGAACACGGCTTGCTGCCCGCGGGCATGAGCGCGGAACACCTCGGACCCAACGATTTTTATTTTTGGGACGATTGGTGGGGGCTTGCCGGGTTGCGCGCGGCGATGTACGCGGCAAACATTTTCAACGCGCCTGACGACGCAAACAAATTGCAATCTGCGTATGACGCGTTTTTCCGCGATGTGAACGCTGCCCTCGCGCGCGCCGCTGAAAAAAATCGCGCCGTGTTTATGCCCGCGTCACCGTACCGTCGCGGCGATTCCGCGATGGTTTCCAATCTCGTCGCGTCGTATCCGTTGCAACTCGTCGCGCCCGAAGATCCGCGCATCAGCGCAACGCTAGCGGAATTGAAAAAAATCGCGTTCGTGGACGGCGCGTTTTTTCATCACGTCGGACACGGCGGTTTCGGCACATATCTCGCGTTACACCTCGCGGGCGTAGAAATTTTTCAACGCAAACCCGAAGCGTGGAACGCAGTGCGCTTTTTGCTCAAACACGCGTCGCCAACGTGGACGTGGGGCGAAACGATTCACCCGCGCACGTTGGGCGGCGGACACGGCGACGGGCATCACGGCTGGGTTGCGGCGGATGTCGTCAGTTTCATTCGCAACGCATTGTTGTTTGAAGAAAATGACCACCTCGTTCTCACGTCCGCGCTGCATGACGAATGGATTTTTGAAACCGCGAGTATCAAAGTGGAACGCGCCGCGACAACGTTCGGCGCGGTGGATTTCACGCTCGCGTTCGGCGACCACAATGCGACGCTTGTCCTCAAAGGCAATTGGCGCGAACCGCCTGCGTACATCGAATGGAATTTGCCGATGGAGATTAAAGACGCGGGCGGAAATATCGCGGGCGTTGAATTATTGAACGCGCACCAGATTCGTTTTCCGAGCAGCGTGACGCGTGTCGTGGCGACGTTCTAAAGAAAACGGTTTTTTGGGAGTCGAGCATTTATGCGGTGTTCTTGCAATGTGGGAGCAACCCGCTAAAGCGTAGAGTCCAGTCAACAGAATCTTTTTTTGAAATGCGAAATGTCATTTCTCTGAACAACTCGAACTGGTTCGTCGGCGCGGTGGCTCCACAAAAATTTCCCGCGCCGAATGATTTTGCGCGCGTGCAAGGTTGGATTCCTGCAACGGTTCCCGGCGATGTGCGTCTCGATTTGCTCGCCATCAACAAAGTCCCTGACCCGTTTCTTGGAAAAAATAATGCGGCGAGTCAATGGGTGGATGAATACGATTGGTGGTATCGCCGAAACATCGAACTCGACACGAAAAACGACGAGCGCACTTTTCTAATTTTTGATGGGATTGATTATCAGAGCGCGGTGTATTGGAATGATGTGAAACTGGGCGAGCATGTTGGAATGTTTTCGCGGCAGGTGTACGAAATTCCGCGCGAAAACATTTTGCAGACGAATCAACTTGCCGTGCGCGTATCGGGTGGAAATCAACTGCCGCGCGTGAAATTAAATCCTGCCGAACGCGCGTGGCAAAACATCGCGGCGCGCATCATTCCACACGCCGCGCAGGCGCAAGAATTTCCCGAACGGTACGCGACGTTGAAATGTCAAATGTCGTATGGTTGGGATTTTGCGCCGCGTTTGTTGACGTGCGGAATTTGGGATGATGCGCGGCTCGCGCAAACGCGCGATGTTTTTATACGCGATGTGTGGGTGCAAGGTGTTCCTGATGGGCGCGTGCGCGTGACGCTCGAATTTGATACGCTTGAACCGCGCGACGTGCGGGTCCGTTTTGAAATTCGCGGAAACAATTTCGATTCGTCAACGCAATCGTTTGAAATTCCGTTTCGTTTGGAAAAAAGTGGCGCGCATTCGTTTTCAATTCAATTGCAACATCCGCGCGCGTGGAATCCGTGGGACCGCGGCGAACCAAATGTGTACGAATTGCGCGCGACAATTTTCGACGAACGCGGCGAAATGGATTCGTGTGAAACGACGTTTGGTTTGCGAACGATGGAACTCGCGCAAAATCCGAACGCGCTTGCCGATTCCGCCCCTTGGACATTCGTGATTAACGGGCAGCCCGAATTTATTCGCGGCGCGAATTGGGTGCCAGCCGACGCCATTCCCGCGCGTGTGACGCGTGCCGACTATGCCGCGTTGTTGCGAATGGCGCGCGATGCCAACAACAATCTACTGCGCGTGTGGGGCGGCGGACTGAAAGAGAAACGCGCGTTTTATGAATTGTGCGATGAATTGGGGATTTTGGTGTGGCAAGAATTTCCGTTCGCGGGCGCGGGCATTGACTATTTTGCGCGCGAGGAAAAATATCTTGAACTCGTGCGCGGGGAGGCAACGGCGATTGTGCAGGCGTTACGGAATCATCCGTCTGTCGTTTTATGGTGCGGCGGAAACGAATTTATCGCGCGCGTGAATCAGCATATCATTGAACCTATCCGCGCGGCGGTGGCACAACACGACGCTACGCGTCCGTTCAAACCCGCGTCACCCTCCCAAGACGAGTCGCATAACTGGCGTGTGTGGCATGGTTGGGCGAACACGCGCGACTACGAACAAGACAACACGCTCTTTTTCGGCGAGTTTGGTCTGCAAGCCGCGCCCAATGTGGAAACGCTCGCGCGTTTTTTGCCCGATGACGCGATGTTTCCGCTGAATGATTATTGGGAGTACCACAACGCCGAGTGCGAAAAATTGTGGCGCTACGCCCAGCCGCTGTTGTCATTTCGAGCGGAGCGAGAAATCTCATTGCAAGAATTTGTCGCGGCATCGCAAGAGGCGCAACTGCGCGGTTTGCAAATTGCGATTGAACATGCGCGGCGAAACAAACCGCGCGTTTCGGGCTGTGCCTTCTGGCAATTCAACGAGCCGTGGTATTCGATTTGTTGGAGTGTGGTGGATTACGCGCGCGCTCCGAAACGCGCCTATCACAAAATCAAAGAGCTGTATAATCCCGTGCTGGTCTCGTTCGCCTATCCGCGGCGCGAACGCGCGGCGGGAGAGATTGTGAGCGGGGAAATCTGGCTCATCAACGACACGCTGGAAGAACAATGCGGCACGTTGTCAGTGTGGCATAACGATATGTTGCTGTTGAGTCTCGACGCTGTCGGTTCCGAAAACGACGCACGCGTTTTTCAAGAATTGGATGTGCGGTTGCAGGAAGGCGCGAATCTTTTGCGGTTTGAATGGCGCGGTAAAAATTTTGTTTCGACGAACGAATACGATTTGAATTATTGTGACGTTGGCGAAATCAATGCGCGGCGCGCATTTCTCACCAACGCGGCAGCATGGTTGCGAACAAGTTCATAAATTCAAGGAGCAAGGAATGAGAATTTTGGTAACGGGCGGCGCGGGATTCATTGGTTCGAATATCGTAGATGCGCTGTTAGCAGACGGGCATGAAGTCGCGGTACTGGATGACCTTTCGACAGGCAAGCAGACGAACGTTGCGCTCAATGTGAAATTGTACCGCGCCGATATTCGCGATAACGACGCGCTCACAAACATTTTCAACGACTTTAAACCGGAAATCATTTCGCATCAAGCGGCAAAGGCAGACGTACGCGAGTCGCTGCAAAGACCGCAATTGTACGCCGAGGTCAACATCATCGGTTCGCTGAATCTTTTGGAACATGCGCGGCGTGTCGGCACGCAAAAAATTATTTATGCCGGAACCGGTGGCGCGACGTACGGCGAGCCGCAGTACCTTCCCGTCAAAGAAGACCATCCCGTCAATCCGCTTGACCCCTACGGCGCGAGCAAACATCACGTCGAACATTATTTGTTTTTGTACAATTACAACTATGGTTTGAAATACACCGTGCTGCGTTATCCGAATGTGTACGGTCCGCGTCAAAACCCGTTCGGCGAAGCGGGCGTGATTGCGATTTTTACGTACAAGATGTTGAACGGCGAGACGCCGACGATTAACGGCAAGGGCGACAAGCAACGCGATTTTTGTTTTGTCGGCGATGTGGCGCGCGCGAATGTTTTGTCTCTGACGAACGGCGACAATCAAATTTACAATATCGGTTCGGGTGTCGGCACGGACATCAACACCATTTACGAAAAATTGCAGCGCGCGACAGGTTTCACAAAACCTGCGAACTATGCGCCCGACAAACCGGGCGAAGTGTACAGAATTTATCTCGACGCGACCAAAGCCGGACGTGAGCTCGGTTGGGAAGCAAACGTCGGTTTGGAGGAAGGTTTGCAATTGACGGTGGAATCGCTGCGCGCGCGTTGATTGATAGACCTGACAGGTTTTTTCGCCCACGGCTTGGGAACCTGTCAGGTCCCGTAATATAAATGCGCGTTGCGCTGAACGGATTGTTTCTCGCGAATCCCGCGACGGGTACCGGACAATATCTGCGCGAACTCGTCGGCGCAATGCGCGCGGAATTTCCAAACGACGAATTTGTCTTGCTCGCTCCAGCTGCCGACTCGACAGCGCCCGCGCCGCTTGAAATTTTTCCAACGCGTTTTACGCGCGAAAATTTTGCGAAACTCGAATTTGAACAGTTCACCTTTCCGCGCGCGAGCGCGAAACAGTTCGACATCGCGCATGTTCCCCACTTTGGCTCGCCGCTTTTCCCCACCCGTCCCACCGTCGTCACCATTCACGATTTGATTCCCATCGCGCTGCCCGCGTATCGCGGTTCCGCACGCGTGCAGTTGTACACACGACTCGCGTCATTTTCAGCACAACGCGCCAACGCAATCATCGCGGACTCGTACGCGAGCGCGCGTGACATTCAAAAACATCTACACATCCCGCGCGAGAAAATCCATGTCGTCCATCTCGCTGCACACGCGCGTTTTGCTCCACCATCTCAAGCAGAGATACGACGCGTGCGCGCGAAATACAATTTGCCGAACCATTTTATTTTATACCTGGGCGGATTCGATGTGCGGAAAAATGTCGCAAGAGTAATTGAGACGTTTGAGAGATTCATTAGTGGAGAGTCGAGAGTCGAGAGTCGAGAGTGGGCATTGGTGTTAGCAGGAAGATTGCCCGATGCGAGCGGTGATTTCTTCCCTAACCCAAAACAACTCGCGGAAAAGTTTGGTGTGTTGCATAACACGCATTTTATCGGTTTTATCGCTGAAGAGGACAAGCCCTCGTTGTATGCGGCGGCGAGCGTGTTTTTGTATCCGTCGCAGTATGAGGGTTTTGGCTTGCCGACATTGGAAGCGATGGCGTGCGGAACGCCGGTCATTGTCGCGAATACCTCATCGCTGCCCGAAGTGGTCGGCGACGCGGGAATTCTGTTGTCGCCCGATGATGCGCGCGGCTGGGATGACGCGCTGCGCGGCTTGTTGACGGAGGAAACCCGTTGGAATGAAATGCGCGCGCGGGGATTGGAACAAGCGAAAAAATTTTCATGGACGCGCGCGGCGCGAGAAACGATGCAAGTGTATCGCGCTGTTGTATAATCCGTTACGACAACTATGTAATTTGTCTTTATGCGCGCAAATTACAAAGTTGCGCTACGAGGAGCAAGTATGAATTTTCTTGAAAAAGTACGACGCAATCACGGCATCGAACATGCGACGGTGCATGTGCTTTCGGAAAGCAATCCGAATCTTTCGCTGGTCGGACGCGCGGACGGAGGTGGGTTTGCAATTATCGGCGATGTGAATCCCGAGCAGTTGGCGGACGCGGCGCAAGAAGCATTGCGGCGGATGAAAGATGGGCAAGGAGAGCTCGCGGTGCATCCGCGCTGCGGCACGCAATTGGTCACGCTCGGGGCGTTGACGGCGTGCGCGGCATTTTTCGCGTTGGGACGCCGCCCGCGTTTTTCCAAATTGCCGGACGTGATGATTGCGACAACGTTTGCCGCGTTTCTCGCGCAGCCGCTCGGCATGAGCATTCAGAAATACGTGACCACTTCGCCGAATGTGTTTGATGCGAGTTTCCTCGGCGTCACACGCAAGAATTTCGCGGGGTTAGAGTATTGGCATGTGGATATTGGGTGGAGCGATTGACGAATGACCAATGACGGACGACGAACGACGGATTGTTTTTCATTGGTCGTTCGTCGTCCGTCGTCCGTTGATGTTGTACATTTTTCACGGCGAAGACGATTTTCAGCGCGCGGAGCAAATCAAAACCTTGCGCGCGGAAATGGGCGACCCGCAATTTGCGGAACTGAACACGACGACGCTCGACGGGCGTTCGTTGTCGTTCGGCGAGTTGCGCCATCATGCCGACGCGATTCCGTTTCTTTCGGACAAGCGCTTGGTGATGGTCGAAGGATTGCTCGCGCGTTTGGACCCGCGCCGCAAAGTGAGTGACGATGACCAAGGAGAGGAACGAGAATCCAATCCCGAATTGAAACAACAGTTGCTCGATTACTTGGCGGATCTGCCGCCGACGACCAATTTGTTGTTTGTCGAAAATAAAAAACTTGCCGCGAACAATGCGGTGTTGAAATTTGCGGAAAAGGATAAAAAGCACGCGCAGGTAAAATTGTTTGCCGCGCCGCCGGCAGACCAACTCGCAGACTGGGTGATCGACCAGGTAGAGAAAAAAGGTGGGACCATCGAATTTTCGGCGGCGAATGATTTGGCGTTGTTCATTGGCGCGGATTTGCGCGCGCTGGACAATGAGATTGAAAAACTGTTCGTGTACAAAAATGGAGAAACGATTCGCCGCGACGATGTGCCCTTGCTCGTGGCATCGGCGCAAGAGTCAAACATTTTTGATTTGGTGGACGCCATCGGCGCGCGCAAGACGCAGCGCGCGTTGGAATTGCTCCACGAACAGTTGCGGCACAATGCGAATGAATTTTATTTGTTGACGATGATTGCGCGGCAGTATCGCATCTTGCTCCAAGTGCGCGATTTGGCGACGCGGGGAATGGGAACCGACGCGATTCAGAAACAATTGGGGCTGCATCCGTTCGTCACGAAAAAAATGTCCGAACAGGCGCGAAATTATTCGGTGGAGCAGTTGGAAGGCGTGATGATGAAATTGTTGGAAACGGATGTGAGTTTGAAAACCAGTCGGCTGGAGCCGACGCTGGCGTTGGATTTGTTGGTGGTGGATTTGACGACAAATTAAAAAAAGTAGAGACGTTACGGCGTAACGTCTCTACTTTTTTTATCGCACGCGTTCCCACATCGCTTGCGCGAAATTCGGCGAAAGGTTCACGCGCGGAACATTGCGCGTTTGCGGGATGCCAAGGGTGCGCTGCCGAAACGCGTCGTAATCGTTTGGTGCGAGCTGCGCGATCTGGACGCGAATTTTTTCGCCGTTGGCAATCAAAAGGAAATCACCGCGCCCCGTCAATTTTTCCGCGCCGCTTTGTGCGACGCCCGACGCGACGAGCGCTTCATTCGCGCTCGTGACTTTGCCCACGAGCCGCACCGGAAAATTCGCGGTGACAAGTCCGCCGAGAATTGCCGCTGTCGGTTTTTGCGTACACGCGATCATCGAAATGCCCGCGCTGCGTCCGCGTTGGACAAGTCGCGTCAAATATCCTTCCACTTCCCCCCCCCCTTGCATCAACAAATCGGCGAGTTCGTCAATCACGACGACGATGCGCGGGCGCACACTCATTTGTTCCTGACGGCGCGTCATTTCTTCGACGAGCCATTCTAAATTCGCCACCGCGTCCTCGACATTTTTAATGATGGGGCAGCAGAGATGCGGCAAGTGTTCGAATTGGCGAAATTCGCTCGCTTTGGGGTCAATGATGATGACTTGTACATCGCGCGGGCGTTGAAACATCATCAGCGATGCGAGCATTGTGCGCGCGGCTTCGCTTTTGCCGGAACCCGTCGTGCCTGCAATCAGGACGTGCGCGACATCGGGGGCAGAGACGCGCAAGAGAATCGGCACGCCGTCCGTCGCCAAACCGAGCAAGGTGGTGCCTGCAACGGACAATGCTTGCACCATCGCCGCGTCTTTTTGAACGCGCGCGCAGAGGTCAAGCAAATAGAGCGGCTGCACATCGTCACGCGGAATTTCGATATTGATTTGTCCGTTGTTGCGCGAGACGCGCGCAGAGGAGGCATTCAGCGCGAGCGCGACTTCTTCCGCAAGTTTTTCCACTTGAGATACTTTGGTGGTGGTGGAAGGCGAGACGTGAAATTGAATCGTGCGCGGAGTGACGCGTCCGCCTGTCACTCTGGCAGGCGCTTTGTGGGTAGCGAGAACGTATTCGATTTTGTCCGCCTGTTGATAGAGTTTTTGCCGATTCATGGCTGCCTCCGCGCGTTCGTGTTCGGGTGGGGGAATCCGAATGTGTCAAGTGAATCAGAACAACTGTTCTGATTATACAGAACGCTTGTTCGGGTGTCAAGAGGCGCGACCTTAAAATAGGGCAATCGCGTCATAACCAATTTTCCATTCAAAGTGGGGCGTGCTCCCTAATTCTGCAAGTGCTCGTTGTCAATTGAGTTACTCTGTGGTGCGTAGGTGGAAAAGATTTGTCGAAAAAAGGCTTCACGCGATTGCCCTACCTTAAAATAAAAAACCAGACATCTTGGATGTCTGGTTTGAGGTTCCGTTATGCGGCTGCGCCCAGCTGTCGGATGACGAGAACGACTTTGCCTTGAATGTCAACGTTATGCGGTTCGACATGAATCGTTTTATAACTCGGATTCGCGGGGACGAGTTTGATGACGCCTTTTTCGCGAAAGAACCGTTTGAGCGTGGTCTGCTGTTTGTCTTTGATCCACGCGGCGACGAGGTCGCCGTTGCGGGCGGTGGCTTGATGTTTCATTACGACGATGTCACCGTCGTGGATGGAGGCGTCAATCATCGAGTCGCCTTTGACATGAAGGGCGTACAGATTTTCGCTGTCGGCACCGCCCAACAAATCGCGGGTGAGCGTAACGCTTTCGTGGTCGGCTTCAAACGCGCTGGTGCCTGCTTCGGGAATTTCGATGGGCTTGCCGGCAACGATGCGTCCGAGCAAGGGGATTTGAATAAAACGCGGGTCAGCCATGGCTTTGCCATTGTGTCCGGTGAGGCGCAAGCCGCGCGAGACTTCTTTTTCGCGCGAAATCAATCCGGCGCGTTCGAGAATGTTCAGGTTGTAATTCACAACCGATGTGGACGAAATCCCAACGTTTTGCCCGATTTCGCGGATGGTTGGCGGGCGTCCCTTTTCTCCCGTAAAGCGTTGGATGTAGCTGTAAATTTGCTGTTGACGTTCGGACAGAGCCATGTGTGCCTCCCAGACGAATCCACCGAGTTCGCGCCTTTAGCACGCGTGTTCGCATTATAAGCGAACACGCGTTCGATGTCAAGCTTTTTTCGGCGTTTTGCTCCGCGCGGATGTTTGCATGGATTTTGCGTTTCGAGTACGATGATTGACGCCGAAACTGTTCACAAGGAGTATGAAACATGTTGCGTAGATTTGGATTTCCGGTCATGGGCATCTTGCTCGTGGGCGCGGCGCTCGCGTTCGTTTTGAGCATTCCCCGCCACGCGGTTGCGGGCGGAATTGGACAGCCGGACGGAACGGTACAACAATTCGCGCCGCCCGCACAAAAGCCCACACTGATTCCACAAACCCCGGATTTGAGCGGCTTGCCGCCGATTGACTTGAGTGCGCTTGACGCTACCGCGACGCCCGTTCCAACACAAGGCGCAGGCGAGACAAACGTCGTTCTCGAAAATTCTTTCGATGAATGCAATCCCATTGAAGACGAGTTCCTTCTCATCGAATGTCGAGATGGGCAGCTCAATTTCACACGCAAAGAGACGCGCGGCACACGTTACCTTTTTTATCGTCCCGTGTTGACCGACGCGCTCATTGAAGTGACGACGCGTTTGCCTTCGCAAAAGAACGCGCGGTATGGTGTCATCTTTCGCCTGTCCGACGATTTCAAAAATTATTATCTGCTCGGTGTGACGAATGAAGGCAAGTACGGGCTGTTCCGTTATGCGGAGGACCATTACGAAACCATCATTCCGTACACGGATTCGCTGTTTGTAGGCAACGCGAGCTTTCCGAGCAAAATTCAAATCATCAATCAAGGGGATGTGATTGCTATCCATATCGGCGGTTCGTGGGTGGACAGTGTGCGTGACCCGAATTTGAAATCTGGGCGCGTCGCGTTGTTTGTCGAACCCGACGAACCAAACCAACGCGTTTTGTTTGACGACTTGCGCATTTCGGAAATTTTGTCACCGCTCCCCGTTCCCGAACCGCGCGTCGTGGCGCCCGCTGCGACGCCGACGAGTGCGAGTGACATCCCTGCTTTGGACACCACACCAACCTCCGGCGCGCCGCAGCCGACACAAACCGCGCGCGTGATTGTGGTCACCGCGACACCGCCGCCTGCGACACAAACACCGGTTGTTATCGTGGTGACCGCGACAAAGGTCCCAACGCGCGTCCCCACGCGGCGCCCCACGCAAGCATCCAATCAATGTCCGGCACCCGCACAGGAAGCGTACTTTTACATCAGCAACAACTATCAAGGGCTGACGATGCGCTTTACGATTGGCGGCGGTTCGTGGGGCACGCATGATTACGATGTGCCGGGCGACGGCTTGTATTATCTTATCAAGATGCCGCCGGGAACATACACCTACACCGCGCACATTGCAGGCAAAGGCACCGCGCACGGAGAAAAGACCGCGTATCAAGGCGGACAATGTTACTCACTGCGATTTTCGCCATAAGCAAAAAAATCCGAACTCTCTCGAGTTCGGATTTTTTTCATGCTCTCAACTTTTCATTTCGCGCATCATACAGCGGCGCGCGCACAACGGTCGCGGGAAAATTTTTTCCAAACAATTTAATGGACAATTTTGTATCGGGCGCGCTCAACTCTTGCGGCAAGTACGCCAGCACAATCGTTTTCTCAACCCAATGCCCGTACTCGCCCGAACAAACGTAACTGATTGCGTCGTCGCCGTAATAAATCGGTTCCCAGCCGCGCGGAATGGAACCCGCGTTCTCGACAACAAGGCATTGCAAGGTGCGCGCAATGCCTTGCTCTTTTTGTTTGAGCAGCGCGTCGCGTCCGATGAAATTTTCTTTGTTGAGTTTTACAAATTGTGAGAGTCCCGCTTCCAACGGCGTCGTCAACGCGTTCATGTCCAAACCCCAAAAGCGATACCCTTTTTCCATTCGCAGCGAGTCCAACGCGCGATACCCAAAATTTACAATTCCAAATTCGCGCCCCGCGTCCATGAGCAACTGATACGCGTAACGTTGATACGCGAGCGGCATATACAATTCCCAACCTAATTCACCCACATACGAAACGCGATACGCGCGCGCGGGCGCGCTGCCAACAAAAATATCGCGCGCGTGCAAAAAACGAAACGCGTCGTTGGAAAGGTCCGCGTCCGTGACGCGCGCCAACACGGCGCGCGCGCGCGGACCCATCAAACTCAACACCGCGTACTCTGCGGTAATGTCGCGCAATTTCACGCTTCCATCTTGCGGAAGGTGCATTTCGAGCCAGCCCCAATCGTGCGTCGTCGTCCACGCGGCGGTGATGACCCAAAACATGGTATCCGCCACGCGCGTCACCGTCACATCACATTCGATGCCGCCGCGTTCATTCAACATCTGCGTTACCACAATTTTTCCAATCGGCACATCAATCTCGTTCGCGCACAAATGATTGAGCCACTCCAACGCGCCTTCGCCGCTCACCTCGAATTTGCCAAAACTCGTTTGGTCAAGAATCCCAACGCGCTCGCGCACCGCGCGACATTCCGCGCCGACATGCTCGAACCAATTCGGGCGCGCAAAGGTATGTTCGTCGCGCGGTTCGACGCCGTTTGGCGCAAACCACGCGGGACGTTCCCAACCGTGCCGCGCCATAAACACCGCGCCTTGTGATGCGAGTGAATCATGAATCGGACTCGTTTTGAGTGGACGCCCCGCGTCGCGTTCGTGGTACGGATAATGCACCGCGTAATCCATCGCGTACGCTTCCATCGCTTTCGCGACGAGATATGTTTTGCGCGACGCGTATTCGCCAAAACGCCGCACGTCATATTCCCACATATCAATTTCGGGCGCGCCGTTCACAATCCATTCCGCGCACGCGCGTCCCGCGCCGCCGCTGTTGGCAATTCCAAACAAACTGAATCCTGCAATTACAAAAAAATTTCGCGCGCCCGGCACAGGTCCGACAATTGGCGCGCCGTCCGGCGTATAGGCATCGGGACCATTCACAATTTTCTTGATGCCCGTTTGCCCCAAAATCGGAATGCGTTCCACCGCGCGCAGTAAATCGGGTTCGAGGTGTTCGACGCGATTCGGCAGCAGCTGTTGCCCGAACTCGCGCGGGATGCCGTTGACAGACCAAGGAATCGGATTGTTTTCAAAAAAGCCAAACAGCAAGCCATCGCCCTCTTGCCGCATGTAAAAAACGCGTTCGGGGTCACGCGTCACGGGAATTTCGCGCGGGAGTATTTTTAGTTCGGGAATCGCTTCGGTGATGACGTACTGATGCTCCATCGGCACAAGCGGCAATTCGACGCCCACAAGTTTTCCGATTTCGCGCGCCCATTGTCCGCCCGCGTTCACGACAATTTCGGCGGTGAGGTTGCCGTTGTTCGTGGTAATTTCCCATTCATCCGACGTGGTGCGCGAAATGTTTTCGACGCGCGTGCCGCGATAAATTTCCGCGCCGCGTTTGCGCGCGCCTTTTGCCAACGCGAACGTCACCGACGCGGGGTCAAGATAACCGTCGCCGCGCAAATGCGCGACAGCGAGTACGCCTTCGGGATGGATAAACGGATTGAGTTCGCGCGCGGATTCGACGCTGATGATTTCGTTCCGCACACCCGCGAGCTGCGCCATGTCTTCTATCTTTTCATACCATTTCAAATAATCGCGCGTTGTCGCCAAACGCAAACTGCCAACTTGATGATAACCAACGTTCTGCCCCGTCTCGGCTTCAAGCGACGCGTACAGCTCGTTCGAATATTTCAACACGCGCAGAATGTTCAGCGATGCGGTGAACATTGGTGTATTGCCAACCGAGTGCCATGTCGAACCGCTCGTGAGTTCGTTGCGTTCGAGCAGCGCGACATCACTCCAACCCAATTTGGTCAGGTGATACAACACACTGCATCCCGCAATCCCGCCGCCGATGACGACAACGCGCGCGTGTGATTTCATACAGACCCTCACCCCTAGCCCCTCTCCCAAAATGAGAGAGGGGAGAAAGAAAAGAATTATCCCTGGAAGCTCAATTGATGAATTTCATTTGCGACGCGCAAGCCGGATTCAATCGCGCCTTGAATCCACCGATGATACACGGAAGCGTGTTCGCCCGCGAAATAGACGCGGCCTTCGTTTTGACAAATCGCCTTGTATAAACGCGTGAATTGCCCGGGTTCGAACAACGCGAACGCGCCGCCTGCAAATTCGTCGTCGTGCCAAACTTTCGACGCGCCGACTTCAAATTCCTTGACAATCTGCGGATGAATTTTCGCGACATCTTCAATCGCTTGCTCGATGCGTCCTTCGGGCGAAAGCGAACCCCAACGCTGCGCGTCCTCTGCCCACGTATAACTCGCGAGCAAAACCCCGCGTCCCGTTTCGCGCCCGTGGTCGGGATAATACAAATTTCGAATCGCCAAATCGGTCACAGTGCCTGCGCCAAAGATTCCTTCATCCTCTTCCCAAAAACGCCGCCGCGTTTGCAGTAACACTTTTGTCGACGCGTCATAATGCACCTGCCGAATCGCGCGCTGTTTCGCGGCAGAGAACGGTTTCAAAATTTCAATGTGGCGCATCACCGGAAACGGCAATGTCAAAATCGCGTAATCCCCTTTTTCGGAAAAACGTCCCGCGCGCGTTTTGTAATGAATCGTGACCTCCTCGGGCGATTGGTCAAGTGCAATCATTTTTGCGCCAAAGCGAATGTTCGTTGCGAGTTCGGGAAGAAACGCGTTCGGCAAATTGTCCGAGCCGCCTTCGAGTTCCACCAAATCGCGGAACGAGCCGCCGATTTCGGGACGAATAATGTCAATGAACGACGCGTTCTGTCGTCCTTCGTACCCCGCGAACAAACCGAACAACTCAATCGCGCCTTCGCTCCAACCGCACTCTTCGCAAAATTCGCGCAGCGAATGATTGTCATACCGCTGCATAATTTCGTCCCACGCGCGTTCGCCCTGTTCATGCAGTTGCTTTTCAATCGGCGCGAGCGCTTCATCCCACAATTCCGCCGCCGTTTTGCCGCGTTCATTTGCTTTAAGGTCAAAACCCAAGACGCCCGGGTCTTGGCGAAATTCACTGAGCCGCATTTTTTTGCCGTGAACGTACACATAACAATTCGGGTTGCCCATCGTGAACGGCGTCGTTTGCAATTTGAATTTTTCGACATAGCCCATCGTGAGCGCGTGCGATTTCGGCAAACGCATTCCGCCCGCTTCCGCGTGCAAGCCGTGTGTGAACGGTTCGCGAAATGTTTGCAAGCGTCCGCCGACGCGCGGTTGCGCTTCGATGAGCGTGACATCATGCCCGGCGCGTTTTAATTCGTACGCGGCGGGGAGTCCCGCCATGCCCGCGCCGACAACAATAATTTTTTTCGGGCGCGGCGTTTTCTCAAATCCGTTGTTGATGATGGAAACGTAATCGAGTTGCATTTCGAGTGTACTCTCCTTGAGCGCTCCCAAAACATGAGAGCCGAGGATTGCGCCTCGGCTCATCACTTTTCTTTTTGCAGGGTCATCACTGTTTCGTCCCAGCCCGTCGCATGTCCGTTTTGCAGTGTCACGATTGGCGCGGCTTGGACCGCTTCGTCCGCGCCTTCGGTTAGGTCTTCCCCTGCCACGATTGGCACCGCGCGCAAACCGGCTTTTTGTACGAGTCCCGCGCGCCTGCGCGCGCACTTTACATCGTCACGGTCCACGGTAACGGAAACTTCAAAGCACAGCCACACCTCTTGGTCCGCCAGCGCGGTGGGCTTGTAGATTTTGCCGCGCGCCAAAATGTCCAATCGAAACACCTCGTCAAGTTCTTGGTCAGTGAGATTTTCGCGCAGCTGTCGCTCTGTTGCGCCGTCCATTGCACCGGGCAAGACGACGCGTAGTCCTTGCATCCAGCGTCCTACATACGAATAGAGTTTGTCAATATACTTGCGTTCGAGCGCGAGACCTTCCAGTTTTGCAACTTTTTTCTCCGTGTAGCGCTGTGCTTTTGCGAGTTCTTTGATTTGAAATTCGGTCTGCCGCTGCGCCTCGACAAGTTCTTGAACCGTTTGCTCCAACCGCGTGAGGCGCGCATCTGCCGCACGCTGCGCCTCGACAAGTTCTTGAACCGATTGCTCCAACCGCGTGAGGCGCGCATCCGCCGCACGCTGCGCCTCGACAAGTTCTTGAACCGATTGCTCCAACCGCGTGAGGCGAACATTCGCCTCGCGATTTGCCTCACCGAGTTCGCCTACAATGCGCGGAAGCGCGAGGAAATCGTCGTCCAACAACAAATGACGCAATTCCGTTTGCCATTCGGGACGCTGGCGCAAGAGCTGAACTAAATCCTGATAGTCGTTGACGGTAAAAGACATCGTGACGATATTATATCACAGAGGTTCTGCGGGAAATTAACGCGTGGGCAGTCAAGACGCGCGCGCTTTCACCGTCACAAAATCAAACAGCAAACGCGCGCACATCACCGTCGTTTGTTTTGGCGCACTGTCGAAAACGGGATTGAGTTCCGCCAAGTCCAACGCGTCCACATGCGGCGCGACGTAACGGACAAAGTCAATCAACTGCTGCACAGTCAATCCGCCGGGTTCTGCCCATCCTGTACCGGGCGCTTCGCCTGGATTCAACGCGTCAATGTCAACGGTGAGATAAATTTTTTCTGTTCCGTCACGCGCCCAATCCAGCGATTGTTTCGCTGCTTCCACCGCGCCCATCTCTTCAAACTCGGGCGCGAGAATTCGTTTCACGCCATATTTCACGCCAACGCCCCACTGCTGCGTCGTCGCGTACCCGCGCAGTCCCACTTGGACCATATTTTTTCCAGCAAGCCGTCCGAGTTCGAGCGAACGCGCCATGCCGCTGCTGCCCGAAATCGCGCCTTGCTTTTCGGAAAAGTCCAACATGTCGCAATGCGCGTCGAGTTGAATCAGTCCGAGATTGCCTCGCGTCGCGTCGTGCAGCGCGCGAAACGCAGGATACGTGACGCCGTGGTCGCCGCCGACGACGAGCGGAACATAACCCGCGTCAATGATTTCGCGCGTCGCGGCAGTCACCTGGTCAATCGCTTTGTGATGGTCATAAAACGAAAGCGCCACATCGCCGAAATCGGCAACCTCCACCGCGCGCAAATCCACAATTTCGCCGCGGTCCATGTCAACGACCTGACCATCCACAACGCGTTTCGACAACAATAATTTGAATTGTTCACGCAGCGCGCTCGGCGCAAAACGCGCGCCGGGATTCGCGATGGATGTTGCCGCGTCGTAGGGAACGCCGAGATAGCCGAATTTGATTTTGGGTTCCATGAATGCAAGGAGCAGGGGGGTGGGGGTTAGAGGTTGGGGATTGGGGGATTGATTATTTGTCATTTCTGGGTCCTCGATTGTAACGCGTTATGGAGAGAATAGAGTTGTTTGCCGAGTAAGGTCGAATGAGTGAGAATTTTATCCCGTTCCTCTTGAGTACAATAGTTTAAGCGAAATGCAATTTCTATTTGTGTTTCAACTTCCGCGAGCGAGGCATCTGCGATGGACAAATGATGTAGATATTCTTTCGTAGATTCGCGGGTATGCCCCTCCGCGATATTCGACGGCACTGACACTGCTGCGCGCCGAATCTGACTCGTCAAGCCATACAATTCTTTCGCGGGAAACTTTTCACTTTTTTCATAAACCATTACCACCAAATCCATCGCCGCTTGCCAAACTCGAAGGTCACGATAATTCTTGACACTCATTCTATCCTCCCCACCCCCCAATCCCAATCCCCCGTTCCCTATCCTCTCCTTCCAAACTCTCTCTCTAACATTCCCACGTTCATTTGAATCATCGTCGGGCGTCCGTGCGGGCACGTGCGCGGCGAGGCGCATTTTTCCAAATCACGAACCAGCGCGCGCATTTCTTCGAGCGACATCACTTGTCCGCCTTTGATTGCCGCGCCTTTGCAAATGCTCATAATCAATCGCGCTTCGGCTTCGGCTTGAAT
>CALMZO010000445.1 GCA_937870825.1 uncultured Chloroflexota bacterium | reverse complement strand
AACATTTGCGCGCACACACATTTTTACGGCGCGTTCGCGCGCGGCATGGCTTTGCCGCCCGGACCGCCGCCCAAAAATTTTCCCGAAATTTTGCAAAAACTGTGGTGGAAAATTGACCGCGCGCTCGCATTGGAAGATAGCCAGTACAGCGCGCTTGTGTGCTTGCTCGACGCGATTAAACATGGCACGACAACGCTGATTGACCATCACGCGTCGCCGAACGCGATTGACGGTTCGCTCGACGCGATTGCCGACGCGGTGAATGAATCCGGATTGCGCGCGTGTTTGTGTTACGAGGTGACGGATAGAAATGGAGCGGAAGGCGCGGCGGCGGGGATTCGGGAAAATGTGAGGTTTTTGAAAAAGACGAACGACGAACGACGAACGACGGGCGGTGCGCGCGTTGCTGCGACGTTCGGACTTCACGCGTCGTTTACCGTTTCGGATAAAACGCTGGAAAAATGTTTGACGGAATTGGATGGAATGGACGCGGGGTTTCATGTTCACGTTGCCGAAGATAGTTCGGATGAAGATGATGCGGCGCAAAATTTTGGAATGCGCGTGGGCGAACGGTTACACGCGCGCGGCGTTCTCGGCGCAAAAACGATTGCGGCGCATTGTGTACATGTGGACGTTGGCGAAATTGATTTGTTCAAAAAGACCAACACAAAAGTTTCACATCAACCGCGTTCGAATATGAACAACGCGGTGGGCGTCGCGAATGTGTTGGGCATGCTGCGGCACGGCGTCACCGTCGGTTTGGGCAACGATGGTTTTTCCAATAATATGTTTTCGGAAATGAAAACGGCGTACCTCTTGCACAAATCGCATCAACGTGACCCGCGCGTCATGGGTGCGGACCAAGTGTTTCAAATGGCGTACGCGAACAATGCAAAAATTTGCGCGAACTTTTGGAGCGCGCCCGTTGGCGAATTGAGCGTCGGCGCCTACGCAGACATTATTCTTTTGGATTACGCGCCGTTCACGGAATTGAGCGCGGGCAACTTTCCCTGGCACGTCATTTTTGGCGTAGACGGCTCGAATGTGACGGATACAATTTGCGGCGGGAAATTGTTGATGCACGACCGCGTGGTGTTGACGTTGGATGAAGACGCGATTACGGCGAAAGCGCAAGAGTTGTCGCGCGGTGTGTGGAAGAGAGTGCAGGAATTGCGTGAGTAGGTGATTGGGTGATTGGGTGAGTGGGTGATTGGTGTGGTTTGCAAAGGAGGAGTAAATGCCGGTTCAATCCTTGGAGGAGATTGAGATTTTTAAACTTGCAGAAGAGATTGCAGACAAGTGGTGGGAGATTGTGAGTGCGTGGTCTCCATTGGCGCAAGATACAGTTGGCAAACAGTTGATACGCGCCGTGGACTCGATTGGCGCGAATATCGCAGAGAGTTATGGACGCTATCATTTTGGCGAAAAAATAAATCACTTGTATTACTCGCGTGGCTCATTGTATGAAGCAAAATTTTTCGCGTGCCGCGCTCGCAAGAGAGAACTCGTTACAGAACCAACATACCAGGAGATGATTGGCGATCTATCAAAACTAGCGCCGATGCTGAACGCATATATCAAAAGCAAACGAGTACAAAAGAAAAATGCTTAATCACCCAATCACCCAATCACCTATCCTCTCCATC
This sequence comes from uncultured Chloroflexota bacterium, assembly GCA_937870825.1. Lineage (GTDB taxonomy): Bacteria > Chloroflexota > Anaerolineae > UBA4142 > SHND01 > SHND01. Next base: position 41,834 of record CALMZO010000445.1, on the reverse strand, counting down.
ATCGGCGGCACGGGCAAACAAGGCACGGCGCTCGCGGCGCGTTTTGCCAAAGCGGGCGTGCCTGTCATCCTCGGCTCGCGTGACGCGCAGCGCGGGGCAGACGCGGCGAACGCGTTGAACGCGCGCTTGAATTTACAGAACGTTTCGGGTACATCCAATCGCGACGCGGCAAAACAGGGCGACATTGTTTTGTTGTCCGTGCCGTACAATGGGATGCAGCCGATTCTGGAGGATTTGAAAGAAGCAGTCCAGGAAAAAATCGTCATCAACATTGCGTCGTCGCTCGACCCCGAAAAAAAGACGCGCGCAAAAATTCCCGCCAAAGCTTCGATAACGGCAGAGATTCAAGAATTTTTTGGCGAACGTACGCGCGTCGTCGCGGCGTTTCAAAATATCTCGCCCGAAAAACTAGAGAGCGAAGACGCGAAAATTGATTCGGATGTGTTGGTGTGTGGCGGCGACAAGGACGCGCGCGAAAAAGTGGTCGCCTTGTGCGCGCAAGCGGGGATTGACGCGTTCGATGTTGGCGTGTTGGCGAACGCGATTGCGGTGGAAACATTAACGGCGCTGTTGATTGCAGTGAATGTGAAATATAAAGTCAAGGGCGCGGGGATTCGGTTGACGAGTGTGCCGCGTGCCACGACGAAAGACGGATGACGAACGACGAATGTCACAATTGCTTCTCACCACGTTGCCGAACATACCGCTCGTCAAAAACGGCGACGACATTGCAAGCTTGGTTTTGAGCGGATTGCGCGACGCGGCGATTGAACTGCGCGACGATGATGTGATTGTCATTGCCTCAAAAATTGTTTCGAAAGCGGAAGGACGCGTTGCGCGATTGAGTGAGGTGACGCCGAGCGCGCGGGCGATGGAACTCGCGCAGGAAACCGACAAAGACGCGCGCGAAATTGAATTGATGCTGCAAGAATCTTCGGAGGTTGTGCGCGCACGAAAAGGTTTGATTGTCACGCGGCATCGGTTGGGATTCGTCAGCGCGAACGCGGGGATTGACCACTCGAATGTGGAGGAGGGCGCGGACGATTTTGTCTTGCTGCTGCCGCTTGACCCCGACGCGACGGCGGAGCATACACGGAAACAGGTAGCGAGAGAAACAGGAAAACAAGTCGCGGTGATTATTGCGGATTCACACGGGCGTCCGCATCGGCTGGGAACGATTGGCGTTGCGATCGGTTGTGCCGGAATACCCGCGCTCGAAGATTGGCGCGGACGACAAGATTTGTTCGGGTACGAATTAAAGTACACGGATATTGGATTGGCGGACATGCTCGCGTCGGCGGCAACGCTTTTGTTCGGGCAAGCGCGCGAGGGCACGCCGATTGTGCATGTGCGCGGCGCGACGTGGTTTGGCAAACATGGAACGGCACGCGATTTGGTGAGACCGCAACAGATGGATTTGTTTCCGTGACGGACGAATGACGAATGACGAATGACGAACGACAAGAACTTGTGTTGGATACAATTCGCGCGCGGCGTTCGATTCGGCGCTATCTGGATACGCCTGTGCCGCGCGAGTTGATTGAAAAAATTTTGGACGCCGCGCGCTGGGCGCCGTCCGCGCACAATCGGCAGCCGTGGCGCTTTGCAATAATTGAAAATTCAGAAACGAAACGCGCGCTCGCGTCGGCGATGGGTGATAAATTGCGCGCGGATTTGGAACGCGATGGCGCGGCGCGTGATGTGATTGAAAAAGATACCGCGCGCTCGTATCAACGCATCACGAACGCGCCTGTAGTCATTGTGGTGTGCGTGACAATGCGCGAGATGGATTCGTACGCGGATGCGCGGCGGAGGCACGCCGAATACTTGATGGCGACGCAATCGGTCGCAATGGCGACGCAGAATTTGTTGCTCGCCGCGCATGCGTTGGGACTCGGCGCGTGTTGGATGTGCGCGCCGTTGTTTGTTCCCGAAACCGTGCGCGAGGTTTTGAAATTGGAAAACGATTGGGAGCCACAAGTATTGATTACGATGGGATTCGGCGGAGAGACGCGCGAGAAAACGCGAATGAGTTTGGAAGATGTTGCGGTGTGTGTGGCGTGATAGAGCTCTCAAATAAAAGTTGTATGATGGATTCTATGCTTCAGCGGGTTGATTGGCAGTACCCGCATAAATGCCGAGTCCGATGCTATGAACTCTATTTGAGTTGACTCTGAGAAGGAAAAAAGGGAAATGAGGGAACAGGAGTTTTCTTATTTCCTTCATTTCACTGTCCTTTATGAATATTCTCGCACTCGCAGGCGGTGTCGGCGGCGCGAAATTGGCGGATGGTTTGCAGCGCGTCGTCGGCGAAAACTTGACAGTCGTCGTCAACACGGGCGATGATTTTGAATTGCATGGTCTCCGCATTTCGCCTGACCTCGATACCGTCATGTACACGCTTGCAGGCATTGCAAATCGCGCGAATGGCTGGGGCATCGAAGGCGATACGTACAACAATCTCGAAATGATTTCGCAGTACGGCGGCGAAGATTGGTTTCGTCTCGGCGACCGCGATTTGGCGACGCATCTTTTGCGCACACAAATGCTGCGCGGCGGATACACGTTGACCCAAGCGACCCAAAATTTAGCGCGCGCGTTGAACGCGCGCGCAACCATTTTGCCGATGTGCAATGAACCGGTCGCGACCCTCGTGAACACGAACGCGGGCGAACTCGCGTTTCAAGAATATTTTGTGCATCGCCGCTGGCAGCCCGTTTTGAAATCGTACCGCTTTCACGGCATTGACAAGACGCGCGTCACGCCGGAAATCACGAACGCCATTCAAAACGCGCACGCGATTATTTTTTGTCCGTCGAATCCTTTCGTGAGCATCGAACCGATTCTGAGTGTGCGGGGAATGCGCGAATTGCTTCAAAAAACGCGCGTGCCGAAAATTGCGGTGTCGCCCATTGTCGGTGGCGAAGCAATCAAAGGTCCTGCCGCGAAAATGTTTCAAGAATTGGGAATGGAAGCATCCGCGTTTCAAGTGGCAAAATTACTGCGCGGGACGGTTGACCGTTTTGTGCTGGACCGCGTGGACGAGGCGCAAGCGCGCAGCATCAAGGATTTGGGAAAACGCGTGTGGGTGACGGATACGGTGATGCGGGATGAGGCGGGACGCGAACGATTGGCGCGTGAGATTGTGGATTGGGTGAGTAGCTGATTGGGTGATTCGAAATTTGTAACCTGCTGTTTGCTACCTGATACTTGATACCTGATACCTGATACCTGATACCTATGTATTCCCTCATGGCAATCGTTCCCGTGAAACCGTTGGCGGAAGCGAAATCGCGGTTGGCGGGATTTTTGAGTGATGACGAACGCGTTGCGCTGACGCGCAAATTGTTCGAGCGCACGTTGTTGAAATTGACGCGCGCGCGCGGGATTGCGCGCGTGGTGGTGATTTCGCGTGATGAAACTGTTTTGAAAATCGCGCGCAAATTTGGCGCGTTCGGCATTTTGGAAACCAACGCGAACTTGAACGACGCGTTGGAGCAAGCACGCCGCGTCTGTGTGGCGAATGGCGCGCGCGCGCTGCTGATTGTTCCCGCCGATTTGCCGAAATTGCGCGTGCGCGATATTGAAAAAATCATCGCGTTGGGCGAACCCGCGCCGCGCATGGTCATTGCCCCCGCGCGCCGCGACGGCGGCACGAATGCGCTGTTGTTGAATCCCGCGCACGATTTTGTTTTTCAGTTTGGTGAAAACAGTTTCCGCGCGCATGTGTCACAAGTAGCAGGTAGCAGGTATCAAGTGGAAATCTATAATTCTGATACCGTTACATTTGATTTGGATGTTCCCGAAGATTTGGCACGGTCATCCAATCACCCAATCGCCGAATCACCCAATCTCTAAGCTCCACTTTCCCATTCTCCAAAGGAGGAGAACATGGCACGCGTAGCACTTTATCTTCAAGACAAACACGAAATTCGGGAAGGCATGGGATACGCGCAGTATGCCGAACAACGCGGCTTTGAAGCCGTGTGGCAGGCGGAATCGCGGCTCGTGCGCGATGCGATTGTGCCGATGGCGGCATTCGCGGCGGTGACGGACAAATTGAAAATCGGCAGCGGCGTCATTAACAATTGGACGCGCAACATCGGTTTGCTTGCCGCAACCTTTCTCACGCTCGACGACCTCGCGCCGAATCGAATCATTTGCGGCATCGGCGCATGGTGGGACCCGCTCGCGAAAAATGTCGGCATCGAACGCAAGAAACCTTTGCTCGCAATGCGTGAAACGATTACGGTGATGAAAAAATTATTGAACATGGAGCGCGTGACGTTTCACGGCGAATTTCATCACGTTGACGGGATTGAATTGGATGTGGTGCATGGACGCCGCGAGCCGCGCAATGTGCCAATTTACATTGGCGCGACGGGCGACGCGATGATGGAAATGACGGGCGAAATTGGAGACGGCTGCGTGTTGAATTATTGCGTGCCGCCGGAATACAATATCAAAGCGCTCGACTTGTTGGAAAGGGGCGCAAAAAAAGCGGGACGCTCGATTGACGACATTGACCGTCCGCAGCTCGTCGTCTGCTCTGTTGACCATGACCACAAAAAAGCAGTGCAAGCGGCAAAAGAATTGTTGACGCAATATCTCGCGCAGCAGCCCCACATTGCCAAAGCGAGCGGCACGCCCGAAGAGACGGTGAAAAAAATCCAGAGCATTCTCGGTTGGCCCGCGACAAAAGAACAAATTCACGAAGCGATGCAGTACGTTCCCGACGATTTGATTGAACGCATTTCCGCGAGCGGCACGCCCGACGAGGTTCGCAAAAAAGTGCGCGAGTACGAAGCGAATGGCTGCACCTGTCCGATTTTGTATCCGATGGCGGACGATGTGAAATTGATGATTGATACGTTCGCGCAGGCGTAACAGACGATAGAACACAGAGTACAGATTACAGATAACAGACACCCACTTCTGTATTCTGTACTCTGTGTTCTGTAATCTCATGTTAAATCTCCAAACCATCCACAAACCCAAAACACTTGACCAAGCATTGAGACTCGCGCGCGAACCGGATACCGCGTTCACGGCGGGCGGCACGGGATTGATTTCCGAAAAACGCCGCGCCGTGCGCGCGGTGATTGATTTGAGTGCGTTGGACTTGGCGTTCATCGAAACGCGCGGCGAGGATATTTTCATCGGTGCGACGACGACACTTGCAACGGTCGCGGACTCGCCCCTGTTGCGCGAAATTGCCGATGGTGTTGTCGCACAAGCCGCCCATCGAACGCACGCAAACATTTTACGCAATCAAGCTACCGCTGTCGGCACCATTCTTTCCGAACCTGACGGAATATTTTCGGTCGCGCTCTCTGCCCTCGACGCGCGGCTCACTCTCGCAACCTTAAAAGATTCGCGCGTTGAAAATGGGGACGTTTCCCTCACGGACTTGTTCGCACAACGCGGCACGCGTCTCCCGAACAGCATCATCACCGAAATCACTATTCCCGCGTCAGCGCTCGCGCGGCGCGGTGTCATCGAAACCGTGGCGCGTACACCGCGCGACAAAGCGATTGTTTCCGTTTGCGCGGCATTGGAAATGGAACGCGGCGTGGTGCGCGCGGGCGCGATTGCATTGGGCGGTGTCGCAGAAACGGCATGGCGCGCGCGGGATGTCGAACGCGAAATGTTGAATCAAGGTTTGAGCGACGATGTGATTCGACGCGCGGCGATGGCGGCGCCAAGTGGACTAAATCCGCGCGGAGATTTTCGCGGCAGCGCGGAATATCGGATTGAGATGGCGCGCGTGTTGACGGCGCGCGCGTTGCGCGAGGTCGCAAAGTAGAGCGCGAATGTCAATACGAGATTTTGCGTATAATCAAGGCGCGCGGAACGAGCTGCGGGGAGGTGAACGATGGCAAATATTTATCCGTTCGTGGGGATGGACCCCTATTTGGAAGCGTCAGATATTTGGCCCGATTTTCACGAACGGGTTGCTGTCGAGCTAAGTGGTGAATTGAACGAGAGTTTGCCGCGTCCGTACTATGCGATTGTGGAAAAACGCACAGAACTGGGAATCGTCTCTGGCACGAACGCGACGCGTCCAATTATGCCAGATATTCTCGTGGTTCGTCGGCCAATTCAAGTTAGCACGAAAGAGGGTGGGATAATGATCGCGGAAAACCCGCGCGTCGAAATCACCCCAGGCGTTGAATTGCGCGCGCAGACCGAACCGTTTTTTCATCCGTTCGTCGAAATTCGTGATGCGGCGCGCGGACATAAACTCGTCACCTTGATTGAAATTGTCAGCCCCTCCAACAAACGCCCAGGTCCAGACCGCCGCGCGTATGAGGCAAAACAACGCGAGGTAATCGAGAGCGACGCGCATCTGATTGAGCTTGACTTGTTGCGCGGAGGCAGACGACTATTGCCTTATCCAGAATTGGAGGATGCAGTTCATCGTTTCGGCTGCGATTATCTGGTTGTGGTCAATCGCAGCAATTTGCGTCAGGATACGTGGATAGACTTTACGGTGTACCCAATTGATGTGCGCGAACTTTTGCCCGTCCTCCCCGTGCCACTCGGACAAAATGACCCTGATGTTCCATTGGACCTACAGGCGGTGGCGCAGCGCGCGTATCTACGCGGTCCGTATCTCCGCGCGATTGATTACACTCAACCACCACCTGAGCCAGCGTTCTCGGAAGAAAAATTAGATTGGATTGACGCGCGTTTGCGCGCAGTGAAATTGCGCGCGTGAACAAATTACGTTTTGGAATTTTAGGCGCGGCGCGCATCGCACCCGCCGCGTTGACAAAACCCGCGCGCGTTGTGCCCGATGTGCAAGTGACGGCAATTGCAGCGCGCGCCAAGAACAAAGCATCCGCGTTCGCGCAACAACACCACATTCCGCGCGTTCTCGATTCGTACGACGCGTTGGTGAATGACCCGAACCTTGACGCAATTTACAATCCGCTGCCCAACTCGTTGCATTACGAATGGACGATGAAGGCATTGCGCGCGGGGAAACATGTCTTGTGCGAAAAGCCGTTGGCGTCGAACGCGCGCGAAGCGGAAGAAATGACGCGCGCGGCGGACGAAGCCGGACGCGTGTTGTTCGAAGCGTTTCATTATCGCTATCATCCGCTCGCGCAGCGGGTACAGGAAATTGTTTCAAGCGGCGAAATCGGCGCGGTGCGCGAATTGGAAGCCGATTTTTTTATTCCGCTGTTTATCCGACCGAACGATATTCGTTTCCAATATGAACTCGCTGGCGGCGGGCTGATGGATACGGGCTGTTACTGTGTGAATTTTTTGCGTTGGATGGGGGGGGGTGAACCGCGCGTCGTTTCGGCGCGCGCGCGCAAAACATCGCCGCAGGTGGACCGCTTGATGTTTGCGGAAATGATTTTTGAAAATGGCGTCCGCGCAAAATTGGGCTGTTCGCTCGCCGCGTTTCCGCCTGTGAAAATTTCCGCGCGCGTCGTCGGCGATGCGGGCGAGGTGCATATTTCCAATCCGTTTGTGCCGCATCGCTTTCACGGGCTGCGCGTCGAAACAAAAAACGGAACGCGCCGCGAACATTTCACGCACGAACCGACGTACAATTTTCAACTGCGCGCCTTTCTCGCGGCAACGCGCGGCGAAACTACTAACCTCACGGACGGACATGATGGCATCAAAAATATGCGCGTGATTGATTCCATTTACGAAAAAGCAGGAATGAAAATCAGGGGGACATGAATGACTGTCGAAGAATTTTGGCAAGCGTATCTTGATTCGTTGGAGGACGACGCGGAAAAACCCGATTCATACAACGCGTGGAGTTTTGGCGATACGCCCGAAATGGCGGACGAACTTGGCAAATTGGTTTTGGACGGTGTGAAAACGGGAACCGCATCGCTTGCGTGGGAATACAATCACGACGGCGAACCGCTGCCGCGCGCGGGGGAACATTCGATTGTGTTGGGCGGCGACGGCGAACCGTTGTGCATTATCGAAACGACGCGCGTGTACATCGAGCCGTACAATTTGGTGGACGAGGAACAAGCCTACGCGGAAGGCGAAGGAGACCGTTCGCTCGAGTATTGGCGCGACGCGCACTGGAATTATTTTTCGCGTCGTTGTGAGGGGATTGGACGCGAGCCGAGTGAGTGTATGCCCGTCGTCTGCGAACGCTTTCAGGTGGTGTATAAAAATGAATGAACGTGTGCATATCATTTCGTCACAAATCCGAGTATAATCGCTGCAAATTTTGAATCGCCGCGAACGTTACGGAGGAACAAGGTCATGCCAATCAACATCGGGGGCAAGGTCAACGTCAATGCCCCGCGCGATCAAGTCTGGGAAAGCATTTTTGATGTGGAAACGATGAAAGGGGTTATTGGGCGCGTGCCCGGCATCACCCTCGAACGCCTTGAACAAACGGACGAAATGCATTATGAACTGACGGCTGTGGTCGGCGTCGCGGCAATCAAAGGCAAGTACGACGGCAAAATCACGGTTGTCGAAAAAATTCCACCGACGCATGTGAAAATCAAAGGCGAAGGCAAGGGGGGGGGGAATTTTACGAGCGGCGATGTGGTGTTGGATTTGCTCGAAGTGGAAAACGGCGTGACCGAGATGGCATACAAAGGCATCGGCAATTTGAATGGACCGCTTGCGAGTTTGGGACAGCGACTCGTGGACACGGTGGGCAGGTCTTTTATTGACCAGGGGGCGAAAATTTTCGCGGGCGAAATTGAATCGCGCGCTGCGCCCGTGCCGGTCCAAGTTGTGCCTGTCGAAACTCCTCCGTACGGTTTCGTATTTCAGGCATTCGTGCTGTTCGTCGTGATTGCGACGATTGTTGCAGTGGTCGTCATTCTCACAATCCAAGCTTTGTCGGCTGTGCCATAACGATAGCTTTGTGCTGTGTAACGGACGACGAGAACACTTCGTTGTCCGTTTTTTATTTTTCAAATATGTTACCCATCGAAACCATCCAATTTTGTACGCGCTGTGGACACGCGATGGAATTGCGCGAGGAATCGGAACGGATTCGCCCGGTGTGCCCGCGCTGCGGATACGTCCATTATTTTGCGCCCCAAGTCGCGGCGGTGGCGATTGTCACACGCGCGGAGGATGAAAAATTTTTGCTCGTACAGCGCGGCGAAGACCCCGGCAAAGGGTTGTGGGGCTTGCCCGGCGGATTCGTCGAACTGGGCGAGACGGTGGACGACGCGCTGCCGCGCGAAATTTTAGAAGAGACAGGGTACGAAATCGAAATCGGGAAATTGCTTGGCGTGTGGTCTTTTTTTAACGACGCGAAAAAAATCGCGGGGGTCGCGTTGGTCTACGAAACGCGCGTCGCGCGCGGTGAATTGAATATCTCTAGCGACTGCACGGACGCGGCATGGGTGACGTACGAACGCGCGTTAGAATTTCAAATCGCGTTTGAAACGCATCGTGAGGCGCTGCGCGTGTGGAGGCGACTGCAAGCGGATTGAGCAGATAGGTGGATACAAATATGCGCGCATCCGTTTATCCGCTTTCCATCCGCTAGCAACACGCTATCCCAATCCCGCCTGTCGCGCCCGCACAATTGCTTGCGCGCGGTCGGCGACTTGCAATTTTGCAAAGATGTTGGAAATGTGATTGCTGACGGTCTTCGGAGAGAGTACCAGTTTCTCCGCAATCTCGGAATTGTTGTAGCCCTGCGCGATGAACGCCAAAACCTCCACTTCGCGCTCGGTCAATTCGGGAAACGCGCGCGGCGGCGCGAGATTTTTCATGCCGCGTACCTCTTGGAAAAAATGGACGAGACGTTTGGCAATTACAGGACCAAACAATGCTTCGCCATTCGCAACCGCGTGAATCGCGCGCAGCATTTCCGCCTTGTCCGCGCCCTTCAACACATACCCGCGCGCGCCTGCGCGCATTGCCGCGAATACGGAATCGTCGTCTTCGAGCATCGTCAACACGATAATGCCGATGTGTGGATTCGCGTCGAGAATTTTTTCACTCGCCGCGATGCCGTTCATTGCGGGCATTTGAATATCCATCAAAATAATGTCGGGCAATTGCAATGCCGCGAGTTGCACCGCTTGCGCGCCGTTCGATGCTTCGCCCACAATTTCAATATCGGCTTGCGCGCCAAGAATCGCGCGTAATCCTTCGCGAAAAAGTGTGTGGTCGTCGGCGATGAGAAGTCGAATCATGGAGATTAAAAGTTAGATGTTAGAAATTGGAGGTTGGAAATTTTGCAATGACGCGCGTGCCCTTGGGTTCGTTCGCCTCGATGCGAAACGTGCCGCCCAACTCTTTTGCGCGTTCGCGCATGGAGGAAATGCCGACGCCCGCGCGAAAATGTTCGGGCGAACCGTTTCCGTCATCTGCGATTTCGATTCGTAGGGGTTCGCCGTCCGTCATTCGTCGTCCGTCATTCGTCATTACGCGCACGACACAATGTTTTGCCCCCGCGTGTTTTACCACATTGTTCACCGCTTCCAACACAATGCGATACGCGTTGAGTTGCACCGCGGCGGAAAGTGGCGGCAATTCGCCGGGCGCGTCAAAAGTGATTTGCAAACCGTTCGTCGTGTTGTATTGCGCGAGATGCGCGCGCAGCGCGCCGACGAGGCCCAAATCGTCGAGCGCGGGCGGACGCAATTCGTACACGATGCGGCGAATGTCGGCGACGGTGTTTTGTGTTTGCGTTTTTACATCCTGCAAAATTTTCCGCGCCTCTCTCGTTTCCGGTTTCTCGGCATCCAGCAATTCGAGCGCGGCGTCCAATTTCAACGTTTGACTCGCCAGCGTCGGACCCAAGCCGTCATGCAAATCGCGGCGCAATCGTTTGCGTTCATTTTCGCGTTCGGCAATAATTTTTTCGCGCGACTGCTGCAATTGCGCGTTCAAGCGCGCGGTGTAAGCAACCGCGCCCGCCTGCCGCGCGAGATTTTCCAGCAGCTGCATATCGGCAGTCGAAAAATTTTCGTTCGGCGCGCGCCGCGCGATGTTCAATTCGCCAACGGTTTCGTTTTGATAACGAAGCGGCATCGTCACGAGATTGTTTGAGCGAGTCCCATATTCCGTCGTCCGTCGTCCGTCGTCCGTCGTCAGTTCTATCGCGGCATATGGTACCCGCAACGTTTTCCCAATCGTTTCGACAATCAACGGCAATGCCTTGTCGGGAGCGAGCGTGTTTTCGAGTTGCGCGCCGAGTTGATTTAGGACATGAAATGGTTCGTCGCGCTGTCCGTACAAAAAGCGGTTGATGCTGCGCTGCAAACGTTCGCGCAGCGGTTGAAACAACAACGCGACGACGCCCGTCGCAATCGCCGCAATCAAAAAGTTATTTGTCGCGCGAAAAATTTCGCTCAACGCGCCGATGATAAAAATATAGACGATGACCAAAATTGCCGTGAGCGCGAAATAGACGAACGCGCGATTCAACACGCGTTCGCTTTGCCACAATTGGTCGCGCAGCATGGCGACGCCAAACGCGAGTGGAAGGAGCGTGAGCGTCAAGTTGCCGGTTACAAGTGACACCAGCGCGCCCAGCGGCGTATCGAAAAAATTTGTCAGACCGAGCGCAGGCGGAATCAAAACAAGAAACATCGCAACAATTGTAACGAGACTCAGCACGATGAGCCGCGTTTGTGCCTGCTGCGCGGGCGTGGAAATTTTACGATAGCGATAAATTTGGCTCAATGTCGCCAAGAGCAGTAACCCGAGAAACGTGAGAATGATGCTTGCCCACGTAATGTTGTCCTCCCAAACACTTTCTGGGCGAAAAACGACGTTCAGCCAAATTGCCGCGACGAGGAGAGCGGACAAGAGCGCAAACCAACGCGTCCAGCGCGGCACAAAGCGTCCGTCGGGGAACAAAAAGAAAACGAGAAAGAGAAAGGCAAAGCCGACGCTGTTGAAAAACTCGTCGAGCGCGTACATAAATTCATCCCACGGGGAATGGTACAAATACCAGTCGTCGGTGTACCCAACCAAGTTAAAGGTGTGCGGGACGCTCAAGAGCATGATGGAAACGAGAATTGCCATCCAATCATCCGATTTGCGCCAAAAGACATACAACGCGACGCCGACAAAAACGGCGACGGCAAGATACTTCAGACCGAGCAACGACAACGCGTATGCTTCGAACGCATCCGAAAAATAGCGAATGTCAAACAAGAGCGCGGTGCGTTCAATCATCCAGTCGCCGTAATCGCTCTGCCGCAAAATCATCGGTAAGAGCGCGGCAATCATGCCGAGCGATGCCGCGCACGCGATAACCCATGCCGCGCGCGCGAGCCATAACCTCGCGCCGTGCAAGGTGGTGCGCGCGCTGTTTTCACTTGTGCTTGTTCGCGGAATTGTTACTGATGCAGTTGCCATTTACTAATTTCCACTCATCGCAACGCGCGCTTGATTTTCCTTTAACTTTAGCACACCGAGTACAATCCACAGCAGCGCGAAAAGATATTGTGCCATGTCCGCGAAATTATTTTGCATCACATGGCCGAGCATGATAAAGACAAACCAACTCGCCCAAACGATTCCCGTAATGAGCGGCACGATGCTGTTTGCGCCCCACGCGCGCGTTTTGTAAAACGCAATTCCGAACGCAATCAAACCGATGCTCAACCCCAAATAACCGACGAGATACGTCAACCATCCCGCTAACGAAAGCGTATCCACATCCCCATCGCGCACGCCGCCGCCAATCCAAAATTCAATCGCCGCGCCCGCTGCAAGTAACGCGAATCCCGCGAGCGAAATAATAAATCCGACGCGTCCAACCTTCACCAAACGGTACAAACCGTACAACGCGAACGCGAATAATGCAAGCGGCAGTGGGCGCAGCGCGTTGAGAAATTCGTACGTTGGGAAATTGTTGCCGCGTTCCCACGCGCCGACGAGTGCGAGATTCAACGCGAGCCAGAAGATTCCGCCGACGACAGCAGAGAGTGTAAAAAGATTTTTCATCGCGCAAACTCCGCGTGTACCGTTTTTTCATTCCACAACGTGAAACCCAAACCAATCAACCCTAACGCAAACAACGTGCGAAACGCGAGAAAGGTGGGAGTGATGTCTTCGCCGCTGAAAAGGAAAAAGCCGATAACGCCCATCAGCCCCGTTGCGAGAGGCAGCCATTTCCAACCGTTCATTATTGGTTGACGCAAATTGAGAACGCCGAACCAAATCAAACCGACGAGCAATAACAGCAAGCCGATGAATACGAAAAAGAACATAAAGTCAGTCTGGGAGGACATGAACGCGACATGCCCAATTGCCAGCACGATGCCGCCGCCGCTAAAGAGCCACAGAGTAATTTTACCTTGCCGTCCAACGCGTTGAACGTAAAATTTGTAAAACGCGACGTATCCGATAATCAACGCCACTTGCCCGATGAGAATGAGCAAGAGGTCATCGCCAGAAATTACATCGCGCATCGGGCGTCCGAGAAAATGACGACTCATTTCGTCAACCTTGTTCACGATAAAAAGCAGGTTGCCTAACATACAGGCGATGCCGCCCCATTGATAGAATTTATTTGTGACCATTTTGCAATGCTCCTTCTTTTGGTGAATCGTTGACGCGCGCATGTTGCGCGTCCGCTTGCAGCACAAAGCCGAGCAGCGCAAGGAAAAACGCCATCATCAAAAAAATACTGTACGATGCCCAATCAGGAACATTTTGCCGATTTGCTGGCGGAATCACATACGCGCTAATCACGAGAAAGACCCACCAAAAGCCCGCGAGCGCGGGCAGCCAATTTCCGCGCGGCATCGGCTTGACGCCCTGTGCAACCAGTCCAAAAACAAAAAGATCGCCAAACATCATCCCCATCGCGAGATTCAAAAGAATGCGTCCGTTGTCCAAACCGTTTTGCCACAAGACATGAGTGACAATCGCCATGATGCCGCCGAAAATTCCGACGCCGAGTACGATTCTTGCGGTGTTGCCTGCATGTTCCTCATAACGCGCGCGAATACCAACGAGTCCGAGCGTAATCAAAACAATTGCAGATAAAAAGAATGGAATCCTGTCCGCGCTCTCAACAAAAGTCAACAGTAGAAACAATGCTGCCAACATCATGCCCCATCCACTCACACGAATAAAATTGATGCGTGTCATTTCGCATGCCCCCTTCTTTGGCGCGCCGTTGACGCGAGTAAAATCGAAATGGAGGTTGGCTGCGGCGCTGCGCCACAGCCAACGAAGAATCACAACGCGATAAACAGAAAACGCTCCACTATTTTTTGAGCCACCACAGCGCGGCGGCAATCAAGACGCCATAGACCAGCGCGCCTGCAATCACACCCGGCGGTTGCATCGTTTGCGTGGACGAGGGAATGAACCATGCCGCCAAAAGTCCAACCGCGTTTGCGACCATCCACAACGGACTGCGCGCAATCGAACGCGCGGCGAGAAATTGCCCCAAGCCGAACAGCCCGCCGAGCGTGACAAACGCGAGAATCATCACCGGGACATTTTCGCCTTGGTCATTAAAGATGCTGATGAGAATCCCGACGACGCCGGCGACAACGCCGCCGACAATGCTGCCGATGAGCCACCGCGTCGCCTCTGCTTCGCGCCCGCGCAACACGAGCCACTGCGCGATGCCGACCGCCGCGCCGAGTCCCAAACCGAAAATAATGCCGCTGACAATTTGTGACGGAAACTGCCCGATGGCGCGTCCAATGCCTTCGCCGTACGTCCACATCAGTGGCAGAACGCCAGCCATCGTCACCAAGATTCCAATCGCCGATGCAATTGCAAACGCGGCGTACCATGCGAGCGATGCTGTTTTGTTTTGTGTGAGAGAGGTGTTCATGATGATTCTCCATTATTCCCCCTCTCCCAAATTTCGGTTTTCAAATTTGGGAGAGGGAAGGGGTGAGGGTTACTGCACCGTAACCGTAAGCTGCTGCGTCATGCCTGCGCCCGACAACGCGACGTGCGCGCCATCTGCTGCCTGCAAACATAAAGTATGCTTTCCGGGCGTCAGCGTCAGTTCTGTTTCCATCTGCGCTTTGCCGAAATGTTTGTGCGTGTCGTCAGTCGCAACAACTTGACCTGCCGCGACGCACGGCGTATCAATCATCACGTGCAAATGTCCCGCGCCGGCGTTGACCGCACCCGCCGGTTCCACACGAAAATTTTGCGCCGCCCATTTCAATTTCACGGGATTGGAAACTGTCGCGTTGTTTTTCGGTTCGGTGAAATTGACAGTGGGTTGCGCGGGTGTTGCGCACGCGGCGACGAACGCCGCGAGTGCGGCTGTGAGAAAACCGATGACGAGAAATTTTTTCATGAATGCCTCCTGTTGGGTTAGACAAATTTGAAATTTGTCGGACGCTGAATGTGAGGCAAGTATGCCATACCCTATTCCCGTTGTCATGGGGGCGCGTTCCTATTTGCGCGGGAAAATCCCCGGGGAATAATAAAGCGGATACAAGAGCTCTTGTATCCGCTTTCATCCGCTAACAGCCGGTTTATCGAATCTCTACCGAACCCACCCCCCCTCAAGCGTCATTTCGATTTTGTTCGGCGCGTCCGCGTAATCGTCCGATTGGCGCACGCCGAAACCTCTGTCAGGAAAACGCGCTGGATCGGCATCAATCGAACCGAGTCCCATCGTTCCGCGAATTGTCGCGGGAACATTCGGCGGCACGCGAATTTTCACCGATGCCGCGCCCGAATGCACAAGGACGCGCATCACACCTTTCGGCTGCGGCAGCGCCACGTCCGTCGCACTCGCGCCCGTGTTGATTTCCAATTCGGTGAGGTGAACGCCGGACAAATCCATTTTCGTTTCCGCCGCGCCGCCTTCGTATTTCAACATCGTCGGAACATTGGGATTGAGCAGCACATCCCACTCGAGCCCGCGCGGATTTAGAAATTGCAAATTCTCCCACATCGCATCCGGCGATTTCAATTCCACAAATGCGGTGCCGTTCGTGTGCGAAATTTTCTTTGTCACGCCGCCGCCAAAGGAACCGGAGAATAACAACGCGGCGTCACTCCCCGCGCGCACGCACAAACGTCCCGCGCCGTATTTCAAATTGACGGCTGCGCGCGCGGCATTGCCGAGCGGCGCGGAATCCGGAACCATTTCGATTGTTCGTTCACCCCCGCGCCAACCCATCAGCAGAAACGCGCCGATGAGGACAAGCAGCGCAGGGAAAAAATAATTCCACGCGTTCCCCGGCAAAATGCCGAGATTGCTGAGCAAAAACAAAACGCCCGTGAGAATCAAAACCATTGCTCCAAAAACGCGGCCTGACATAGTGACCTCCTTTTTTGTGAACGTACACGCGATGGGTCAAGTACAAGTCAAATTTGCGTGATACGCGGGTTATGATTCTGCCAAGCCGACCCATTGCGCGCTCCGGTCCCAAAACGCGCGCTGCAAATTTTTATCGTGTGAGAGTGACGACGATGCCGTTTCGCGTTTGTTGTCGAAAAAGCGGCCCGTCACACTTTCCAACTCGGGCGCGGTAGCACAATACACTATCGTCTCTGCGCCGCGCGATAAATCGTTGCCGCCGCCCCATCCCGCGCGCAAAAGTTTCGTGCGAATGACACCGGGATGCAGCGCGTTCGATGTCACTTGCGCGTTGCCCAGTTTTTCCGCCAACGCATAGGCAAACAAAACATTTGCCAATTTGGAACGCGCGTACGCGTCGTAGCCGCTGTACTGTTTTTCGCCTTGCAAATTGTCCCACTCGATGTTGCCGCCGCGGTGGAGTCCCGAACTGACGTGAAGGATACGCGCAGGCGCAGACGATTTTATTTTTTCGACAAGCCGATTCGTCAACAAAAAATGCGCGAGATGATTCACCTGAAACGTCATCTCATAGCCGTCGCGTGTGAGCGTGCGCGACGGCATGAACACGCCCGCGTTGTTGATGAGGATGTCAAGGCGCGGATAGTGTTGCCGAATCGTATCCGCGAGAGTACGCACATCGCCGAGCGCTGCGAAATCGGCGAGGACAAATTCGACGCGCGGATTTTTTGTGGCGCGTTGAATGTCGGCGACGACTTGTTTTGCGCGCGTTTCATTGCGTCCATGTACGACAATGTGATGCCCTTGCCGCGCCAGTTCGAGCGCGGACTGTTTGCCGATGCCGTCCGTCGCGCCGGTAATCAAAATGGTTTTGGGATTCATTCGAGTTGGCTGTCGTGTGCCATTCCGCCATCGCAATAGCGAGAAACGCATCCACCCTCGCGGGGTCCAAGTGTTTGCCGCGTTGATTTGAAATTTCGCGGTGCGCGCTTTCAAATGGGCGCGCGGCGCGATAGGGACGCTTGGCGGAGGGGAAGCCGTTTTATTTTACGACAAATTGGAAAGAACGAATGTTAAAAAAGAGGACAGGTTTTTGCGCCTGTCCTCTCTGTTATCATGCCATCGCCTCTCGTCGCTTTTTTCGCGCGTACCACACGAACAATATCAATCCCAACGCCATCAACACGTACTCGTGCGGTTCGGGAACGGCGGTGATGTCGAACGGCTGCGTTTGTCCTACTTCTTCCACTTCGCGCTGGAAACGGTCTCCTTGTTTTTCCAATTCGTCCAAGGTCTTGTGTTGAATGTCGTTCACGAGAACAATCATGGACGAGTACGGCGTGATGACGCTGTACTGTTTTGCGAGCGCGTGCAATTGGTCAAGCGTGTTGAGTTGTTCGAGTGACGCGCGTTCGCGTTGAACGTTTGTCAGAATCAAACGCCGCGCGGCGAACGGCGCGAAATTTTCATCCGACGCGGTTTCGGCAAAACGCGTTTGCGCCTGGCTCGTCGGCAGCGTCAACCAAACATAATCGTCCGCATACTCTACAACGGCATCACGCGGCGCGTCCACAAACGAATCGCCGCGTTTCAGCGCCTGCGCGACGACGAAACGATTCAACGCGTCTTGCAAGTTTCCCGTCACCCCTCCGCCCGTCGCTTGAATTTCTTGGAGCGTCGCGTCGTCATAGCCGAGCGGAAATGTTCCGCCGAGATGCGCGAACCACAACGCGGCATTCACACTCGCCGGTTTTGAATCATTCGCGCCGAGCGCGTAGCCCGTTCCATCCGTCAATACAAAAATCGCGTCATATTTTTCTCCGCCGCGCAGATTGCCGAATTGCTGCAGCAGTTCCGCCGGATTTTGTCCGCCGATAAAGGTGAGCGCGTTCGGATTCAATTCATTCACCGAAACGCGCGTCGCACTTTCGCCGCGATATTTTGACGCGGTGAGGTACACGTCAACGACATTGCCGCGTTCGGAAATTGTTTTGAACTGCGCGAGCGCGTTTTGTACGTCTTGTGCGCGGGGCTGCATACTGCGCGAACGGTCAACGACGACGGCAATGCGCGCGTCATTCGGCAATTGCGGCAGCGACGATTCCGCGAGGGGCTGCGCGATAATCGTTTGTCCCTCCGGCAAATCAAAACGATGCGTCGTCGCCGCGATTCTTGTTGCTGTAGGAATGGACGACGGCAGCCATTCTGTCTCTCCTCTCCCAAAATTGGGAGAGGGGCTGGGGGTGAGGGGCTGTCCATTCACCGTGCGCGTCGTTTTTTCATCCCAATACACATTGCGTTTTTCCGCGAGATAGGGCAGCGTCCACGCGTTGTTCTGCGCGAACACGCGCCACGTCACCCACAAATGCAGCGGCGGACCTTGCTTGATGAATGTTGTTTCATAACCAAATTCGCTCCGACTGTTCCCCAACGTTTTGGGTTCAATCGGAAAAACGCGAAGACGATATTGACGCGGACCGATTTGTTCAACGAGCGCGGGGTCAATGTTGCGGCGCACTTGTTGACGATAGACTTGCTGCGCCGCGCCGCGCGGTGAAACGCGATACGCAAAACGCTCGCCGCGATGTTCGGAATTGCCAAGCCATACGCCGGTAATCACTGCCGATTCGGGCAGCGTGACGTAATACACAACTTCTTGACGCGTGCCCGATTCATTTTGATATTCTTCGTGCAGTTCAAAATCCGCCCAATCGCCGTGTTCGACGAACGTGATTTCTTGTTTGTTGAGATGCACCTCGCGGTCGGCGGCATCTTGAATGCGCTGCTGCGCGCCCGCGACATCCCACGTCGAAGCGAGCGCGGCGAGAACGGTTTCGCGTTCGCCGTCATAAATCGTTTCGTCAAAATAATTTTCATACAACGTCGCGGCTTGATTGGATTCGCGCATCAGCGCGCTGTCGTTCCCGCGCGCGTTTTGCACGACCTCTCCGGTCGGCTTGTACAACAACGGCGATGCTACTAATTCGTACGCGCGTTCAACGCCGACAAAGTTTTCTTGTGATGTATTGAACGCGCTGCCGTACAGGTCGCGAATGTGTTGCACTTCGCCGACGGAACTGATGTAACGCTGCGGCGCGAGATACGCGTTCAACAAGCCCGCGCGAATCGTTTCTTTTTGCGCCTCAAGTTGTTGCGCTTGCGTCGCGTTTGTCGGCGTCGTATTGAGCAACGCAAACGCGACGGTTTGCGGTTGTTGATTCAGCCAAACGAACAACAGCGCGCAAACGAGCGCGGTTGCCGTCGGGACAAGCGCGGCGCCGATTGCGCCAAAACGCGCGGCATAATTTTTGATTGCGCCCCACCAGCCGCGCAGTACCAAAATCGGAACGGCGAGCGGCATCAACACAAAGAGCGTCGCGCTGAACGCGAAGGTGAGCATCCCAAATATCGTGAACGGTATCCAAACCAAGTTGCGCGGAAATTCGCGGAGCGCGGACAAAAAGCCGCGAAACACATCGCCGAGATGCAAAAGCATTTCGACAAGTCCGCGCACCAAAAACGCGCCGAGCGGCACCGCATAAAACGCGAGCCACACGCCCGCGTACAACGCGACGAGCGCGAACAAGGTCATGCCCAACACGCGCGCGTGTGTGAGCAGGGCGTTGCGCGAGTCAATTTTTTTGTCGAGCAATTGCCACAAGAACGTCAACATGCCCAATGCGGAAACGATGAGAATGAACGTCAACATCGGCGTCAATTCGCGAATCACAAACAAGCGAAACGCGACGAGGAGCATCAACGGACCTTCCACCGCATAACCGAACGCGAACAATTTTCGCGGCGCGGTGCGCTGCAAATAAATTCCGATGCCGACGGCGACGAGCGGAATAAGAATCAAAAGCAGCGCGTTGACGAGAAAACTAAAGGGAATGATGTTGGCGAACGCGCCGAGAAACATCATCGGCAAAATCAGCGGCGCAAAGCCGAGCAAAATGAACGCGAGGAATATCAGATTCCAAATCCAAAACAGCCCGTAGCCCCACGCGGGCGAATGAATAATTTTCGAGAGTAATTGTGTCATCGTTGTTAATGCCTCATTCCCCAACTAGTGCGCGAGTTGCTGCGCGACAGATTCGTGCAGCGCGCGATACAACGCGACGGCGCGCGCGTCGTTCGCGTCGAGCGGTTGGTCAAACAAAATCGAAACGAGCACCCAGCGTTCGGACGGCGCGGCAGTGTCCGCCCAAATGCGCGTGCCGTAATCGTCCGTCGTGCGCGTCGCCGATTGAAACCAATACGCGGCGTCGAGACGCGCGTCGCTTTTGGGGTCACGCAGTACCACTGCGCGCAGCGGAAAATTTTCCGCGACGAGCTGCGCGCGCGAATCATTCAACTGCAAGCCGTACACTTCAAAGCAGCGTTCGGGGCGATGATGCGCGCGCCATGTGCGGCTCGGCACGAGAATCATGGAACCCGAAATGCCTTGCCACGAAAATTCCAAACGCGTCGCCGATTCCGCGCCGTCGCGCGTGAGCCACGCGATTTCGTCGGGCTTGAGCGGCAATTCGCGCGTGTGTAACGTATTCGGAAAAATCCACGCGGGCGCGATGTGCGAGAGACCGAGTTCGGGACGCGGCGCATAGAGCAAACCCATTGCGCCAAGCACAATGGCAAGCGCGAGCGAAAATTGCGGAATCGAAAACGCGAAACGATTTGATTCAAGAATAAAATTTTCAGAAAAAATTTTGTTGTTGAATTTCAATAACCAAACCGCCGCCGCGCACGCGCCGAGAAAACCCATCACGCCCAATGGCACATGCAGCATTTCCGCCACAAGCGGGAGATTCAAAACTTGCGCAGCCACGACGAGTGCGGCGACGCGCGCAAGATTCGCGAGGAACAACAACAGCACGAACGCGCACGCGACGAGCAGCCAGCGCAAATGTAACGCGCGGCGTTCGAGCCACGTAACGGCGATGAAAAAAATCGCGCCCGTCCACAAGCTTTTTACACCGCTGCACGGCAAATCAATTTGCGAGACGCCATTTTCCAAGACGAGAATGGTGTCCACACCGGTCGAGGCGATTTGAAATTTCGCGAGTCCATCGCGCACGAGTTCTGCGGTGAAAATTCGCATCGGGTAGCCGATGAAAGTTTGCATGTGTTCACCGAACGGCAGCACGCCAATCAGTAGCAGCGCGGCGGGCAAACCCGCGCGCCAACTGCGCGGCGACATCCACAAACCGAGAAAACCATAGCTCGCAATGCCGAACAAGGTCGCGGAAAGCGTATTGATGTCGAGAACGCGTTCGCCGATGAGATACAACACAGAGCCGCCGAGCGCGAGCGCGAGGGGAACGGGATACGCGCGCGGCGCGGCGTGAAAGTGAATTTGAAAATTGCCGTTATAGATTTGCCAAGCGATGAGCGCGACAATGGCAATGAGGACAAGTTGATTGGTGCGAAAATCTTCGCGCAGCGCGAGGATGCCGAGATAGTCGAATAGGGCGCGATACAGAAACAACCAGAACGCAACGAGGAAAACATTCCACACGAGTTGCGACGCGTGGACGCGCAAGGTGGAAAGGAATGGGGTGCGGGCAAGATTACGCGGGGGAAACATCAAGAATGGTGCGGCGCGAACAAGACGCCGAAACGGGCGCGCATGTTCCGCGCGCGAGCATTGCAATGGTAGCAGATTTTCCGAGAATGTCATGCACTCGAGTGCGTGACACGGGCGAAGCAAATCCTTTCCAAAAATGCGTCCACCACGCGCGGGTCGAATGCTTTGCCCGCTTGTTCTCGCAAGTACGCGCGCAGATGGATTTTCTTGCCGGCGCGCGGATGTGGCGTTCCGAATCCAGCGCGTTCCGTGCGTCCACAGGCGTCCGCGGCGGGTTAAATTCAGCCCGCGTGGGGGATTTTGGGATGACACAAAGGTCATGGGACAAAAAATCTATCTAAATTTTCTCCAAATGACTTATAATTCTGCATACCACGTTTTTTCGTATGGAGATGCAGCCATGAAGCGACAGCACCCCAGCATCAAGCCGGACTCTCTTATCATTGCGACGGGACTCATTTTGATTGCTCTCGTCGTTTGGCAAATGTTCCTCATACAGCAAACATTCCATAATGTGTTGACACCCGGCGCAGTGAATCAGGTCGGCGTGTGGCAGGAATTCATGAATGCCCGCGACACGCTGCTGCGTTTTTGCGCGGCGTTGATTTTATTGGTGGTTGCAATGTTTGTGGGCTTGGTGCTGCTGCAACTTTACAATCGCCGCGCGGCGGAAAATCTGAATCACGAGCTGGAGCAGAAAATTCATGAACGCACGGCACAGTTGGGCTATGAGCGGAATTTGCTGCGCGCGTTGATTGACAATGTGCCGGACCTGATTTATGCCAAAGACCTCAATTCGAAATTTCTGGTTGCCAACAATGCCGTCGCGCAATTGTTTGGCGTGCAGAATGTGGACGAATTGTTAGGCAAGACGGATGCTGATTTTTTTCCGGCAGAGAGTATGGAACAACTTGTCGCCGATGAAAAAATGGTGATGCAGACGGGCGTGCCGCTGATTGGCAAATTGGAAAACTATCAAACGCGCGATGGACGCGAAGGTTGGAACTCGACGAACCGAGTGCCGCTGCGCGATGTGCAAGGTGGTATGATTGGGTTGGTCGGAGTCGGGCGCGAAGTGACCCAGCTGCGCCGTCAAAGCGAAATCTTGCGCGAACGCGAAAGTATGCTCGCCAAAGCCCAAGAGATCGCGCACATTGGTTCGTGGCGCTGGGACATGGAAACCGATGCGATTGAATGGTCGGAAGAGATGTTTCGCATTTTTGGCCTCGCGCCGGCGGACTTTGACGGTACGTGGGCATGTGTCGTTGCGAAATCCGTGCATCCCGACGACCGCGCGCGAGTGACGGCGGCGAATGAAAACGCACGGCAGGGGAGATTGACGCCGATAGAATTTCGTGTTGTACGTGCCGATGGACAGGAACGTGTCGTGTGGGCGGAAGGCGAATTCGTTCACGGCTTGAACAGCAAGTCCACTTCGATGGTCGGAATCGTTCAGGACATTACCGAACGCAAACTTGCCCAAGCCGCGCAGCGGCAGCTCGCCGCGATTGTGGAATCTTCGGATGATGCGATTGTGAGTAAAACGCTGGACGGCACGGTGACGAGTTGGAATCGCGGCGCGGAACGCTTGCTCGGATATTGCGCGCAGGAAATGATTGGTCAACCGATTGCAACAATCGTTCCGCCCGAGCGCGCGGCAGAGGCTGACGCGGCAAATGAACGCCTCGCGCAAAGCGGGCAGATCGTCCATTTGGAAACACAGCGCATTCGCAAAAACGGAACGTTGGTAGATGTGGCGTTGACGTTATCGCCGATGTATGATGAGTCCGGCGCGGTGATTGGTTCGTCGGCGATTGCGCGCGATATTACCGAGCGCCAGCGCGGGGAAACGGAACTGCGGCGGCAAAATGAATATCTGGACGCGCTGCACGAGACGACCATCAGTTTGATGGGACGTTTGCAATTGAATGATTTGTTGGAAGCCATTACCCAGCGCGCCGCAAATCTGGTCGGCACCGAGAACGGTTACATTTATCTGAACGAGCAAGGTTCCGAAGAGATGCAAATGAGTGTGGGCATCGGCATCTTTCGTCAACTGGTGGGCACCACTGCGCGGCGCGGCATCGGCGCGACCGGCACGGTCTGGGAAACCGGCGAGCTGTTTGTGACGGACGATTATCGCACCTGGGGCAATCGTCTCAACAAGCCGGGCAATACCGAAGTGCGTGCGTTGGTCAGCATTCCGCTCAAGTCGGCGGACCAGGTGGTGGGCGTGTTCGGCTTGGCGTATACGAATGACGACCAAAAATTTGACAATGCCGCGATTCAAATCCTGACGCGTTTCGCGCACCTCGCGGCGATTGCGTTGGATAACGCGCGTTTGTACGCCGCCGCGCAGCAAGAGATTCAAGAACGCGCGCAAGCCGAAGAACGTTTTCGTCAACTCTTTGCCGCATCGCCCGACGCCATTTTGCTGATTGAGCCGACGGACGCCGAGTGGCGCATCGTGGATTGCAATCAGGTCGCGTGTGACATGAATGGCTATACACGCGAAGAGATGATTGGACAGTCCATTGACATTTTGAATACGCGGAACGGCACGCCCGAAGAACGCGCAGTGTATCTGGACCAAGTGCGCCGCGCCGGCGTCCTGCATCTGGAATCCGAGCATCGTCACAAGGACGGACATCGCTTCACCATCGAGACCTCGACCGCCATCCTCAAGGTTGGCGACCACGAATTGATATTGGGCATTGACCGCGATGTAACGGAACGCAAACGCGTGGAAAAGGATTTGCGCGCAAGCCGCGAAATGCTGCAAAGCGTGTTTGACAATTCGCCGGTGATGATTGGCATGATTGATGCCGAAGGTCGCTACACGCTTATCAATCAGGAATGGGAACGTACGCTCGGTTACACGTTGGAAGAAATGAACGACGGCGATGTGCTGTCGGCAATGTACCCGGACGAGACGCAGCGCAAGTTGGCGCGTAACCTGATGTTTGTGCCGACAGCGAATTGGCTCGATTTCAAGACCGTTGTCAAAGATGGACGCGAGGTGGATACCTCGTGGACGTACAAACCGCTCTCGCACGGGATGACCCTCGCCTTTGGTCAGGACATTACACAGCGTAAACAAGTGGACCGTTTGAAAAATGAATTCATTTCGACGGTGAGTCACGAACTGCGCACGCCGCTCACTTCGATTCGCGGTTCGCTCGGACTGATTGCGGGCGGCGTTGCGGGTCCCGTATCGGAACGCGTCAAGAGCATGATTGACATCGCCTACAAAAACAGCGAACGGCTGGTGCGGTTGATTAACGATATTTTGGATATTGAAAAAATCGAATCAGGCAAAATGGTCTTTCAATTTCGCCCGTTCGAGTTGGTTCCGCTTCTCGAGCAAGCCATCGAAGCGAATCGAGCATACGGCGAACAATATCAAATCGCGTTCGTATTGACTGCCGAGTCACGCGACCTTAAAATCAATGCCGATGCTGACCGTATCATGCAAGTGTTGACAAACCTACTCTCGAACGCCGCAAAATTTTCACCGCCTCACAGTCAGGTCGAAATCGGCGTCGCGCGCAAGGGAGGCAATATCCAGGTCGCGGTGCGCGATCATGGTTCGGGCATCCCGGAAGAATTTCGCCCGCACATTTTTGAAAAATTCGCGCAAGCCGATTCATCGGACTCGCGGCAAAAAAGTGGCACGGGGTTGGGACTTTCCATCGTCAAGGCGATAGTAGAAAAACATGGCGGCGTGATTTCTTTTGACTCAATCATCGGCGAGGGGACGACGTTCTATTTTGCGGTCCCGGAATATGTTGAAATCTCGCCGAACGGCGCGGGTAAGCCGCGTATTTTGATTGTGGATGATGACCAGGATGTGGCAATGATTTTAGAGTCCATGCTCAGGCAAGGCGGTTTTGACGCAGACGTCGCGTTCGACGCGGCACAAGCGCTCGAACTGGCGCGCTCGCGCAAATACGCGGCGGTCACGCTCGATTTAATGCTCCCCGACCGTGACGGAATTTCACTCATTCATGATTTTCGCGCGCTCGAAGAGACGCGCAATTTGCCGATTGTGGTCGTCTCTGCCAAAGCCGAGCAGGGCAAGCGTCAATTGAACGGCGACGCGATGTGGGTGGCGGACTGGCTGCAAAAACCCATTGACCTTGAAGAATTGGTGCGCGCGGTGACACACGCCACCGAACATTTGCGAAAAGGCAAGCCGCATATTTTGCACATCGAAGATGATGCGGATGTGCTGCAGGTCGTCAAAGCGATTTTGCACGAAGTCGCGGACGTGACGGCGGCGCGTGATTTTGAACACGCGCAACAGATGCTCGAACGCGATTCGTTCGATTTGGTCTTGCTCGACCCGATGCTCCCCGACGGCTCGGGTAATGAGTTGTTTCCGCTCCTGCGGCGCAATGGGATGCAAGTTCCCATCGTCATTTTTTCCGCCCGCGAGCAAGACCAAAACATCATCAACCGTGTGAACGCCGCACTCGTAAAATCGCGCACGACGAATGAACAGCTGTTGAAAACCATCGCGCACCTGATTGAACCGGTCACAAAACGGAGCGAAGCATGACAAGACCCCTGGAACGGATTATGCTGGTCGAAGATGACCCGGATATTCAAGCGGTGGGTCAACTTGCCCTCGAAGCCGTCGGCGGTTTCACGGTACAACTCTGCAGCTCGGGGCAAGAGGCGCTGGAACATGTTCCGAGGTTTGCACCGGACTTGATTCTGTTGGACGTCATGATGCCGGGGATGGACGGTCCGACGACGTTTGAAGCGCTGCGCACCAAGCTGGCAGATGCAACACCGCCGGTCATTTTCATTACGGCCAAAGTGCAAGCGCACGAAATCGCGCATTACAAACAATTGGGCGCGCTCGATGTCATCTCGAAACCTTTCGACCCGATGACATTGTCCGAAACGATTTGCGGTATTTGGATGCGCGGCTGAATTATGACCCAAGACGCTCTGATTCTCGTTGTGGACGACGACCCCGCTATCGGCAAATTGTTGCGGCTGGTGTTGGAGCAATCCGGCTATCGTATTCACATTGTGACGACGGGCGAACAAGCACTCAGCTATGCCGCCGCGCATCCGCCCGACCTCGCGATTCTTGACGTGATGCTTCCCGGCATAGACGGTTACACCTTGTGCCGCCGCCTGCGCGACCTGCGGCAGACGAGTTTGACGCCGATTCTGATGCTCACCGCCCAAAGCGATATTCGCGACAAGTTGGCGGGATTCAATGCGGGCGCGGACGATTATTTGACCAAGCCCTTTGAACCGCAAGAGCTTGCCTTTCGCGTCAAAGCCCTGCTGGCGCGCAGTCAAGGCGTCAGCGGTGCAACGCCCAAACCGGCGCAGCGCGGGCATCTCGTAAGTGTCTTTGGCGCAAAAGGCGGCGTGGGCAAGACCACCCTCGCGGTGAACCTTGCCGTCGCGTTGGCGCGAAATCAAAACTCGCGCGTGGCGTTGCTCGACGCCGATTTTTCGTTTGGCGATGTGGGCGCTCATCTGAATCTCGCGCCGTCGCGGACAATTCTCGATTTGATTACGCGCGCGGATGATTTGGATGACCAAGTGTTGTCGAAAGTGTTGATTCGGCACGAATCGAATGTCCAGGTGCTGCTCAGTCCGTACCGTCCCGAAGATGCCGAACGAATCGAACCGGAAGCATTAAAGCGCGTGCTGGAAATTTTGACAGACACGTACGATTTTGTTCTTGCGGATTGTGCCGTGAATTATGACGAACGCACCCTGTCGCTGTTGGAACGGTCTGATTTGATTGTGATGGTCTTGACGCCCGAAATTGGTCCGGTGAAAAATACGACAACGTTTTTGGATTTGGCGGCGCAAATGGGAATTGTGTTGGGCAAAATTCAACTCGTGTTGAATCGCGCCGATTCCGCCGTCGGCATCGCCGCGCGCGAAATTGAAAACGCGCTGCAAAAACCGATTCCTTTGCGCTTGATGAGCGGCGGAAGACCCGTTGTGATGAGTGTGAATCGAGGCGTGCCCATTTTGATGGAGCAACCGCAGCATCCCTTTGCCCAGCAGGTTACGCGCATCGCCGAAGTGATCCGAACCCAGGTGACGCACTGAACACAGATTGGCAGTTTTGTTTGAGGCGAGATGGACCAAGCCAAGTTTCAAGAAGCATTCAATGCTCTGCGCGAGGAATATCGCCAGAATCTTACCGCGAAAATTCAACAGCTGTATGACATTTGGAATCAGGTTGACGCTGACAAATGGAATGCCGATGAATTTGTAACGTTCACGCGCCTCGCGCACAGTCTCGCAGGTTCGGGCGCAACGTACGGCTTTGGAAGTGTCAGCCAAGCGGCGCGCTCGCTCGAAGTGTTTGCCAAGCAGCTCAATCCCGAAGCCCCGCCCAATCATTTTGAACACGCACAGCTGGCAACCCTTTTGGCGCAGCTGCAAGAAAGTGCGTTGACCGCGACGCGCACGAGCGTAAACGAAATTCATGAAAGGAAAGCACCCGCTGCTCCCGAGCCTTCCTCGCCCACGCGGCGCGTCACGTTATATATGCCCCCGTCGGCGAGTTCGCGCGACATCGAAATGCAGCTCGGTTATTTTGGTTATGACGTGAAACTCTGTGAAGCGCTGCCCGAGTGCGATGAGCTTGTCGAGTCCAAGCCCCTCGCGATTGTGTTGGATTGGGATTTCGCGCAAGCGAAATTTTCTGCCGCGCAGCTAGCGCGCCTCAACGAGCTGGGAAAATGCACCCCGCGCCTGCCCAGGTTGTTTCTTGCGACCGCAAGTGATTTGTCCGCGCGTTTGCAAGCGGCGCGGCACGGCGCCACCGCGTATCTCGTCAAGCCACTCATGATGACGCTCTTGACGGAAACCCTCAACGCGCAAACGAGCCAGCACGGGGATGACCCGTACCGCATTTTGATTGTGGATGATGATGCGTCCCTCGCGGCGTACTATGCGACTGCGCTGCAGAGCGCGGGAATGCAAACGCGCGTCGTGTTGAATCCGTTGGACGTGATGCCGCCGATGGACGAATTTCGACCCGATTTGATATTGACCGATTTGTACATGCCGCATGTGAACGGCTTGGAACTTGCCGCCGTGCTGCGCCAGCAGGAAGCGTATGTGAGCATTCCGATTGTTTTTCTTTCGGGCGAAACGGATGTGGACAAGCGTCTTTCGGCGATGCTGCTTGGCGGCGACGATTATTTGCTCAAGCCGATTGAAGCGACGCATTTGATTTCGAGCGTGTCGAGCCGCGTGCGCCGCGCGCGCATTTTGCGTGCACTGGCGGAGCGCGATTCACTGACGGGCCTTTTGAATCACACGCGCTTCAAGGAGCAGTTGGGAATCGAAGTGGCGCGCGCAGTGCGCTACAACGGCGAATTGTCTTTTATCATGTTGGACATTGACCATTTCAAAATGGTGAATGATTCGTACGGACATCCAACCGGAGACCGCATCATCAAAAGTCTCGCGCGATTGCTGCAGCAGCGTCTTCGCAAGACGGATATTTTGGGACGGTACGGCGGGGAAGAATTTGGCGTGATTCTGCCGGAAACCAACGGCAGCGACGCGTGGGGTGTAATGGAAGAGATTCGCGTGGCGTTCGGACAAATCCGTCAGCAATCGGACGGTGTGGATTTTCACGTCACCGTGAGCGGCGGCATCGCCACGGTTCCGCCTGCGACAGACGCGGCGATGTTGAATGAACTGTCTGACCGGGCGCTCTATCGCGCGAAACGCAGCGGACGAAACCAAATCGTCTACGCGATGGAGTAAAAATCAGAGACCCGTCCTTCCAAGCCGTAATTTGGCGAAGAGGACGGGTCTCTGATTTATTCGGGCAAAAGTTTCGTCAGCCGTTCAATCAGCGGTTTTAGATTTTCGGGAACGCTCCCGTCAAACACTTGGACCTCATTGGAGCGCGTACCGAGACGCGCGGCGATTTCGTACGCGAACGCGTCGGGGTTTTGTTGTCCGCCGCTCTCTGCTTTCCAAAAATTGGTTTGGTCCAACAGCTTGCGAAGCGAAATGATTTGCGCGTCATTGAGGGCGCGGCGCAAGCGATTGTATTCTTTTTGCGGCACGCCGCGCGCATCATACGCAACGCGTCCGTCGGGATAGACCACCACTTCGCGCGTCGAAAAGTGTATGCCGCCGCTTTTGCGAAACGCGATGAATCCTCCGCGCGGCAATTTTAACGGTTCGGCTTCCGGCGCGGCTTCCGCGCTCAATACCCCGGGCGCGGCTTCCGCGCTCAATACCCCGGGCGCGGCTTCCGCGCTCAATACCCCGGGCGCGGGCGCAGCCGGTTGTTCTGCCGCGTCGCTTTCCACTGGCGCGTCTGGCTGTTCCGCGCGCTCTTGTTTCCGTACCGGGCGTTTTGGTTTTTCCGCGCGCGGCGTTTCTTCCGCAGCAGATGCTTGTGACAGCGTGCCGAGAACCGCGCTGTTTGTTTCGGCGCCAATCATTGGCGCGTCGTCGAGTGCGCCGCGTTCGATTTCCATTTTTTCTTGAGCGGGTTTGCGCGGTTTCGCCGCGCGTTTTTCGGGTTTCTTTTTTTCACTCATTGTAATTTCACCGATGCGAGAATCGCGTCCATACGTGCGCTCGCGGAATCGAAATCGTCTTCGGACGCGGCGAGCGTGAAATAGTATGAACGTGTGGGAGTCAAAACAATAAAATCGCGCGCGATCACCACTACGGGCAGTGCCGCGCGGCGCGGTGTGTCAATCGGTTGCACAACGTACGTGTATTGCAATTCTTTTGCGACAGCGCCCGCGACGGTGGTGTCGCGTTCGGATATAAAGTGGTACGCCGTGAGCGCGCCGCGCTGTTCGACGCGCCGGTCCACCAATTGCTGCATCGTCGGCGGCGCGGACGGGTCGAGTTCGCGCGTTTCCACCGTGAGCGTCGTTTTGAATGCCGAGTTCGCGGCGGGGTCTTCAATTTTGAGCAAAACGTCTTGGAACGATTCCGCATTCGTCCAACGCGCGGGATATTCCAAACGAAACGGCGAATCGGGTTCTTGGTACATTTTGCTGCGATTGATAACGACTTGACTCAACGCGAAACCGAGCGCGAGCGAAATGACGACGACGAGCGCAACGCCCAAGTCTTTGTTCCAGGTGCGAAATTCGTGAATGGACGGAGTAGAGACAGACATAGTTTATGTTTCGGCTGTCGCGCGGGGACACGCACAGT
This sequence comes from uncultured Chloroflexota bacterium, assembly GCA_937870825.1. Lineage (GTDB taxonomy): Bacteria > Chloroflexota > Anaerolineae > UBA4142 > SHND01 > SHND01. The sequence continues at coordinate 10,821 of CALMZO010000445.1, read as the reverse complement.
GATAAATAATCGGTATCAAGATGTCAGCGTGCCACCTTGCGAACGCATTGTGAACGCGTGCGCGCGCTGCATTAAAAATACCAACGCGCCAAAGGTGAACAATGCGACGAGGAGACCGAATGCGAGCGAACGCCACGGCTCGACGGTGAGACCTGTCGCGCTCACTTCGTCAATGAGCCACGAGAACAAACCATTGAGCGTTGCGGCAACGACGACGCCGACGGGCAGCCACCACACGGGCTTGTGTTCAAATTTTGCTTGTGCCATGAAATAGCCCAGTACACCGCCGAACGATGCTTGCGCGAGCGCGGTGGTGATGACGTTGATGATGCCCGGCGCGAGCGCGACGCCTTGATTGTCAATGATGTAATGCAAGTTCAACAGCGTCGCAACGCCGAGACCCGCTACCGTTCCGTAAATGATGCCGTCCATGCGCTCGTCGTATTCGGGCGTCTTGTACACCCAAATGCGAATCGCAATGTACATGATGGCCGTGAACACGAAACCATTGATGAAAATGGACGCGCCGAGCGAGGTCCAATTATTGTACGATGCCCAGCCCGCCACATCGAACCAATCGCGAATGAGACGCAAGCCGATGAAATCGGTGAGAACAAGCGCCGTGAGCAGCACAGAGCCAATGCGTTCTTTGGGTTCCGGTTCGAGGTGGTCTTGTTGATAAAAATAGACAAGCCATATCGCCGTCGGCACAATCGCGAGAATGACTCCGACAATGATGAGCGTCAGGCGATTCAAATCTTGAACATCGCGCAAAAGATACGCGAGAACACCGCTGACGACGCCCATGCCCACAATCATCAACACGGCGGATTTCCAAAATCCGGGATGCGGTTTGTTCACCAGCGCAAAATGCCGCGCGCAATAAATTCGCCCTCCTAGTACATTGTACGGCGGAGAAACGGGTTCGTGGTCAATGCAGCAGTACTGTTGGGATTCAGCCATGCGTACCTCACCCCTGCCCCCTCTCCTTTCAAGGAGAGAGAGAAAGGATTATCTACTGCGTCGCAGCGTCGCGTCCACTTGAAACGGATTCGCGGCGTTTTGTGGAATTTCAATGCCGTCATCGGCGACGATGGGGCGATAGCCCCGCGCAATAATAATCACACTATACGTGTTTCCGACGGGCAGCGCCACATCCGTTTGATACACGCCATTCGCATCGGAAAGCGCAGACGCGATAATTTCACTGCGCGTCACTTGGTCATCCGCCGCCGCTTGCGACGCGGAGAGTCCCTGACGCATGATGAACAGCTGCGCGCCTTGCACGCCGCGCCCCGTGTCTGCATCTTCAATCACGCCGGTCAAATACACGGTGTTCGCCGCCGTCTGCGGAACGGTGGGCGCAGTGCCGGTGGTGCAAACGACGAGCGCGACATCATCCACAAACATCGAGCTCACATTGCCGCGCGGATTTTCCGAAGTGAACGCGAGCCGAATCGTTTTGCCCGCGAGCTGCGAGAGGTCGAATTGTTTGCCGACCCAGCGGTCATCGGCTTGAGAGGAATTTAGTTTTTCCACCGCGCCGATGATGTTGCCTTGCGTGTTGGCAATCACCGCGCCGAATTGTGCGTCGCCCGCCAAGAGACCGGAAAAACCGCTGAACTCTTCATGCAAAAAGCGATAGTATTCGAGCTGCACGCGCGTCGCGTTCGCGGGAATTGCGACGTCTTGATAAATCGTTTGAATCGGTTCTTTGTCTTGACCGCCGAGCCACGCACTGCGTTTGCCCGTGCGCGGCAATTCGGTATCAATCAAAACACTGCGTTCGCCGGAAATATCGCGCCAGCCCGAATCATCTTCAAACGAGCCGTTGAGGATGAGATTCGTGCAGCCCTGCGGCACTTGATTGGATGGCGGCGGCGGCGCATTGTTGTTCGAGGGAGTTGTCGTCGGCGGCGGCGCGGGAACATTGTCCGAACCGCCGACATTTAACCCAACGCCATTAAAGCCACTTTGCACCGCTTGTACTTCCGGTCCGTTTTGATACAAGTCTTGCGCGGCGCGCACCGTCGCGCGCGCGGCGTCCATGAATTCCGAATCGGGTCCGAGATATTGCGTGAGCGTGCGGTAATAGATTTGTTCCAACTTGTCGGGACCAATCACGCGCCCCATCAAATAGGCGGCGTGATTTGGAATGCCGCTGTTGATGTGAACGCCGCCATTGTCGCCGCGCCGACTGACGGGCAAGCGCGCGTACTCGTTGACATGTTTCGGCTGTCCCACGCCGTCGAGTGGATTGCGAACATCGAACGCGCCTTGCATGTTCGGGTCCTCGAGTGAACGCAAAAACGGACGCGGGAACGGCGGAGATTTGATAACGGTTTCGCCAATCGTCCAATTGCCTCTATCAATCAACGCGCCAAACACATCGGCGTACGATTCATTCAACGCGCCCGATTGCGATTTGTATTCCAGTCCCGCCGTCGCGCCGATGACGCCATGCGTGAATTCGTGACCGACCACATCGAGGCCGTACGGCAGCGGTTTGAAAATGCGTCCGCCGTCGCCGTAAATCATTTGTTGATATTCGCCAATCCACGCAGCATTCTCGGCATCTTGCGGGTCACTGCCGTAATGGACGGTGGAGACGAGCGCGCCGCCTTGTCCGTCCACCCCATCGCGCTTGAAGGTGTTGAAATAATAATCGTACACTTTGCCCGCGCCGTCGTGTGCGGCTTGCGCGACGGCATCGCGCGAACGTTCGCCTTCTTCAATCAGCAAACGTCCCGGAATTTCCGTATCGTTGTCGGCAGAGTAGGTTTGACGCTGTTTGATGTGTTCCACTTCATCATACACATCGGTCACCGCGCCGCGCCGCGCGTTGATAAAATAGCGCCACTGTCCGAGCGGCGAATCGGTCATGATGGTGACATACCATGTCAACGTCGCGTGGTTTTCATTTGTCTCGTCAAGATAAATCACGAGCTGCGTTTTGTTTGACAAAATTTTCGGTGTGACGCGCGCGCGTTCGTCGCTGCGTAATTGATTGTTCAACAAATCGTCGCGCGCGATTTCTTCGGCTTGACGCGGGGTGACCAACGGTTCCGTCATGACGTTGAGGTTCGGCACAAAACGCCCGTTGACCGCGACGATATTTTCTTGCGGGTCAAGATGCACAACCAATTGTTTGTTATGAACGGGAATGTTCTGGAAGGTTTGGTCGAGCCGCACGTGCGAATAATTCAGCTGCGCGTCGGGTTCGATGCGGCGGAGGGTGAATGAATCACTCGCGCCGAGTTTGTAGAGCAACGCGTTTTCCTTCAAAAAGCCGCGCGCAATCAATTCGGGATTGCCGCGTTCGTAGGGTTTCGCGGTGTACGGAATCCGCGCGTTGGCATCCTTGCTCGAAATAAAATTCGGCACGCCCGTCGCCTCGTCCCATGTGACATTGAGTTTGCCCAATGCGCGCGCATTCAGCAACAACCACGCGGCGCGCGGACCCGTTTCGATGGGCGTCGCGACCACGCTCGAAACGAGCAGCGCGCCAATGCCAATCAGCGTGACTGCGAGTGCAGCAATAAAAAACCAACCGAGACGATTTCGAATCATTGCCATTCCTCAAAATTATTCGTGGGGGTCTGCCACAAGTGAATTGGAGAATTGATGCGATATTTTACAAGAGATAAGAGATTCTGCCTAGATTGGAATTTCCGCGCGCGAAAAACTGTCAATAATTTTTAATGCGCGATGGCTTGACCCGCGCGGCTGAATTTGATAGAATCGCATTAGAACTAAGGTTCTATTGACAACCCCCTCGGCTGTCGCCTGCTTCCCCTTGTCATTTTCCTCGCGCAGGAATCGCAATGTGTTCTCTACCCTATGGATTGGTTTATCGTCGGAGCGCTCGTGTTTGTTTTCCTCGCGGTCAGCGTGGGTGTGTACTATTCGAGTACGCCGCGCGTTCCGCGTGTACGGAATGGGCGCACTGACGACGCGCACGCACGGAACATGGAAACCAAAACGGTGGCGCTCGAAAACAATACCCCTGCGTATCCGCTCACCGCGCGCGAACGCGAAATCGCGCTGCGCGCGATGCAAGGGCAGTCGAGCACCGAAATTGCCAAACAACTTTCCATCAGCGTACGCACCGTGGACAAACATCTGCAAAACATCTATCGCAAACTCAACATTCGCTCGCGCAGTGAATTGAAATATGTGCTGCGCGAGCTTGTGGAATCACCGGACCGACATACAAAATAGAGATACGTAATCCGCTTGCGTATTGCCTCACCACAAGATTCCCCGCAAAAATACGCAGTTTCCCCATAGACAAGTATAGAACATTTGTGCTATTAGGGAAACATGTTTTCACCCCAAACACTTTTTTCGCAAACCACGCGTCGCGGACGCGTCGTTCTCGTCCTCGGCGCTTCCCTGCCGCGTGCGTTTCTTAATTCCGCGCTCGCGTGGCTCGCCCTGCAACACAAAACATTGCGCGTGATTGACGGCGCGAATTGTTTCGACGCGTACGCGCTGGCGCGGTCTGCCGCGCGCGCGCGCCGTGACCCGCGCGTTATTTTGAAAAAAATCCATCTCGCCCGCGCGTTCACCTGTTATCAATTCGCGCAATGCGCGGCGGCGCAAACGGTTGCACCGGATGCCGTATTGTGCTTGCTCGGCGCGCTCGATACCTTTTATGACGAGAGCGTTCCCCTCGCCGACGCGCTGCGTCTGCTCGACGCGCTGCGCGCGCAAATTCGCCAACACCGCGCGCACGGCGGACTCGTTTTCATCACCGCGAAACTTCCGCCCGCCGAAGCGTTGACGCGCATCGCGCTCGTGAAAAAATTGCAAGCGTGCGCGGACGATGTGCATTGGTTGCGCGCATAAATTTGGGCAGCACACAAATTCATTCGTGTTATTCGTGTTATTCGTGGATGAAAATATGGGACGCACACTACCCTCTTTTACGCAATTGATTTTGCAAGAACAAAACGCGCTGACGAAATTTCGCCGCGCGCTGCGGAAAAATGACCAACGCGCGTTGGACGATTTGTTTCGCGCCGCGCGCATTCACGTTCAAGCCGTCGCGTTCGCGTCGCATCTCTTGCCCTTTGAAGCGATGCTTCTCGCGATGCTGTTGGAAGAACACAAACGCGTGCAGCAGTTGGAATTTCTTTTCGAGCGTTTGATGACGACGATACCTGATGGAGAAAATCCTACGCGCGAGATGCTCGCGCTGGACGATGGGCTTGAAGATGAACAAGCAGATTGAAGGATGGTTGTTTGATGTGTATGCCACGTCGGGCGGCATGGTGGTGTGGCTGCTCGACGGGGAAGGGCGCGCGCATCAACTGCGCGATTCGCTCACGACATCGTTTTTCGCGTGGGGCGAACGCGACGAACTGCACGCATTGTGCGAACACATTCGCGCGGCGCGTCTGCCCGCGCAAATGAAACGCGCGGAACGGTACGATGTCTTTCAACGCGCGACGCTCGAACTTTTGGAAATTGTCGTGAGTGACCCCGCGCGCGTGCCAAACATTGTAAAAACCGTGACACAGTTCAACCCCAATCTCACGTACTACAACTGTGATATTTCGCCCGCGCAACTTTATTTTTACGAACGCAATGTATTCCCGCTCGCGCCCGTGCGCGTCGAAGTGAATGAACAAAATCAAATTTGCGCGATGAACGCACACGAATCGCCGTGGGAATTGAATTACGCGCTGCCGCCGTTCAAGGTGATGACGCTGAAACTCGAAGGGGATTTGCTCAATCCGAATCACGGCGTCCGCGCGCCGCTCGAAGTGGGGCTCGACGATTCGACGCGCGTGTTGGTGGACGATGACCCGCGCGAAATGCTGCTGCGTTTTCAAGAATTGCTCGTCGAGTACGACCCCGACATTATCGTGAGCGCGTGGGGCGATTCGTTCATCTTGCCGCGTCTCATCGAACTCGCGCGCAAATATCGCGTGCCGCTGTCGCTGAATCGCGATGCAGCGCGCGCGATTCAATTTCGTCCCGCGCGTTCCTATTTTTCGTACGGACGCATCGTGTACAAAACCGCGTCGCATGTGTTGTGCGGACGCTGGCACATTGACCGCGAGAACGCGTTTTTGATTGACGATTACGGCTTGGACGGAACGTTCGAACTTGCGCGCATCACGCAAGTGCCGGTGCAGCACGTCGCGCGCACGTCAACGGGTTCGGGCATCAGCGCGATGGAAATCGCGACGGCGTACCGCAACGGCTGGCTGATTCCTTGGCAAAAACGCGAACCCGAAGCGTGGAAAACGGCGGACGAATTGATTGTTTCCGACAAAGGGGGACTCGTGTTTCAGCCCGTCGTCGGTTTGCACGAAGAGGTGGCGGAACTCGATTTCGTTTCGATGTTTCCGACGATTATGGAAAAATTTAACGTGTCGCCCGAAACGGTGAACTGTCCGTGCTGCGGCGATGCGCGCGTTCCCGAACTCGGCTACTCGATTTGTCGCAAGCGGCGCGGACTCATTCCCGAAACGCTCGCGCCGTTGATTGAAAAACGCGTGCGTTACAAACAATTGGCGCGCGAACTCGCGAAAAATGACCCGCTGCGCGAAACGTACAAACGCCGCGTGTCCGCGCACAAATGGCTGCTCGTGACGTGTTTCGGATATTTGGGTTACAAGAATGCGCGCTTTGGAAAAATCGAAGCGCACGAAGCGGTGAATGCGTACGGGCGCGACGCGTTATTGATTGCCAAAGAAATCGCGGAACTGCGCGGTTTTCGAATGCTGCACGCGATTGTAGATTCGCTGTGGATTCACAAAGCGCGCGCAAGCGACGAGGATTACGCGGAAATCACGCGCGCGATTTCCGACGCGACGCGTCTGCCGATTCAACTGGAAGGGATTTACAACTGGATTGCGTTTTTGCCGTCGCGTCAAGACCCGCAGATGCCCGTCGCCAATCGCTATTTCGGCGTGTTCCGCGACGGCGAAATCAAAATGCGCGGCATCGAAGCGCGGCGTTCCGACACCCCCCCCTTTCTCCGCCGCGCGCAAGTGGAAATGATTGGCGTACTCGCCACCGCGAAAAATCGCGCGGAATTTCTCGAACGCGCGCGCGACGTTTTACGCATGACGCTCGACCTTTTGGACAAATTGCACGCGGGGCAAATTCCGTTTCGCGATTTGGTAATTTCGCAGCATCTCTCGCGCGACCCTAAAGCATACAAGACCAATCACCTCAACGCAGTTGTCGCCAAAGAATTGTTGGGGCGCGGCGTGCAGCTCGCGGCGGGTGAAACAATTCGCTATGTGATTACGGAATATCGCGCGCGTGCGCCGTCGGACCGCGCGCGCGCGGTGGAACATCTCGACGGTTTGTACGGTTATGACGCCGCGCGTTATGCGGAACTCACCGCGCGAACGGTGACGACATTATTCAGCGCGCTTGGCGTCAAACAGAGCGCGCTCCAAAAACGTCTCGACCTCACGCGTCACTTGCTGCCCGCGCGTCCGCGTCCCGCGCTGCCCTCGCCGCAAATGGAACTGCCGTTGTTTGCTACGTTTGCCACGCAAACACAGCAGACGCAGCAAACGCATCGAATGAATCGTGCGCGCGTTTTTGCTTGACCTGAATGACAAATTTCAATTCTCGAAAACAAAACAAGAACCGCACACGTCGGTCCTTGTTCTCCAACAAACGTTCCAAACGCAAATCACATCTGCCCGAAGATTTCGTCGGCAAGTTTCTCTACAGTGTCGCGCTCATTATCATGACTTCACTCGTCACGCTCGCGTTCACAACCCGGATGCCTTGGGAGTATGTTGTAATTGCGTTTCTGGGTGAGTTGCTGGTGTTGATTGTGTATCAGCAGTTCACAGATTGAGCGTGCCTCATGCACACGCGCGTTACCATTGATTTATGATTCAATAGGAAACAACAATCGTTCTTGACGGTTGGATTCGATGAATTTCAAATCTTTGCCAAAAACTTGTTCAAGACGCGCGGACATGTTCAGAAATTCGATTGTGATGACATCATGCGTCTTTGGGTCATAACGCACAAAGACTTCATCGCCAATTTCTTCTGCAACGGCCTTTTGTGCGCGTTTCGTGAACGTCAAATACAAGATGTCTTGTTCGGCATCATACTGAGCCTTCAATTCGCGAGCAGATTTTTTCGTTGCCATAAGATTTTTCCTCCCGCATACAGTCCACGGGCTAAATATGCAGTGCTAACATAGCCGCGTAATGCATCCGTTTCCTGCACATATTTTACCACTATGACAAGATGTTTCCCTTGGTATTCATCGCGCCCCGCATTCAACTTGTATAGCAGGCGAGTGTCTGAGCGGGTGGTACTTTCAAACACAATGTCTGGCTCGCCAATTGTCAGGCGAATGGTGTCAACATAATCTGCGACTTCGGGGTGACCGATGGGAGCATCCGAAATAATCTTGTTATTCCATTCCTTTGCGCCCAAGACCACCCGTGTTCCACTGTAATCTTGAATTTCAAAAATTCTTTGCCGCGATGCCATGGCTTATCTCTTTTTCAAAGAATTCCACACCCTCTCCGGCGTCATCGGTATCTCATTCAACCACACCCCGCACGCGTCGTACACTGCATTCGCGACGGCGGGCGCGACGCCGTCCATCGGAATTTCCGCGACCGCTTTCAAGCCGAACGGATGCGAGGGTTCAAACGTTTGCACAAAAATCGTTTGCAGTTCGGGCATTTCGTCGGCGGCAAAAATTTTATAATCACCCAATTCTTTAATCACCGAATCACCTTTCGCGTCGTACAACATTTCCTCACACACCGCGTAGCCCAACGCCTGCGTCATGCCGCCTTCAATTTGTCCCGACGCGGTGACGGGATTCACAATCACGCCGCTGTCCACCGCCATCACCAATTTTTCGACGGTGATTTGTCCCGTTTCGGTATCCACCAACACTTGCGCGAATTGTGCGGCGAAGGGGGGGGGTGATTTTGGCGAAACGTACGACGCGACTGCCATGATTTGATGTTGGTCACGATGATGCAGCGTCGAGAGCGCGATTTCGGAAAGCGAAAGCGAACGTCCGTCGGGCGCCCACGCGCGTTTGTCGCGCAAAACAATGTCGTTTGGACGAAGCGCCGGGGGCAGGGTTCGGGGGTCAGGGGTTGGCGGGAATGTTTCGGGCTGCTCGAACTCGGTGCGCGGAATATCCGTCGCGCCGTGTTTCTCTGCTGACGAGTCATCACGCATAGTGCTTAAACTACGCGGCGTGCGTGATGACTCGTCATCCCAGTCCGAAAAAATTTGCGCGGCGCGCGTTTTGATTTGCTGCGCGACTTGTTCTGCCGCTTTCACGACTGCGCCGCCGGAAATGTACGTCGTTGACGACGCGTACGCGCCTTTGTCGAACGGCGTGAAATCGGTGTCGCTCGAATAGACGAGAATGTCATCGAGCGGCACGCCAAGAATTTCTGCCGCGAGCTGCGCGAGTACCGTATCCGACCCCGTTCCCAAATCCGTCGCGCCGACGAGCAAATTGAACGAACCATCGTCATTGATTTTGATAGACGCGCCGCCCATGTCGAGGTACGGAATTGCCGTGCCTTGCATCACACACGCGACGCCTTGCCCGCGACGCAGATGGCTGCGGGTATCAGGTAGCAGGGTATTCGTAGCAGGGGATTGCCCTACTACTTGATACGTGCTACCCGTCCCTCTCCATCCAATCGCCCTCGCTCCCTCGCTCACACATTCCGCGAGTCCGCACGTTTCAATGATTTCGGGATGCGGTTCGCGTCCTTCGCTCCACGCTTTGGAAGTCGGAAGTTCATCGCCCGCTTTCACCGCGTTCTTTAACCGAAATTCCAACGGGTCCAAATTTAATTTGCGCGCGATTTTTTCCATGTGGACTTCAAGCGGAAAAAATCCTTGCGGGACGCCATAGCCGCGAAATGCGCCGGAGGGGGGGGTGTTGGTGTACACAATGTGCGCGTGAAATTTAATGTTGGGCGCGTTGTACAGCCCCATACATTTTTGCCCCGTGTTGCCCGTGACGGTGACGGCGTGACAGCCGTACGCGCCCGTGTCGGAGAGCGCGTACATTTCGTTCGCCACCATCGTGCCATCGCGCATCACTCCCGTTTTCATGCGCACGCGCATCGGGTGACGCGAACGCGCGTTCACAAATTCTTCGGGACGCGTGTACTCGTACCGCACGGGACGTCCTGTCGCAATCGTGAGATGCGCGGCGACATCTTCAATCAACACTTCTTGCTTGCCGCCGAATCCGCCGCCGATGCGCGGCTTGATGACGCGAATGCGTTTTGGCGGCAATTGCAAAACGGGCGCGAGAATTCTACGCGCGTGAAACGGCACTTGGGTTGACGTGCGAATCACGAGACGGTCATCTTCATCCCACCACGTCACGACGACGTGCGGCTCGATGCTAACTTGCTGCACTTTTGGCACCGCGTATTCTTCTTCCAAAACAAAATCCGCTTGCTTGAATCCTTCTTCCACATTCCCCAATTCAAATTCGATTTGTGCCGCGATATTTTTTGCGGGATTGCTTTCGCCAAAATTCACGTACTCGGCTTCATCGTGAATGCGAACGGCATCGGGTTTCATCGCGTCGCGCGAATCAACAATCGCGGCCAGTTCTTGATATTCAACCTCAATGAGTTCCAACGCGCGTTCCGCAATTTCTTCCGATTCCGCCGCGACGAACGCAACGCGGTCACCGACGTACCGCACTTTGTCGTCCAGCGAAAACATATCGAGCGGACCGGGAATCGGGTCGGATTGTCCGGCGGTGGAATAGACGACGCGCGGAATATCCTTGTACGTCAACACCGCGTGGACGCCGGGCAG
>CALMZO010000444.1 GCA_937870825.1 uncultured Chloroflexota bacterium | reverse complement strand
TTCAAAATGAATGCGGCACTGGGCGCACTAACATATCCTTTGTCCGCAAAGACACAGGCGCCTTCCGGTAGTTCATAGGTTAATTCATGAATCGGCGTGAGATCATGCAGCGAAGCGGGCAACAGCGTAAAACGCACGGGCGCACCGCTTGGCGTACAGACCAGATGCAAACGCCAGCCAAAGAATTTCTCTTTTTTAGCCGCACAATAGCCACAATAAATCCGTCCGCGCACTTTGCGACAGCGCCGCGCCCGCATTCGTTTGCACACCGGAATTGGCAACGAATCCATCACAAAGACTTGGCCCTGCGTGGACAATTCGCACAACACTTCGGCGAGCCAGGGCAACCAGTCTGCCAAGGCATGCAGCCGCCGATTGAAGCGCGAAATACTCAACGGTCCCGAAAGATAGTGCGTTTCGTGCAAGACACTCAAGGCGCGTTCATGGTGGTTTTGAAAGAACTGTGCCGCGACAATGGCAACGAGCAAGACTTCAGCGTCAGAGGCCTGGGCTAATTTGTGGCTGCGATGTCCAAGTTCGTGCATCACATCATCCACAACGACGAACACCGTTATAATCCAAAGCGCGTTCATAGGGATTGCCTCCTTGTATAGTAGAGTCGTTCACAGTTGACGACTGTGAACAAGATTCATAGACTGCATGTAGAAGTCGAGGTCGACGTTGTCCTCCTTGAGGGTCCGCCTCGTGAGAAAGACTGTCGCCTCGGCTCTACGTGCGGTCACGGATAAGCAGGTTGAGCGTTACGGCTCGCATCACCCACAAGGCTGTGATTACGTAGAGCACCGAGGACACCTCACTTCATTCGTTCGGGAGGTCTCGATGCTATATTTTGCCGGAATTGATATTGCCAAACGTGAACACCAAATGGTCGTCGTGAATGAAACGGGGCAAGCTGTCGGCAAGCCGCTGACCATCGCCAATACGCGCAACGGTTTTGCACAGTGCCTTGACACCTTGCGCGCACTGCCTGCGACGGTGCAAGTGGCGCTCGCAGCCACGGGACCGTATTGGCTGGCACTCTATGAACATCTGAGCGCCGCCGGGTTCACGGTGCATGTGTTCAACCCATTGCAAGTGCACGCCTATCGCAAAACGGGCGTGCGGATCACCAAGACCGATCGCCGCGATGCGTTTTGGATTGCGAATTTTTTACGCATCGGTGGGAGTAGCGCCATCCTGTCGCCCAACAAACACCTACTCCAACTGCGCGAACTGACGCGCTTCCGCTGGAACTTGATTGACCAAATCGGCGACAACAAACGCCGCGTCTTGAATGTGTTGGATCGCATCTTTCCCGAATATGAGGCCTTGTTTTCCGACGTGTTTCTGACCAGTTCGCGCACCTTGCTCAAACACGCCGCCAGTGCGGATGAGAGCGCGGCGTTCGATTTAAGTGAACTCGCCGCACTCTTGCGTGCCAGTAGTCGCGGGCGCTTCGGTGTCCCCAAAGCGCAACAAGTGGTCGAGGCGGCGCAAAACTCAATTGGCATTTCCTATCTGGCCGATGCCGCCCAACTGGAAGTGGCATGTCTCATCGCACAGCTTGAGTTTTTGGAAAGCCAAGTCGCACAAGTCGATCTGGCCATCGCAGCCTTGCTGACACAATTCCCCCAACACCTGACCTCGATTGTCGGTATCGGTCCGGTGACCGCCGCTACGATTCTGGGCGAGATTGGGGACATTCAACGCTTCGAGACCCTCGAAAAGTTGGTGGGCTACACCGGCATTGATGCGCGGGTGTATCAAAGCGGTCAGTTCACCGGCAGTGAAATGCACATGAGCAAACGCGGTTCACCCTACTTGCGCCGTGCCGTCTGGCTCGCCGCCAACATCGCACGCCAACACGATCCGGACCTGCAAGCCTATTACGAACGCAAGCGTGCCGAAGGCAAACATCACAACACCGTCAGCGGCGCACTCTGCCGCAAACTGTTGGCGCGCATCTTCGTTGTGCTCAAGGAACAACGTCCGTATGAAGTGCGGTTGAGTTCGCAGACCGCGTAAAAATTTCAAGGTTCGACCTCTTGACTTCCTATAGCAGGTCTTTTCAAAGAGAAATCGCAGAGCCTGATTTTGCTCTGCGATTTCTCTTTTCGCTTCGACACACCAAATGGCGCGCATTGGATTCGCCGAAAGGCGGTAGCACGTCGTGATTCTCTTTGTTATGCTAATGCCACTGCATTGCGAAAGGGGTAGAGATGAATGCAAATTGTCATGTGGAACCGATTCAGAAAGACGTTAACCTTGAGGATCAAAATGCGGCACAGAGCGTACTCCTGACCGTATGGGGTTTGGGCTGCGAAAATTGTGCACACCGCGTGCGAAATTCGCTGTTGCGTCTGGATGGCGTTGTATCGGCTGAGATTGCACTGGCATGGGGCCTCGCGATGGTAGATTATGTGCCATCCAAAACAGACCTGAATGCCATTTTACTTGCCGTCGCTGCGGCGGGCAACGATGGACACCATCATTACCGCGCTGAAATTACTCCATAAATCAGGAGGATGCGGATGTCACATTCAGATAAAGAGCGTCTTGAACGTCAACATCAAGCCAAGCGCAGCAGGCAGCGCAAACACCTTTTACGGGTGAGCGCATTTGGGGTTCTCTTGCTGCTTGTCCTTGTTGCCGGGCGCGGGCAGCGGTAGCGGTTGGTGATGAGTTGATTGAGGCTGGAAAGAGTGTTTGTTTTCATCAAGAATCTTTAGCTTCATAGGTTGTGTGATCAAGCATGATAACGAGTTTTCCGTCTTCGGTAAGGCGAAAGCCTGTCTGCATGCCCTGTACGGAACGAAAGAGAAATAGCCGATCATCCATCGGAAACAAATCTCGCACAAGCGTGCCATGCGCTTCAAGCCATTCCAAGATTTGATCCTCTTGCCATCCTTTCACGTATCGCCAGAATGCATCGGCTTGAGATTCAAGATGGATGAGAGTGAAATCTGTTTTCATGTGCCCACATATTTCGCGTACACAGTTCGCGCGATCCCCGCATCTTCCGTTCCTTTGATAATTGCGCGCGCGTCGGGGAAAATGGTAATGTCAAAATCGTCGAGCGTGAATTGCACCAGGTAATCGTTTTGAGCGACGCGTCCGAGGGGTTGAAGGCGCGCGGCGAGCTGCGCCAAATCGAGCGCGGATTTTTTCGGTGGGCGAATTTGAATCGCGTTGCGTCCGCAGAGAAACGCCGCGCCGTCATGCGCGTCGTCGAGAAAAGCGAATTGATGTTTGACACAGCATGGACAGTCCGCGCGACGTTCGATTTCCAACACGTCGAACGAATTTTCCCACAAGTCAATGTTGACGAGTCCGCGATTGCGTTCGCCACTGCCGACGAAAAATTTTATCGCTTCAGCAGAAACGAGCGAGCCAATCACATTCACAATCGGCGCAATGACGCCTACGGTGTCGCATGTGGGCAATGTGCCGGGCGGCGGCGCGTGGAGAAAGATGCAGCGAAAACACGCGGACTCGTGCGGGCGAATCGTGAACGTCGCGCCGTAACTCGAAACCGCGCCGCCGTAGATCCACGCCTTGTTGTGTTTCACACACGCGTCGTTCACGAGATAACGCGTTTCAAAATTATCTGTGCCGTCCAATACCAAATCTACATCGGCAATCAATTCCTCGATATTCTCTGCGTGTACATCAACAACACACGGCACTATTTGGATTGACGAGTTCACTCGGCGTAACTTGTTCGCGGCGGCAATCGCTTTCGGCGTGCGCGAATGCACATCGTCTTGGTCGTACAACACCTGTCGCTGTAAATTGTTCAATTCCACAAAATCGCGGTCAGCAATTTTCAAATAGCCGATGCCGGTGCGCGCGAGGGTGGATGCAATCACCGAACCCGTCGCGCCGCAGCCGACGACGAGGACACGCGCGCCGAGCAATTTTTCTTGCCCCGCTTCGCCGATGTTGGAAAAAATCATTTGGCGCAAATAGCGCGCGCGCTGATGTTCATTCATCGCCAAGATTATAGCGCAAAAAAAAGCGACAGGACCAATTCGTCTGTCGCTTATGAACGAAATGCGCGAGTGCAGCATTTTCATTTCAAGCCGCGCGAACCTGCGCGGCATGTTCCAGAAAATTCTCCAAGCCCTCGATTGCCGCGCGGTCACAGTACGCCAAATGTTTTTGCGCCGCGATTTTTTCGCGCACCTGCGCGCGCCACACGGAAGCTTTGCCCAAACGAATCGCGTGCGCGACAAATTCCTCTGCCGTATCGGCAATCGTTTCCGTCACATTGATTTGCGTACACAACGCCGCACAAAAATTGTTGCGATAAAAATCGCCGCGCCGCGTGACGATGGGCAAATTGAAAGCCAACGCTTCGAGCGCGCTCGTCATCCCGCCGTACCCCAAACTGTCGAGATAAATATCCGCGTGCTGTTGTAGCGTCTGGAAATCTGCCGATTTCAAACGCGGCTGCAGCACAAGATGCGCGCGCGCATCCAAACCCGCTTGTTGGAACGCGTGCGCAAGGCGCTTTTCAAATTGACGTGTGAGCGACGCGGCTTGTTTGTTTTGCATAAACACAAATTGACAGTCGCCCACGGCGCGTGCAATTTCGGGATAGATGAAATCGTACTGGGGCAAAAGTTTCCACAACGAGTGCGGCACGAAATAGACGACGGCCTTTTCGCGCAGACCATACGAGGCGCGGTCGCGCGCAGACCATTCCGAAATGTTTTCTTGATAATAAATGCCGAGATTCGGGAGGCGCACGAGTTGTTCGGTATAGTGCGCGTCCGCGCGCGGCGTTTCAACCCCCTCGCCGCTCAAACAATAGTCCATGCTCGGCAGACCGCTCGTCAACGCATGTCCGGTGGCAACACATTGCACGGGCGCAAGATGCAGCGCCGCCAAAAGCGAAGGCATTTTCGCCATCCCAATCGCGGAATAAATGAGCACATGCAATTCGTCGGCGCGAATTTTTTCTGCCCATTCGTGAATTTTGAATTTGCCTTGCGTGAACTTGACGCAGTGTGTGCGCGCGATTTCCGTTTCCGCGTCGGAATGTTCATTTGTCGCGTAACCGTACAGCGCGAAACGTTCGTGATTTAACTGGGTGACCCATCCTTTGAGAATCACTTTCCAGACGGAATGATTGCGAAATTCATCGGCGACAATGCCGACGCGCAGGGGTTCTTTTGCGGCGCGCGGCGCGGGAGGGGGGGGTGAAGCAAATGCGGGATAGCGCGCGGTAAAGACGCGATGGAGCATTTCGCCGTACACACGCTGAAGCGCCGCGTCGTTTTGTGCTTGATGCGCGAGATAAAAGGGCAGTCTCTTGGAAAGCCCATCCGCCGCCGCCGAAATTTTTTTGGGCGACGACAAATCGAGCTGCGCGGCGAACTGCGCGAGCTGCATCGTGTACGCCGCGCGTGAGGTTTCGATGTCTTGTGCGGTTTTATAGTGATGTGGAATTTGCCAGAGGGTCTGCGCCCAACGCGCCTTAACAGATTGGGGGTCCATCGTCAAGGCGCGTTCACACAGTTCGAGCGCTTGCTGTTGTTGCCCAAGGCGTGCGTATGCGTCGCCAAAATCGAGCAGGAGGTCGAGATTGTTTGGAGCGAGGGCGAGGGCTTGTTCGTAATAGGTGAGCGCAAGTTGGGCAAGGCGCGGGTCGCGCGGATTTTTCAAGTGCGCGCGTGCTTTGTCCCACAGAGTTTGTGATGATTCAGAATTGGTTGCCACTCGTCGCAAGACGGGAAATCAGTAAGCGCAGGCAAGCGCATTACCAGAGAGCTGTATAACCCATCAACCTATTAGACGTCTGGATAGACACACGCGGTCTCAAGGACAATGGGGAGAATAGCGGTACCTGTATTGTGCAGTTCGATGTGCGAGAGTTCCGGCGTTAGCCATTCTTGTTTTGCGTTTTCGTACGTGTCATCACCGGTTGGAGTTGGAGTTTCGGCGTTTAAACACCTGTGCGTTGCCATGAATATTCGTGTACGTTTCTGTGCGCGTTTTTGGAAACACTCAAGACATCACACAGAGGCAGGAGGGCGTCTCGGCTATATTGAGACTAGCGCCACTCTCAGTGTCCTTCACCTCGATTTCCGTGAGATGCGGTGCTTGCTATTCCAGTTTGGCATTTTCTTGCGTATCATCAGCGGTTTGGGTTGGAATTTGACTCTCCATGTTTGAACACCTCCACGTGACAATGAATTTACGCGTACATCCGTTGGCGCGCTTTGAGCGAGTGGTGATTGTGTGTTCGTTAGGATGGCAGGCAACACAGCGCTGTTTCGAAATCGGAGGCGAACGTACCGCTCTCGGTAGCTTCCATTCCGATTGCCATCAGTTCCGGCGTTTGCCATTCTTGCTTGGGGGTTTCTGGCTGGTTCGTATTATCTGAGATTGTGGTCTTTGTTTCTATGTCGTGTGACTCCACTCGCTCTATGACGGATTGCAACAGGGGAAGCACTCGGTGAACCCTGCCGCCGTTCCGCTTTCCGTTTCTTCAACAAAAAAAGTGGTCAGGGCAGGCATTTGCCATTCCTGCTTGGTGGTTTCTTCCGTTTCAGTTTTGGACAATGGGGTTGGGAGTTGGGCTTCCATACAAAGACCTCCGTATAGTTGGTTCCAATCGGACCGCTATGCTATCCGATGCACCGAACGCTGTAAAGCGCGACTTGTTGACACAAGGTTGCGCGTAGAAAAACGTGCGCGCGATCTCAGCACGCGCGGCAGATTCTTGTACAATTCTTCTCATTTCAAGAGAGGCGCGAGCTAGGATGGGAGCGGTTGCGCGTTGAGCGGCGATGTCAATTCTGCCGTCGCAAAAAATGCTCCGCTTTCCGTTTCATCCAACGCAATCATCTCGAGCGTCGGCGTTTCCCATTCCTGTTTGGTGGCGGCAGAAGCGGGCGTGGCATGTTGTGACGGGATGGTTTCCGCACTGGAGACGTCTGAGGGGAGAGAGCCGTGCTGAGTAGGCATACATAACTCCTTTGAGTGAGATTTGAACACATGGCAAGGGGTGTTCTCCTTGTTTGCCGTACCGGATGCGCGAGCCCCGCCCTCGCGCGTGTACCGCAAACTCGTGCATCATTAACCAACTTGTTTTTCGTACCGATGCGTTGAAAGACGCTTTCTAAACGATTTCATTGTGCGCGACTCACAAGAGCTTGTTTAATGCTGCACTCGTGGAGATTGCCGGAATCCTTTGCAAGTAACTCGCAACATTATAGCACAACGTCGCGCGAATTTTTCACGCAAAGGTTGCAATAATTGTAAACCGTTGATGCTGCGGCGCGCCGGTTACAAATACATCACCGCAGCGCAGCCACGCGTGCGCGCGCATCTTTTTATTTTCATCATACGCGACGCCGAGATACAACGTGCTGGGCAAATGGCGCGTGCCGAGCATCCACTTGCCCGCCAGCGCCTGCGCGAGACACGCGCTGTCCCACGGCACGTAACGGCTCATCGTCGTCACCGCCCAGCCGATGCGCCTTGCCTGCGCGCGTTGAATGGGATTATCAAAAGTTTCGCGCGAGAGCTGCTGTCTCGTACCCAAACGCGCCGCGATGGTGTTGAACGGGAGCGTGAGCAAGACAAGGCGCGCGAGCGCGAGCCAACACAGCGCTTCTGCCAAACGCAAACGTTCGCGCCACGACAGCGTGACGAGACGCTGCACACGCGAGCGAGACATTATTTTTCCCACAAGCTTTCGCCCGGTTCGAGCTGCAAATAAAAACAAGAGAGCGCGCTCAGAAACGGTGCGGAACGGGTCCAAGCCAATTTGCGCGCATTCGTTTCGGCTTGCAGTGCGGCGACATTGATGTACCCGGTTGCAGGATGATTCGCAAAACGCGGGCGCGTCTGTTCATACAACGCATACGTCGCGTGTGAAAGGATATCGCCGACAATGCCAATTGCCAAAGGTTCCGCTTTCGTGCGCGTCGCGCGCATCGTTTCGGGCAAAATGCCGCGCGTGCCGTTTCGCAACACGGCGCGCGAAAAACCCGCGTCATAGTACAACTCGGGCGGCAGCCCCAAAGCGTACTCGACAATTTCACGCGTGAGCAGCGGATACCGATAGACGATGCCGCGTTTTGCGCCGTGCGTTGCCCAACTCTCCATGCGTCGCGACAGATGACCGTGTTCGAGCCGCACGCTTTGCGTCACGCGCACATTCGGAAAATCGCGCGCGAGCGGGTCACGCAACGATTCAATCGCCGCGCGCTGCTGCCGAAAAAATTCAGGGCGAATGTATTTTGTTTGGATGCGCCGCCCGCCGTACGGCGAATGAATCGCCCAGATGAAATCGGGCAAGAGAAACCAAACCATTTGGCGGCGGAACAGACTGCCGTACGCGCGCGCGCGCTCCGCGCCGCGAAAATTTTTGGGAATCCGCCGCGCCATTTCCGCGCGCAATTTTCCCCACTCGCCGCGCCGCAACAAATCGGGCAAATAGCCGCGCCCGCTGTACGAGAGCAATTCGTCGCCCCCCCAGCCCGACAGCATGATGCGAATGTTTTCGCGCGCGCTCGCTTCTTGCACTTGTTCTTCGCGCAGAGCCATCTCGCGCGGCACACGCGTCATGTCACGCGTTTGAATTTTAATGGCATCGTCTACCGTGTATTCGAGATAGCGCGGGGTAATGTGTTCTTGCGCGCACACCATTTCGATAAACGCGCGTTCGTCCTCATCCGCCATGTTTCGCCGATGAGGGGAGGGGGACCACGAATAGCCGTGCAGCATTTCGCCGCGCATTCGCACTTGGCGCGCAGCAAGAACCGCGACGGTGGTGGAATCGAGTCCGCCGCTCAAGTGTGCGCCAACGCGAAAATTTGTGCGCGTCGCGTCGGCGACCGCGCGTTCCAAAAGTTCGCGTGTTCGTTCTGCGTACGCGTCCCGCGTCGGCAAGGAAACTGTCGGCGCGTCGTCGGGATGCCAATAGCGCGCGAGCTGCGCGGCAGGGCGGGTGACGACGAGAAAATGCGCGGGGGGAATTTTGAAAATGTTTTGGTAAAAGGTGCGGCGCTTTTCTGCCGTGGTGGTAGAAGCGACGAGATAGGTCGCCAACATGCCTTCGTCCAATGTTTGCGGCACTCCCGGACATGCCAACACGCCGCGCACATCGGACGCAAAACAAAACAGTTGTGGCGAATCAAAATAAAAAAGGGGCTTGAAGCCCATCAAGTCGCGCGCGCAGTACCAGCGTTCGCGCGGCGCGTCCCACAACGCGAACGCGAATTCGCCGCGCAGTTTGTCCGCGCATGCGTCGCCCCATTTCACGTACGCGCGCAAAATCAATTCGCTGTCGCAAATGGTTGCGCGTTCGCTGTGCGAAATTTGAAAGATGTCGCACAGTTCTGCGCGGTTGTCGAGCCACGCGTCGGCGACGAGTACGAGGTGTGGAAATGCGGGATGTGTGAACGGGATGCGTTCGTGCTGCGATTCGGGCGTCGTGTACAACACACGCGCGCCCACACCGATTTTTTCGGCGTGCCATGTTGCACGCGTGTCGCATCGCCATTCACACAGCGCGTTTTCGATCGCTTCGAGCGCAGGTGCGAGGGGCGCGTGATTTTTTTTCCAGACCCCGAAAATCGCGCTCATGGGGAAACGTGGACTAGTTTTTCATCCAACAGTTTTTCCGCAACGGCGAGGACTTCACGTTCGCATTGCTCGCGCGAGACATTGTACTCTTGCAGCAAGATGTCACAAACGGCGGAGAGGGTCTTGGGCTGCGCGAGGAGTTCCCAGATGCGGGTGCCGACGGAATTCAAGCCGTAATAGCGATTCGTTTCCAAACTCAACATCACCACTTCGCCGTCGAGTTCGGCGGTGGTGAGTGAATGGTTGCGAACGAGAGTCGTATCCAGATTCATAAAACATTTCCCTCTCTGTCGAGATAACCGAATTGCCGCATCACGTCGCGGTGGGCATCCACGATTTGCGCGACCTGGGATGCGGATAAAATTTCGCGCCACGTTCCCGCTTTGCCTTGACGAAAAAAATTGGGCGCGCGGGGCGGGCGTTCGTTGAAATTGTCGCGCGCCTCTTGCGTCTGC
This sequence comes from uncultured Chloroflexota bacterium, assembly GCA_937870825.1. Classification (GTDB taxonomy): domain Bacteria; phylum Chloroflexota; class Anaerolineae; order UBA4142; family SHND01; genus SHND01. Next base: position 33,807 of record CALMZO010000444.1, on the reverse strand, counting down.
AATTCCTGAAAGGATGAAAATTCCAACGCGCGCTGCAAACGCGCGGAATCATATGCGAGTCCCGCAAATGTCACAATTGCGCCGAACGTTTCGAGCGGCTGCGCGTGCATGTCCTCATAGCGCGCGACATGACAATTCAAACCGGAGGCGAGCCAACTGCGCGCGTGCTGACTCCACGTCAACAGTTTTTGTTTCAACTGGACATCCACGCCGTCCTGCCGTCCGGCGAGAGTGTGATGGGGATTGTTCATGCACGCGATGGCGCGGTCAATCGAATGCGAATTGTGATGCGCGTACGAAACGGCGACATCGCACGGATGACGAAGGATGTAGACGACGCCATGTGTGACATCCGCGGGAAACATCGGTTCGCCCCCCGCCGTGAGTTGATACGCGTCATGCACTTTGCGAAACAGCGTTTCTTGACTGTCCTCCGCGTGCAGGCGATAGACCATCGGGCGCAAATTTTCAATCTGTTCGGGTGTGAGGTCAGACGCTTCGACGCCGACGAGTTCTTCAAAGGAATTGCGTGCGCTGGCAATAAACCCAACGTTCCATTCGTTGATGCGCGCGGGCGTTTCCGCATTGTTCAAATAATTGGCGAGGAACGCGCGCAGCCAGGTGTTTCCCGATTTGGGATACGACGCGAGCCACACGATTTTGCTCCGACGCATTTCAAAAATGATTTTACAAGGCGCGCCTTACAACGACATCAGTTGTAAATCGCCCTCGCGGCTTTCTCCATCGCCATTTTTGAGATGCGTCGTCATGTCGCCAAATCCTGTTCAATCAAATCGGCGAGTTCGCGCAAACGAAACGGGGTCACGGGACGCACGACACGGCGCGTGTGAATGATTTTTCCCGCGTTGGTCGCCAATTTAAAATGCTGCGCGCGTTTGCCCATCGCCGTCATGAAACGCGGGCGATAGGTGTTGGCAGTGAGAATTTGCAATTTGTCCAAACCTTTGATGGGGGTGATTTCTAACGTGTCGGTGTTAACTACACTCAAGAGGTACATGGCAAACAACGGCACGGGCGCGGCGTTGAAGGATTCGCGTGTCGGGAGCGCGTATTTTTGCAATTCGGAATGAACGGGGCGCAATTCCTCGCGCGCGCGTCCTTGTTTGTCCAAGACGTCCGCCCACAAACTCATCTGCGGATACGCGGGATAGACGAGTGGTTTTGCTTGCGCGTCGAATCCAACAACTGAAACATCATCGCTCAAATGACGATAGCCGCGCCGATGAAATTCCCACGCGAGCGTGGACTTGCCGCGCCCCGACGGTCCCGAAAAAATGATTGCGCCGCGCGGCGTTTCGATGGCGCTGCCGTGAATGGGGAGCGCGCCGCGCTGATGCAAGAGCGCGCCGAACGCGGAACCGAGCAGATACAAACGCACTTGCGCGTCGTGCGCGTTGCGCGCGCGTTCGATGACGATGTGGTTGCCGTTCGTAACAAGATAGCGCGCGGTGCCGGGAAGATTGAGCAAAAATTGTTCGGGCGAAATTTCGTACAACACGCCGCGTCCGGTGGGAGATTCTAAATGTTCGGGGACACTGCCAAATTGAATGGTTACATCGTCATGCGATAGTTCGCTCGGCGCGTCTTGCGCGAGCAGTTCGGGGAGTTCGAGTTGAGAAGAAATGCCGAGACCAAAGGCACTGTAGTGATACAGAATCACGTCATTGTTCCATGCAGACAAGTTTATGGCACACCCATTTTAACATCGTTTGCAAAACATCGCGCAAGATAACGAACCAACGATAAAAATAAAAGAACGGAACTTGCCACCCTGCGCGAGTGCGGTAACGCCAACGCAGGAAGGCAGGCGTGGGAAAGAGCGAACTCCAAAACCATTTCCACTTTTCGGCAAGCGTCATTGCGCGCATGAAACTGCGCGTTGCCTCAAGCCGCGTCGCGTCGGGAGCAACGAACAAGCCAATGTGTTGGTCGTTCTCGCCGCGCGCACGCGTTTGCAATTCGTTCAGCAAATTCTCTGGCAGGATTGTGCCAAAATACGCGCGTGTGATTTCGAGCGCGCGTTGTACGGCGTACGTCCAATGCAGTTCTGCGGCGCGTTCCAAAATCAAGTTCCAATTGAGCAGGGGATTTTTTTCAATGAGCAAGTGCAGGTCGAGATAGCGGTGCAATAAAAATTCCGTTTCGCCGTGCTGCAAAATCGCGTGCGCGCAGAGGTACAACAATTCTGCTTCGGGCAGGAACGCTATAAATTTGGTTCCGCCGCAGTCCAATTCGCGCGTTTGTGCCCGGAACCAGGTGAGCGCGGGCGCGGGCAAAATTTTCGAGCGCAAGCCAATCAAGCCATAGTGCAATTCCAACGTCACTCTGCCGCGCAGATGAAAGTGATGCCACATGTCTTGTGTCGCCTGCGTGTGCGCGGGTACCTCCAATTGATAACCAAGTTCTTGTACGAGAGCGAGCGCCGTTTCCTTTTGCGCGTTGGGCACGAGAACGTCAAGGTCGCGCATGGAGCGCAGCGCGGGATTGGGATAGACGCTGTGTGCGAGGGCAAAGCCTTTGAGCCAAATCGCGGGAATGTTGGCGGTTTCGAGCGCGGCGTGAATTTTTGCAAAGGCATCCTTGCGTTCGAGATAATTGTGCGCCTGTTTGAAATGAGCGCGTTGGACACTTCCGCTTCCGAAAGCGAGCCGCCCCAGTCCCGCACGGTTCAAACGCCAATAGAACATTGCCGCCGTGCCATGACGTTGGGCATTGAGAGCCAATTTGAGCAGGTCCGATTCCTCGAGTTCGTCAGGCAATAGGGTTCCCGTGAGCAGACGCGCGAGGCGAAGCATTTCGGGTGAAGGCGGGAGCGCCCAAGCCACTTGTTGAGCCACGATAGCGCATTATACAAAATTTTAATGCGGAAAAACTATTGACTTGGGGTGCTTTTTGTGGTATATTCCTAGCACTCTTGACGCAAGAGTGCTAACAAACTTGACAAATTTTTATTTTGCCTGTTTGTAGGGTTTTTTTTCAAATTCGCAAGCGGAACCACTTCCGCTTGCGTTGTGTTGTTTCCACCAAACTGCTATGAAGATGACGGAACGCCGCCAAATGCTTTTGGCGCTCTTGATTAAAGAATACGTCAACAAGGCACAGCCCGTCGGCTCGGAAACGCTCGCCAAGATGGATTTGGGCGTGAGCTCGGCGACGATTCGCAATGAACTCGCCGCGCTCGAAGAAGAAGGGTTTCTGATGCAGCCGCACACATCGGCGGGGCGGGTGCCGACGGAAAAGGGCTATCGCTATTTTGTCGAGACGTTGATGGACAATATGGAACTGACGCCCGAAGAGCAGCAAATGATTCGGCATCAGTTTCACCAAGTTACGCTCGACGTGGAACAATGGATGCGGCTCTCGGCGGCGGTGTTGGCGCACACATCCAAAATGGCGGCGCTCGTCACCGCGCCATCCGCGTACCAGACACGTTTCAAGCACGTTGAATTAATTGCCATTAGTGAAACGGTGGCAATGATGGTATTGGTCTTGCAGGCGGGTACGGTGAAACAACAAATGTTGTATTCGACGGACTTGGTTGACCAAGACGAACTGCGGCGCATCGCCAATCATCTGAACGAAAAATTCGCGGGGCGCGCGGCAAAAGAAATCAAAGAACAGATGCGCGCCTTGAGCGGATTTGCGCTCAGCGTCGCCCAACGCATTCATCAAGTTATCGAGCAGATGGACCATCGCACTTCGCGTGAAATTTATCGCGATGGTTTGCTTGACATTTTGCGGCAGCCCGAATTTATCGTCGTCGAAAAAATGCAGCAGCTGTTGGAAGTGCTCGAACAGCGCACCTTGTTGGAAGAGATGATGAACGGGCTCGCGCCCGCGCACGGCGTACAGGTCGTGATTGGCAGCGAAGGCGGACGCGAAGAATTTAACGACTATTCGCTCGTGATGGCACGTTATGGCATCGAAGGCGAAGCAAGCGGCGTTGTCGGCGTCATTGGTCCGCTGCGCATGCCCTACCCGCGCGCGGTGAGTGCGGTGAAATATGTTTCGCAGATGTTGGACGATTTGATGCTGCGATTTTACAGTAGTCGTTAGTCGCTCGTTGTTGGTTTTTAAAAGGCAACGACTAACGCCCAACAACTGGACAGTAAGATTTTTCATGCGCGAGTAACTTTCAATTGTCACGCATCGTAAATCACGCGGAACGACGGAGGCGGAATGGGACAGGGAAACGGATTTGATAAAGATTTGGAAGAACAACTGAAAACAACAAGTGAAATGGAAGCGCAATTGGCGGAAGAGAAAAAAAAGTCCGAAGACTATCTGGACAAGTATCTGCGAATGACGGCGGAATTCCAAAATTTCAAACGCCGCGCGGAAAAAGACAAAGCCGATTATGCGCAATACGCGAATCAACGATTGTTGAAACGATTGTTGGATGTGTTGGATAGTTTCGACGCGGGTTTCAAAACGATTCCCGCGCAATTCAAACATGAACCATGGGTGGAAGGAATGCGCGCAGTGGAACGTCAACTGCTTCAAATTCTGGAACAAGAAGGCGTGACTCCCATTGATACGCAAGGCAAAACTTTCGACCCGAATTTTCACGAGGCAATGTTTTACGAACCGGCGGAAGGCGCAAGCGAAGGACAAATTTTGGATGAACTTCAACGCGGCTACATGTTACAAGACCGCGTGCTGCGACCAACGCGCGTCAAGGTGGCAAAAGGCGAATAGTGCAATCGTGCAATAGTTGCGCAGTGAGATGGTAAAAAAGTTACTACCGCACTCCCGCACTATCGAACTATCGCACTACACCAAAGGAGAAAACGCACATGGCAAAAATTATCGGTATTGACCTCGGCACAACCAACAGCGTCGTCGCAGTCATGGAAGGCGGCGATGCGACGGTAATTCCGAGCGCAGAAGGCAGTCACCTCATTCCCTCTGTCGTCGCGATTTCCAAAAGCGGCGAACGGTTGGTGGGCGATGTGGCAAAACGCCAAGCGGTGACGAATCCTGAAAACACAATTTATTCGATTAAACGTTTGATGGGTCGCAAATTTGAAGACCCCGAAACGGAAAAGACAAAAAAACTGGTGCCGTACAAAATTGTCCGCGCGGCGAATGGCGACGCATGGGTGGAAATGGGCGGCAAACAATACAGCCCGCCGGAAATTTCCGCGATGATTTTGCAAAAAATCAAAGCCGACGCGGAAGCATATCTCGGCGAAAAAGTGACGGAAGCGGTCATCACCGTTCCCGCGTATTTCAATGACTCGCAGCGTCAGGCGACCAAAGACGCGGGACGCATCGCGGGTCTCGACGTGAAACGCATCATCAACGAACCGACCGCATCGGCGCTCGCGTACGGCATCGAGAAAAAGGGCAACGAAAAAATCGCGGTGTATGACTTGGGCGGCGGCACGTACGATATTTCGATTCTTGAACTCGGTGAAGGCGTGACCGAAGTGAAATCCACCAACGGCGACACGTTCCTCGGCGGTGACGATTTCGACCAACGCATCATCAATTGGCTTGCCGACGAATTCAAAAAGCAAGAAGGCATTGACCTGCGCGGCGACCGTCTCGCGCTGCAGCGTTTGAAGGAAGCGGCGGAACGCGCGAAAAAAGAATTGTCGAGCGCAATGGAAACCGAAATCAATCTCCCGTTCATCACGGCAGACCAATCGGGTCCGAAACATTTGGTGATGAAACTCACGCGCGCGAAATTGGAAGCGCTCACCGGCGACCTCGTGGAAAAAACCATTCCACCGATGCGCGCGGCGTTGGGCGATGCAAAACTTTCGACGGGCGATATTAACGAAGTGGTGATGGTGGGCGGGCAAACGCGTATGCCGCTCGTGCAAAAAACCGTCCAGTCCTTTTTCAACAAAGATCTGGACAAGTCCATCAATCCCGACGAAGTTGTCGCGCTCGGCGCGGCAATTCAAGGCGGTGTGTTGGGCGGCGAAGTCAAAGATGTTCTTTTGCTCGACGTAACGCCCTTGACGCTCGGCATCGAAACGCTCGGCGGCGTGATGACTCCGCTCATCGAACGCAACACGACGATTCCGACAAAGAAATCACAAATTTTCTCGACGGCATCGGACGCGCAATCGCAAGTCGAGGTTCATGTCTTGCAAGGCGAACGCCCGATGGCGGCAGACAACAAAACACTGGGCAAATTCGTACTCGACGGGATTCCGCCCGCGCCGCGCGGCGTGCCGCAAATCGAAGTCACATTCGACATTGACGCGAACGGTATCTTGAACGTGAGCGCGATGGACAAGGCGACGAATCGCGCGCAGCACATTACCATCACGGCATCTTCAGGTTTGAGCAAAGAAGAAGTTGAAAAGATGGTCAAGCAAGCGGAGCAATACGCTTCCGAAGATGTGAAACGCAAAGAAGAAGTCGAAATCCGCAACAACGCGGACGCCAGTGTGTATCAAGCGGAAAAACTCTTGAACGACATGGGCGACAAAGTTCCCGCCGATGCGCGCATGGATGTGGAAGGCAAAATCAACGCGCTGCGCGATGTGATGAAGGGACGCGAAGTCGAACCCATCAAACGCCGCGTACAAGAGTTACAAGACGCGTTGATGAAACTCGGACAATCCGCGTATCAAGACGCAGGCACTCCGCCTCCCGGAGCCGGTGGTTTCGGCGGTGACGGCGGCATGGGCGGCGATAACGGCGCAAGCGGAAGCGGCAAACCGGAAGATACGGTAGAGGGGGAGTATCGGGAAGTGTAGTGCGCTAAAGAACAGCGCGCGGGAAATACGGGAAATGGAAACGGCGAGGTGTTGTGACACTTCGCCGTTAATTTTTAATACGGAATACGAGGCGCGTTTTCATCGAACACAAGACAGTGCTTGTCTTGCACGAATAAGGCAAAGCTAATCTGCCGAGCTGAGTTAATTGCTACATCATTCCATTCTAGCAAATAAACTTGACGTAACGGAACGTCAACTGGTTGTTTGCTAACAGGAATTGGGTTTGGTTGAAGAGGTGGCCAGAATGGAATCTTCTCTTCAACAAAAAAGAATTGATATTCGTTGAGGTCAGCATCTGTGCCTTGAGTTATTGCTGCTCTTGCTTCTTCATCCACCAGGGCCAGGTAGGACACCGCTTTGTTAAGGTCATATTCCAGGTCTTCCCTCGTTGCAGAATTACTATCAATAACGGATGGTGGAAGTTCGTCTACGCTCGCTGGCAGCGGTGTAACCGAATTCGTTTGAGTATCGTGTTCGCTGCCTAATGTGAGGACACGCATAAAATTTGCACCTTCCGTGATTGCGATTGTCTCGTAACTCACAGGTTCGTCAATTTGGTAATTCGACGCTTGAAATTGTTCAGGTGTTGGGTTTGCAAAAGTTTGCCCCGCATCATGAAATTTGGCTTCAAACTTATTTAGCATTTGTCCAATATCTTGCAAGCACTCACGAACTTCCGTAAGATTGAATCCGATAGGGGAGTTGCCCTGTCCTACCAATCGCGCTTGCAGCTGAATGGTAGTATTGTAGTCTCTATGACCTGTCCAATTATTTCGCCATTGTCGGATTCGCCGGGCTTTAACTATCAGATTTTGGAGGTCTGCTTGGAGTTCAGCAGACAAATTATTATCCAATGATTCAATATCGAGAATGAATTTCGCCAATGATGCCCGAGCTCCGTAGCGCGTATTTGCCGGATCAAGGAGGCGAGATATTCCTAAGGACAAGTAATCGACTTCATCCCAATATAGAACCCGAAAGAAAAAAATTGGGGCGACCTTGCCCAAGAGTTCGATATTCTCTTCGGTTTCAAAAATTTGAGAGAAGAGATTCAGGCGGAAGCGTAGTGTAATCAGGTCTGACTTTATCTGCGAATAGAGTTGTCTAGTTTCGATTAACGGAAATTGCATGTATACCTCTGCGTAAATTATAGCACTCGTTTCTCGCTGTGTTATACTTGCGCGCGTATGAGCATCACCATCCGCGATCGCGAAAATCTCCTCGTCGGTTATCAAGACGACGACGGCACGTTGCGCGACAAACACAATAAAAAAATCGGACACATCAACCGCGATGGTTTCGTATTTGACAACCACCGCGAACAAGTCGGCAGCGTCAACGCGCGCGGCGATGTGATTGACCGCTACGGGCGTCAAGTTGGTTCGATAGACGCAAAGGGCAATGTGCTGGATTGGCACGGCGTTCAGGTGTACAGCGGAAGCGCCGCGCCCTTGCTGATTGATTTTGAAAAAAAAGCGCAAGACCCGCTGCCGAGTCGTTTTGATTTTGAACAGATGGCGCGTCAAGCGCCGGAAATCAAAACACCGCGCTCGCCCATTTCAATTTTGCCCGAAGGTTTCGTTTCGCCGTCAATGATTGGTTGCTTTGGAATTGCCGCCGCGATTGTCGTGGGGTTCATCATCATGTTCGCTTTGCAAAATCCATCACTGTTGTCGCGACAGAATGCAACGCCGACCTTGAGCGCGTTGGTCAATGAAACGCCCGACATTCTTCTCGCCGAGCGAACGCCGGTACCGAATGCGCCGACAGCCGCGCCAAAAAATGAACAAGCCACAGGCACCGTCAACGTCCAAATTCTGAATTTGCGCGAGGGACCCGCGACGAGTTTTGAAATTGTTGACCGCTTGCAGCAAGACACGGCAGTTGTGATTACTGGACGTTTGAGTGACAGCGTGTGGTTGCAAGTAACCGTGCCGAGTATTGGCAAAGAGGGTTGGGTGGCGGCGGAATATATCAATGCGAGTGTTGACATTGCGACACTGCCCGTAGTGCAGCCGCCGTCGCAATAGTGCATTTGACAGCAATCAAGTTTTCTCTATAATCGCCATCAAGTTTCCAAGCAATATGAATTACGCACGCCGAGTATCTGATGGAGCGCACAATACGACGCCGATTCGTCGCCGGGTGCGCTATTTTTTTTCGATTCCACTTTCGATTCCGAATTTTCAAACGAGCCAATGATTTTCATTGACTCGTTTTTTTTTGCCTTCGCGTGATGTTTCACGCTTGACGTTTCACTGATTACTGACAACTGATAACTGCCCACTGATTGCCTAGTACCATGATTCTCAAATTACCCGGTCTCATTGACCCCCACGTTCACTTGCGCGACCCCGGCGCGACACACAAAGAAGATTGGCACAGCGGAACGTGCGCCGCGCTCGCGGGCGGCTTTACTGTTGTAATGGACATGCCCAACAACACGCCGCCCCTCACCGACGCACAAACGCTCGCGGCAAAACAACGCGCCGCCTCCGAACGTGCCGTGTGCGATTATGGCATTCACTTTGGCGCGGGCGCGGACAATGCCCAAATCGCCGCGTCGTTCGCCGCACAATGCAGCGGACTCAAGATGTATCTCGACCAAACCTTCGGTCCACTCAAACTCGACGGTCTCGATTCTCTCATCTCGCATATGCAAACGTTTCCAAGAGAGGTGCCAATTCTCTGCCACGCCGAAGGACGCACCATCGCCGCCGCGCTTTTTGTCGCGCAAATCTATGACCGTCCCGTTCACATTTGTCATGTCAGCCGCAAAGAGGAAATCGAATTGATTCGCGCGGCAAAAGAAAAAGGACTGCGCGTCACCTGCGAAGTCACCCCGCATCATCTCTTGCTCACCCTCGACGATTGCGAAACCATCGGCGCAGGAAAATGCGAGGTGCGTCCGATGCTTGCAACGCGCGCGGATGTGGATGCCTTGCGCGCGAATCTCGACATTGTGGATTGTTTCGCCACCGACCACGCGCCGCATACGCTTTTTGAAAAAGAATCGGCGAATCCGCCGCCCGGTTATCCGGGACTCGAAACTGCGCTCGCGCTGTATCTCGAACTCGTGCGCGAAGGAATTATCACACTCGACGATTTGATTGCGCGCTGTTACGAGAACCCGCGCAAAATCTTTAAGGTTCCCCCGCAAGCCGAAACGTGGATTGAGGTGGACGTGGACGCGGAATGGACTGCGCGCGGCGCGAACATGTACACACGCGCGAAATGGACACCGTTCGAGGGACGCACGATGCGCGGTCAAGTGACGCGCGTCGTTTTGCGCGGCGAGACTGTTTTTGAAAATGATTGTGTGATCGCGAAATCGGGAACTGGGCGCGACATTCGCCCATTGAACTAGAACGCGAATCTACGCGAATCAAAAACGCGAATTTACGCGAAAAGACCTAAAAGGATTCGTAAAGATTCGGAAAGATTCGTGTGGATTCGCGTTTCCAAAATGGAGGCAAAGACATGACCCCAACTCTATTGACGCAAACAAACGGACGTAATGGGCGCGCGATGCAATTGCCGTTCGGCGAAAAACGCGACGGACCGTTATTTAATCAATCCATTCTTTCCGTCAAACAATTTTCGCGCGACGACCTCGAACACATTTTCGCCGTCGCCGACGAAATGCGCATGATGGTGGAACGCGTCGGTTCGTTCGATTTGCTCAAAGGCAAAGTTCTCGCCGTACTTTTTTATGAACCATCCACGCGCACTTCTTCGTCATTCATCGCGGCGATTCAACGCCTCGGCGGCAGCATCATTCCCATCAACGAAGTGAAATACTCGTCCGTCGCAAAAGGCGAATCACTGCCCGACACGATTCGCACGCTCGAAGCTTACGCGGACGTGATTGTGTTGCGTCATCCCGAAACGGGCGCGGCGGCATTGGCGGCGAAATACGCGCGCAAGCCGATTATCAACGCGGGCGACGGCATCGGCGAACATCCGACGCAAGCGCTGCTCGACTTGTTCACGATTCTTGAAGAGCGCGGCAAAATTGACGGCGCGACGGTGACGATGCTCGGCGATTTGAAATATGGGCGCACCGTGCATTCGCTCGCGCGTTTGCTTTCACTCTACAACGTGAAATTGAATTCCGTTTCGCCTGAACTTTTGCAAATGCCGCGCGAACTGATTGACGAATTGAACGCGCACAACATTCCGCAATTTGAAACGACGTCGCTCGACGACGTGTTGAGCGAAACGGATGTGTTGTATGTGACGCGAGTGCAAAAAGAACGCTTTGCAAATTTGGACGAATACGAAGCCGTAAAAAATTCATACGTCATCACGCCCGAAATCCTATCGCGCGCAAAACAAAACATGGTCCTCATGCACCCGCTGCCGCGCGTCGGCGAAATCAGCGAAGCGGTGGACGGCGACCCGCGCGCCGCGTACTTTCGCCAAGTCGAATACGGAATGTACGTGCGAATGGCGTTGTTGGCGATGGTGCTGGGAAAAGCGTGATGCGCCAAAAAACGGCGCGACGAAGGACGAAAGACGAATGACGTTTTTGGAACGACTCGAAAATCGTGTGCGTGACGCGAACTCTTTGTTGTGCGTCGGTCTCGACCCGCGCGCGGAATACGCAAACGACGCGCGCGAACAATGTTTGCGCGTGCTTGAGGCAACGCACGAGTACGCGGCGGCGTTCAAAATCAACAGCGCGTTTTTTGAAATGTTCGGCGGCGACGGAATGAACGCGCTGCGCGATGTCATCGCGCGTGTGCCGCAAAACATTCCCGTCATTCTCGACGCGAAACGTGGCGACATTGCAGAAACAAGCATCGCGTACGCACGCGCGGCGTTTGAAACATTTGGCGCGAGTGCCATTACGGTGAATCCATATCTCGGCGGCGACGCGCTCGCGCCCTTTTTTGAAAACGCAGAACACGGCGCATTCGTCTTGTGCAAAACGTCGAACGCGGGCGCGGACGAATTTCAAGCGTTGGAGACGAATGACGGCGCGCTCTTGGAAATCGTCGCGCAGCGCGCACAAGAATGGAATACGCGCAACAACATCGGTCTCGTCGTCGGCGCGACGGATGTTGCGCGCATTGCGCGTGTGCGAGAGCTCACGCGCGCGATGTGGTTCCTCGTCCCCGGCATCGGCGCGCAAGGCGGCGATTTGCAAGCAACACTGCGCGCGGGATTGCGCGCGGACGGCATGGGCTTGCTCATCAACGCGTCGCGTTCGATTGCGGCGGCGGCGAATCCAAAAGCGGCGGCGAAAAAATTGCGGGATGAAATCAATGCGATTCGAAATTCAAAATTCGAAATTCAAAATTCAACGTTCAACCTTCAACCTTCACAACGCTTACTCGCAAATGACTTGTTGCAATCCCGGTGCATCCGTTTCGGCGAATTCACACTCAAATCGGGAATTGTTTCTCCAATCTATCTCGATTTGCGCCGTCTCGTTTCGTATCCGCAAATTTTGAAGCGCGTTGCGCGCGCCTACGCGAATGTTTTGCGCGAACTGCACTATGACCGCCTCGCGGGAATTCCGTACGCGGCATTGCCGATTGCAACCGCCGTTTCGATGGAATTGAACAAGCCGTTGATTTATCCGCGCCGCGAGGTCAAAGCGTATGGCACGAAAGCGGCAATTGAAGGCGAATACAACGCGGGTGAAACGGTTGTGGTGCTGGACGATTTGACGACGACGGGCGAAACGAAATTTGAGGCGATTGAAAAGTTGACCGACGCGGGATTGATGGTGCGCGAGATTGTGGTGTTGATTGACAGAGAACAGGGCGCAAGTGAATTGCTCGCGCGCGCGGGTTACACTTTGCACGCGGTGACGACGCTTCCCGCTTTGTTGGAAATTTGGCGTGAGACAAATGCGGTTACTACGGAACAATATGACGCGGTGAAAAAATTTTTGGAAACGTGAATGTCATTTCGAGCCGCTGTTGCGAGAAATCTCTTTGGAGTCACATTGCGATTTCTCGCTCCGCTCGAAATGACAGCTGACGATGTACGAAACGTTACGTCCCCTCCTCTTTCGCCTTGACCCCGAAACGGCGCATCATCTCACCCTCGCGCTGTTGAAATGGGGCGGCGATATTGCGCCGACGCGCGAAATGTTACGCGCGATGTTTTGTGTGGACGACGCGCGCTTGCATGTGAACGCGTTCGGTTTGCAATTCAAAAATCCTGTGGGACTCGCGGCGGGGTATGACAAAAATGGAATCGCGGCGCGCGGGCTTGCGGCGTTGGGATTCGGGCATATCGAAATCGGAACGGTGACGCGTTTGCCGCAAATGGGAAATGAAAAACCGCGTGTGTGGCGCGTTCCCGAAGCGCACGCGCTCGTCAATCGGATGGGGTTTCCGAACGCGGGCGTTGACAAGTTGAACGTGCCGCGTGTGGATGCGCGCATCGGCGTCAACATCGGCAAAGGAAAAGATACACCGCTTGAAAATGCGGCGGACGAGTACGTGACATTGCTACGCGCGGTGCGAGCACACGCGGACTATATCGCAATCAATGTGAGCAGTCCGAACACACACAATTTGCGCGCGCTGCAAACGCGCGAATGGACTGAACCGCTGTTGAAAGAAATTGCCGATGCGCGGGATGCGTTATCGCCGCGCGTTCCCGTGCTCGTCAAAATCGCGCCCGATTTGTCGTTCGACGAAATTGACGGCATTGTGGACGCGGCGCGCGATGTGAATTTCGACGGTATCATCGCGACGAACACGACAATTTCGCGCGAAGGGCTTCCTGATTACGCGAAAAATTTTGCCGGAGGCATGAGCGGCGAACCATTGCGCGCCCGCGCAACACAAATCATTCACCACATTTGCGAAACGACGCGCGGGGAATTTCCCATCATCGGCGTCGGCGGCATTCGCGATGCGAACAGCGCGCTTGAAAAACTGGGCGCGGGCGCGACGTTGATTCAAATTTTTACGGGGTTGGTGTACGGGGGACCGCGTTTGGTAAAAGAAATCAATCAGGCGCTGCTGCGCGAACCGTTCCGCGAACGCAAATTCGTTTTTACGCCGACATGAAAAAAGCGTCCGAACTGCGGACGCTTTGCATGTCATCTATCCAGCAAAATCAAAATCCCTGCGGCGAGCGCCATGAGGGGAAAAAATTCCGCAAAGCCGCGCACGGCGGGGACAAACGTGGTGAGTCCCGAAAGAATGAGCCACGCCGCGAGAATGAACATGCCCATGCCATTTTTGATTCTGAGTGACGATTTGCGTCGCATGATTTTTCCTCCTGTTGATTGAACCCAGAATAACGATTGATATTTCCTGCGCGCCCGCGAGTATAGCACGAACCAGAAAATCTGTTCTAATTCAAAACAACAAGAAACCCGTCACGGTTTCGTGACGGGTTTCGATTTTATCGCCCGAGCAGAATCAGGATGCCTGCGATGAGGGCTACAATCGGAACGAGTTGTCCTAGTTGCCCGAGTCCTGCAACAAATGCGCTGATGCCAACGAGAATCAAATAAATTCCCAACAGCAACAGTCCGAGATTTTTTGGTAAACGCATGACGCCTCCTTGCTTGAGTTGAATGTACTTGTTACAACGCAAGACGATTCAAATTCATACGCGCGACATGAAACGATTTCAAATCGCGCTGCGCGGAAAATAAAAATGGGAAACAAGAAAGCGCGTTCCTGTTTCCCTGCTACTTGTTTCGCGCTACCTCAAACTATTCTTCCACAATCCATCGCGATTGTTCGCGCATGAAATGTTGAAGATAGTGCGGACCGAACGCGTTGTGTCCGGTGGAACCACTGCCCTTCCAGCCGCCGAACGTATTGTTCTGGGGCCATGCGCCCGTCGTTGCGCCCGCGCGGCGATTCGAGTACGTGACGCCCGCTTGAATGTTGTCGTAAAAGTACTGCACTTCGCGTTCGTCTTGCGAGTACACGCCCGCCGTCAAACCGAACTGGACATCATTCGCCAACCGCATCGCTTCTTCAAGCGACTCTGTTTCTTGGACGGCGAGGAACGGCACAAACAATTCTTCTTTGAATACGCGATGGTCGGGTGTGAGATTGTCCACAATCGTCGGCTGCACGTAATAGCCGTGCGCGAATTCGCCATCTTTGATGCGATTGCCGCCATACACCACGCGTCCGCCCGCGCGGTCGGTATCCTCAACCGCTTGCTGCCATGTCTCGACGGCGCCTTCGTTCATCACGGGTCCGGTAAACGACGTGCGCTCGGTGGGATAGCCGACGGTAATTTTTTTCGAGGTGAAATCAATCAGGCGCTCGAGGAAATCGCCCTTGACGCGCTTGTCAATATACACGCGCGAAGTCGCCGAACATTTTTGTCCGCTGAAACCGAACGCGCCGCGCGCGACACCTTCCGCCGCGAGGTCGAGGTCTGCCTTTTCCGTGATGATGACGGGATTCTTGCCGCCGAGTTCTGCAATGACGGGTTTCGGGTACGTCGTCGCGAAATTTTTGTACAAATGCATTCCGACATCGTACGAACCCGTGAACGCGATGCCGTCCACCGAATCACTCTGGCGAATCGTCTCGCCCACTTGCGAACCGGGACCGACGACGAGATTGAACGCGCCCGCGGGCAGTCCCGCATCGCGCAAACATTCCCATAAAAAGTACGCGCTCACCGGGGATTCCGACGCGGGTTTCGCGACGACGGTGTTGCCGCCGATGAGGGAACACGAAGTCATGCCCGTCAACAACGCAATCGGAAAATTCCATGGCGAAATGACGCCGAACACACCGTACGGCAGCAAGACACTGCGCGTGCGCTGTCCTTTGCCGGGGGAAACCAAATCGTATTGAAAACCGTTCGCGCGTTCAATCGCATCACAGTTGTAGCGAATAATTTCCGCCGCTTCGTACACTTCGGCAATGCCTTCGGCGCGCGTCTTGCCGACTTCGTACGCCATCAATGCCGCGCCTTTCCATCCGCGTTCGACCATCAGGTCAGCGGCTTTCCGCATCACCGCGATACGTTCTTTGTACGACGTGCGGCCCCATTCATTCGCCGCAAGCCGCGCGGCGCGAATCGCTTCGAGCGTGTCTTCTTTCGTCGCTTTGGGAAAGTAACTGACGACGAGACGCGTGTCGGCGGGACTCGCGTGGGATTGTTCTGCGCCGCTGCTTGCGTCCACCTCGACGCCGTTGATGATATTTTTGTAATGCGTGCCGAGGTCTTCGCGCGCATGTCCCACGGCGGCATCATAAATGCCATGGTCTTGTTCGGTGAGTACGAGATTGGAATATGTGATGCGCGGCGCATCCGTTTTTTTCGTCGCGCCGTTTTTCGATGCGGCGCGTTTGGGCGCGGCGCGCTTGGTCATTTTCTTGACGGTCATTTTTTTGTTTGTCATTTTTTTCGGGGACCGGGTAACTTTTTTCGTGCGGGTTGCCATAACGATTCCTCCATTGGAATGATGCGGTGAAATGAATTTCACGGCTCAAAAAGGTAAAAACCCAATGAATGGGGTTGGCATGTTAAATCAGTTTGAAACTGATTTCTACCTTTTTGGGACACCGAATTTATTCGGTGATGTTTTGCAAAAAAGATTGTACGGGAATCGCAGGGCATGTCAAACAAAGATTTCGCGCGTGTGATAGAATTTGTGAGAGAGTACGATAGTGTGGTGGTGCGATAGTGGTCAGTAATCAGTAATCAGTTATCAGTTAACAGTTTTTACGATTTATGATTTGCGAATCGCGATATGCCATTCGCGATTCGCGATTCGCAAGGAGCGAACATGTCTCGACTACTCGGAATTGCGGGAGTGCAAATGTCCGTTGTCCCGTGGGATGCGGACGCGACGGTGAAAAAGATGGGCGACGCGGCAACACAAATCGCGCGTTCGTTTCCATGGACGCAGTTGATTTTGTTTCACGAGCTCGTCGTGCCCGGACTGGTGCAATTTGTCGCGACAGAGAAACCGGATACGTGGCGCAAAAACGCGCAGACGATTCCCGGACCGCTCACGGAACCATTGTGTGACATTGCGCGCCGCGTAAAAAAATGGCTCGTGCCGGGCTCGATGTACGAAGTGGACGGCGACGCGTTGTACAACACCGCGCTCGCGATTTCGCCCGATGGGGAGATTGTCGCAAAATATCGCAAAATGTTTCCATGGTATCCGTACGAATCAGGAACGCGCGCGGGAAATGAATTTTGTGTTTTCGATATTCCTGACATTGGACGCGTTGGGCTTTGC
Organism: uncultured Chloroflexota bacterium; assembly: GCA_937870825.1. GTDB lineage: Bacteria > Chloroflexota > Anaerolineae > UBA4142 > SHND01 > SHND01. The sequence continues at coordinate 16,842 of CALMZO010000444.1, read as the reverse complement.
ATTTGTTATGACTTGTGGTTCCCCGAAGTCGCGCGTTCGCTCGCGTGGCTCGGCGCGCAAGTGATTTTGCAGCCGACGATGACACCCACGTCAGACCGTCCGCTCGAATTGGTGTTGAGTCAAGCGAACGCGATTTTCAATCAATGTTATTTCGTGGGCGTGAACGGGATTGGACCGTGGGGCGGCGGAAAATCCATTGTCGTTGACCCGGATGGGCGCGTGCTGCAAACCGCAGGCGACAGCGAAATGATTCTCACCGAAATTCTTGACCTCGAACGTGTAACGCGCGCGCGCGAATTTGGCACGCTGGGCATGTCGCAAATGTTGAAACAACTGCGCGATAGTCAACAACATTTTCCAATGTACGAACAAGGCGTTGTGCGCGGCGGAAGTTTTGAAAATTTGGGCGCATTGAAATTTCACCGCGAGTTGAATCACGCCGAATAAAAAACTCCAAGCGGATGCTTGGAATTTTTCGTGTGGAGCTATTCGATTGTGCGCGTGTTTATTTGTTTTGCGCTTTGACCGCTACCGTTGCATGTGACGGCGGCGTTGACAAAGTGTTCTTTTTTCTCACACGCTTTTGAGCGTTATGCTCGAACGGGTTTAGGATTCAACTTGCGTTCACCCGGATTGAGCAAGTATCCGACTTTCCATGGTGTGCCGAGCAACGGGAGCAAGAAGCGGTCAAGTCCGATGTATCCGGCGTTTTTCCAAGCCAGAACCAAGAGCAGCGCGAGAACGAACAAGAGCGGGTTGGAACTGGCGGTGCCTGCCATCAAAAAGTTCCAGTTCATGAATGCGCCAAAGAAGGCGGCGATGCCGGTAAAGATTCCCAGTACCAACGCGATGCCGACGAGTAGTTCACCGACCGCAATCAATTGCGCGAACCATGTGTATGCTTGAATGTCCACGAGGTATTGAATGAAACCGCGATACCAGTCGAAATAGATGACGGGTCTTGGTTCCACTTTCAAGGCGTTCATCCAGTATCCTTTGAGCGCGTCACCCGTGACCATCCATGCGGGATTGATTTGACCCCAGAGCGTGTCGCCGGTGGCTTTGTCGCTCAAAAAGATTTTGTGCGAAGCGGCGTTAATCCACTGCCAGCCGAGCCAGAGGCGCACGACAAGCCACACAATCGAGAATGCAGAGTTGCCAAAAACGAATTTGGTGAACGGCGGGTCTTGCACTTGCACATTCTCCGGGCGGAAAAAATTGATTACAGCTTTCATGGTTTCATCTCTCTTGAAAATGTACGACAAATTTCAAATTTGTCCTACCGCGCCCACATTTTCATTCGGCGTGGGTGTGCGGGTCGCACATCTTCAACTCCTTGAAATCCGAATCCCTGTTGATGGCTGCATTATGCTGCCACAAGCAGTCTCAAACATCTGTCATTTGTCCCACGCGCCCAAAAGTTTGGTACTCATTTTCGTCGGGACAATGACCAAAATTTAAGGGACAAATGTCCTGGTCGCGCCACCTTCACGTTCTGTTCATTTCCGCCGCGCTGCTCGTTGCGCTCACCGCCGGTTTTGGCTATGGCGCGTTCCTCGCCACCGCGCTCGCGTTCGGCATGACGCCCGGTGCGTGGTACGGCGCGCTCGTTCAGGCGCACGGACACGCGCAATTGTTCGGGTGGGTTGGATTGTTTGTGTTGGGAATGGGATTGTATTTTTTGCCGCGTCTGCGCGGGACGAACCTTCGAGACGCTATCGCAATGAATTTAGCAGACTCGCCTACTTTGGATAATCAAGAAAACTTGAAAGGGAATTGGATTCGCACAGCCATTGTGATAGCGTCTCGTAAAGGAATTGCGCGCTTGCCGTACGCGTTCGGCTTGCTCGTCGCGGGGATTGTGTTACGCAGTGTGGTACAGCCGTTGGCAGGAATCGTCGGCACGAGCGAAATTTTGCGCGCGTTGTTTTTGTTGTCGGCAATTTTGGAAATGGGCGGAATGGTGGTGATTATTTCGATGCTCGCGCCAACGAGAGCGCATGCGTCGAAACAACGCAGCGAGGGAGCATTTACCCAAGACGCGGCGGCGTATTCCGTAGAACCCCTGACGCAGCTCGCGCTTATTTCGCTCGCGCTCGCGTTTTTGTTCAATCTGTTTGGCGTGTGGAATGTGGTGTCGCAAGTGAAACATGTGCTCGCGCCGCGTTATGACCAACTCGTAATCAATTTGATTTTGTACGGCGTCGCGCTGCCGATGACGTTTGTGTTTTCGATTCGCAACCTGCCGTTGTTTTTGCGGCTCGCCGTACCGCCGCGCGGCATTTGGCGCACGCTCACGAATTTTTATTTGCTCGGGCTTGGGCTGCGCGTACTGCCGTATTTCATCGGCATCGCGGATGACGCGCTCGTGTTGACGGGACGCGTGCTGCGCGCGAATTTTCTCTATGTGCTGCTTTTTGACGCGCTCGCCCTTGTCGGCGTCATTCTCTTGAACGCGTGCATTTTGATTTTCGTGCTCGCGATGGCCCTGCCGCATTTGCGAAAACCATCGCGCGCGAATTTTCCCGAGAGCGGCGGGTACGGACGATTCGAGTTGTTGATTTATGCCGCATTCGTATGGCTCGTGGTCGGCGCGTCGTTGGATGTGCTGCGCGTGCTGCCGTACGTCAACGAAATGATTTCCATTCCGCAAGATGCCGCGCGGCACGCGTTGTTCGTGGGATTTTTGACACTCTTGATTTTTGGAATGGCGGTGCGAATGACGCCAGGATTTAGCGGCAAACGCGCGTTGGCAGACCCGGCTTTGGTGACGTGGCTGTTTGTATTGGGCAACACCGCCGCGTTGTTGCGCGTCGCGCCGACGTTTTTTTCGCAATCGGAATTTGCATTGCTCTTGTGGGGACTGTCGGGATTCAGCGGTTGGTGCGCGGTGTTGGTGTTGGCAATTGGGTTGTGGCGGACGTTTCGATAACAAATTGAAAGGTTGGTAACGCGCAAACGCGTCCAAGTGTGATACTATGCGCCCGGTCAGATTTCATTGATTGGCAAGCCCCACACAAAAATTTTTGCGTGCGGTTTTTTGTATCTCCCCCGCCCCGCACACCCTCGCTGACGAGATATCGCAAGCCAAATTAAAGGAGCCATTCGTTATGTTTCGCCTCAAATTTTTTCGCGCTTGGAGCATCGTCGCTTGCGTCCTCGTCGGCGCAATCCTATTTCCACTCCCATCGAGGACTGCGGCGCAGGCAGGCACACTGCCGCAAACCAACGCGCCTGGACAATTCGCCCGACCGAACGCCGCGCCTTCCGACCATTTTGTCATCACCGTCAAGACGAATAACCCCGGCACATCGTCAAGCACCCAATTCACCATCCCGACCACCGGCGGCGGCTACAACTATAACGTGGACTGCAACAACGACGGGACCAACGAAGCCACCGCGCGAACGGGAAACTATACGTGCAGTTATGGCGCGGTGGGGACCTATACCGTTCGCATCCAGGACAACACTGGCTCGAAAACCGGCTTTCCGCGCATCTATTTCAACTATGGTGGCGACCGGCTCAAGCTGCTGACAATTGAGCAGTGGGGAACGGGCAAATGGACTTCGATGGAATCCGCCTTTGCCGGTTGTGCCAATCTGGCGGGGCAAGCGACCGACACTCCCGACCTTTCCGGCGTGACCAACCTCAGTTCCATGTTCGCCGGTGCCGCCGCCTTCAACCAAAACCTCGGCGGTTGGAACACTGCCAACGTCACCGATATGAGTTTCATGTTCCTTGACGCCGCCGCCTTCAATCAGAATATCGGCAGTTGGAACACCGCTAACGTCGCCATGATGCAAGACATGTTCGCAAACGCTGCCGCGTTCAACCAAAACCTTAACAGTTGGAACACTGCCAACGTCACCGATATGAGTTACATGTTCATCCACGCGAGCGCATTCAACGGGAACATCAGCAGTTGGAACACCGCCAACGTCACAAATATGAGCAGCATGTTCTACGGTGCCGCCGCGTTCAATCAAAACATTGGCAGTTGGAACACCGCCAACGTCACCGACATGAGTGGTATGTTTCACGGCGCCGCCGCGTTTAATCAAAACATTGGCAGTTGGAACACCGCCAACGTCACCGATATGAGAAGCATGTTTCGCCAAGCCGGTACGTTCAATCAGAACATCGGCAGTTGGAACACTGCCAACGTGACCAATATGAGTGGGATGTTCGAGGAAGCCACCGCGTTCAATCAGAATATCGGCAGTTGGAACACCGCCAATGTCACCAATATGAGTCAGATGTTCAGTTTTGCCAACGCGTTCAATGGGAACATTGGCAGTTGGAACACTGCCAATGTCACCGATATGAGTGAGATGTTCCGCAACGACTTCGCGTTCAATCAAAACATCGGTAGTTGGAACACCGCCAACGTCACCGATATGAGTTCCATGTTCACTTTTGCGGGCGCGTTCAATCAAAACATTGGCAGTTGGAACACCGCCAATGTGACCGATATGAGTGGCATGTTCTTTTCCGCGGGCGCGTTCAACGCGAACATCAGCGGTTGGAACACTGCCAACGTCACCGATATGAGTTCCATGTTCTCTTCCGCGAGCGCGTTCAATCAGCCAATCGGCGGTTGGAACACCGCCAACGTCACCGACATGAGTTCCATGTTCACTTTTGCGAGCGCGTTCAACGCGAACATCAGCGGTTGGAACACCGCCAACGTCACCGCTATGAGTTCCATGTTCCTGTTCGCCGCCGCTTTCAATCAGAATATCGGCAGTTGGAACACTGCCAATGTCACCAACATGGATTCCATGTTCTACAACGCGGCTGCGTTCAATCAGCCCATCGGGAACTGGAACACTGCCAACGTGACCAATATGAGTGGCATGTTCTCCGGCGCCGCCGCCTTCAACCAAAACATCGGCAGTTGGAACACTGCCAATGTCACCGACATGAATTACATGTTCTCCGGCGCCGCCACGTTCAATCAGCCAATCGGCGGTTGGAATACCGCCAACGTCACCGACATGAGCGGGATGTTCTATGACGCCACCGCTTTCAATCAGAATATCGGCAGTTGGAACACCGCCAACGTTACCAATATGAGTGCGATGTTCCGCGATGCCAGCGCGTTCAACGCGAACATCAGCGGTTGGAACACTGCCAATGTCACCGATATGAGTGAGATGTTCTATTACGTTGCTGCGTTCAATCAGCCCATCGGGAATTGGAACACCGCCAACGTCACCAACATGAGTATGATGTTTGACGGCGCCGCCGCGTTCAATCAGCCCATCGGGAACTGGAACACCGCCAATGTGACCGATATGAGTGAGATGTTCTACGACAACGCCGCCTTCAACCAAAACATCGGCAGTTGGAACACCGCGAACGTCACTAACATGTATTACATGTTCTCCGGCGCCACTGCCTTCAATCAGAATATCGGCGGTTGGAATACCGCCAACGTCACCGACATGAGCGGGATGTTCTATGACGCCGCGGCGTTCAACCAAAACATCGGCAGTTGGAACACCGCGAACGTCACCAATATGGAAGAGATGTTCTATGAAGCGGCTGCGTTCAATCAGTCCATCGCGAATTGGAACACCGCCAACGTCACCAATATGGAAGAGATGTTCTATGGCGCGCTCGCGTTCAATCAGAACATCGGCAGTTGGAATGTCGCTTCACTTACGAATGCATCCAGAATGTTCACGGGCGTCACGCTCTCCACATCCAACTATGACGCGCTGCTCAACGGTTGGGACGCGCAAGTGCTGCAGAGCGGCATCACCTTTAGCGGCGGCAACAGCACCTATTGTGAAGGCGAGACGGCGCGGGCGAACATGATGTCTGCCGACGCATGGAGCATTACCGACGGCGGTGTCGCCAAACCCACCAAACCCAAACTCAAGAAACCAAAAAAGGATGCGACAGTAACGACAGGCAAAGTGAAATTCACGTGGACGGCAGTGGACTGCGCGACGGATTATCAAATCATCGTTAAGAATGCGGCGACGAACAAGACCGTGTTCAAAAAAGTGGCGACAAATCCGCAAGCCACCACGACGAACGTGCTGCCCCCGGGCAATTACAAATGGTTCGTCAAAGCGCGCAACGCCATCGGCAACACCAAGTCGCTCACCTTTACCTTTAAAAAGTAGAATCACGAAACAAAAATTCGGAGGCCGTTTGTGACCTCCGAATTTTTGTTTCCTACACATCACCATTCACATGACGGCGCGCGAGCGCAACAAAGTATGACACGACGCGCCTGCGCCTTTTTTCAATTGAGGTTCACCCTGCAGCAGGAAGGATAGCGTGATGTCGTCGGAAGCGTTACCGAAATGTTTGGGTTTCGACCGAGGACGTCACTGTTCATCTTGGTACGCGAGCGACGATTTGTTTTTAAAATTGATTTGATACACCACTCCGCTTGTGCTACAATTCGCGCAGTCGTGTGACACTCTCATCCTCCGTGCCCGAGTCGGATTTCCCCCGATTCCTCTGTGACGATTCTGCGTCAAGGTAAGGCAGAATAACATACAATACCATGCAACACTGGCGTCTCGCACAATGTGGTATGAGGCGCGTTCACATTGCACCCCCATCTTTCCAATCTCATAAGGAGAACCATGATGCATCACTTTGCGTCCATGCCGCGTACGCTTGGCTTGGTCGTTATGTTGGTTGCTTGTTTGGCGTTGGTCTTGGTCCTTGGCGCGTCGAGCGCGCAAGCAGTTTCCCCGAACATTGTCATCTCGCAAGTGTACGGCGGCGGCGGCAACAGCGGCGCGACGTACACCCACGATTTTGTCGAACTCTTTAATCGCGGCACAACAACCGTTTCGGTCGCGGGCTGGTCCATTCAGTACACGAGCGCGACCGGCACAGGAAATTTTGGTTCTTCGTCCACGCAGCTTACACCCCTCTCCGGCTCGCTCGCGCCGGGACAATATCTCCTGATTCAAGAAGCGCAAGGCAGCGGCGGCACAACCGCGCTGCCAACGCCCGATGTCACCGATGCAACTCCGATCAATATGAGCGGCACGGGCGGCAAAGTTGCGCTCGTGAATACCACAACGCCGCTCGGCTGCAACGGCAATTCAACGCCATGTTCGCCCGCCGCGCTCGCGACGATTGTGGATTTGGTGGGTTGGGACGGCGCAAATTTTTTTGAAGGCAGCGCGGCTGCCCCCGCGACGACCAACACAACTGCCGTCCTGCGCGCGGGAAATGGCTGCACCGACACCGACCAGAACGGCGCGGACTTTTCCGCAAGCGCGCCCACACCGCGCAACAGCGCGTCGCCGTTGAATCCATGTCCCCTCGACCAAGCCCCTGCGGTGGATAACACGAATCCCGCCAATGGCGCGACGGGTGTTGCCGTGAACGCGAATCTGGACGTGACGTTTTCGGAAGCGGTGAATGTGAGCGCGGCATCGTTTGATGTGACGTGCAGTTCGAGCGGCACGCACGCGGTGAACGTGAGCGGCGGTCCAACCACTTTTACCCTCGACCCCACAACCGATTTTGCGAACGGCGATTCGTGCGCGCTCACAATTTTCGCCAATCAAGTTTCTGACCAAGACGCGAACGACCCGCCCGACAACATGAGCGCGAATGTGGTTGTGAATTTTTCGAGCGGGAATGTTTGCGCCGCGTCCTACACGCCGATTTTTGATATTCAAGGCAGCGGCTTGAATGCGGCGATTACGGGAACGGTCACGACGCGCGGTGTTGTCGTCGGCGATTACGAAGGCGCATCGCCAACTCTGCGCGGTTTTTATTTGCAGGACGAAAGCGGCGACGGCAATGACGCGACCTCCGACGGCATTTTCGTTTTCAACAACAACAACAACAATGTCGCTCTCGGCGATGTCGTGCGCGTCACGGGAAACGCAAGCGAGTTTCAAGGTCAAACGCAAATCAGCGCGTCAACGATTTTGAATTGCGGCAGTGGTTCCGTTGCTCCTGTTGATGTGACGTTCCCCGTTTCTTCTCCCGACTTTTTGGAACAGTACGAAGGAATGCTCGTGCGCTTGCCGCAAACGCTGTACGTCACCGAACATTTCCAACTTGGACGTTTCAATCAAGTGGTCATGTCCGCAGATGGACGATTGCAGCAGCCGACGCATGTGACAACACCGGGCGCGGCGGCGAACGCGCTGCAAGCACAAAACAATCTCAATCGCATCATCATTGACGACGCGCTGCAAAATCAAAATCCCGACCCGATTTTGTTTGGACGCGGCGGCAATCCGCTCTCCGCGAGCAACACGTTACGCGGCGGCGACACCGCAACAAACATTGTCGGCGTAATGACGTACACGTGGGCGGGCAATAGCGCGAGCGGCAACGCGTACCGCGTGCGTCCAATCAACGCGCTGGGCGGCGGCGTTCCGAATTTCCAGGCAACGAACGCGCGTCCCTCTTCACCACCGAACGTTGGCGGTTCGCTTCGCGTTGTCGGATTGAACCTGTTGAACTTTTTCAATACGTTCGACGGATTGCCCGACACGGTGGACAATTGCGCGGGCGGGGTTGGCGGCGCGGCGATGGATTGTCGCGGCGCGGATACGCAGGCGGAATTTGACAGGCAGTATCCAAAAACCGTCGCGGCAATTTTGCAAATGAATCCCGATATCCTCGCGGTGAACGAAATTGAAAACGATGGGTACGGGGCATCGAGCGCGATTCAATTTCTCACCGACCGTTTGAACGATGCCACCGCGCCCGGTACGTACGCGTTCATTGACGTGGACGCGGGGACGGGGCAAGTGAACGCGTTGGGTACGGATGCCATCAAAGTGGGTATGTTGTACAAACCCGCGCGTGTGACGCCCGTCGGACAAACTGCCGCGTTAAATTCGGTCGCGTTCGTGAACGGCGGCGACAGCGAACCGCGCAGTCGTCCTTCGCTCGCGCAAGCGTTTCAAACCAATGACGGCGCGGTGTTTATCGTGGACGTGAATCATCTCAAGAGCAAAGGCAGCGCGTGCGATGCTCCGGATGCAGGTGACGGGCAAGGCAACTGCAATGTTGTGCGCACGAACGCGGCGAATGAATTGGCGAACTGGCTCGCGAGCGACCCGACCGGCACCGGCGATGCGGACATTCTGATTGTCGGCGACCTCAATTCGTACGCGCAAGAAGACCCCGTCACCGCGCTCGAAAATGCGGGCTACATCAATCTCGTCGAACATTTGCTTGGGGCGGACGCGTACTCGTTCGTGTTCGATGGGCAATGGGGTTATCTCGATTACGCGTTGGGGACGAGCAGTCTGCTCGCCCAAGTCGCGGGCGTGGGCGATTATCACATCAACGCGGATGAGCCGAGCGTGCTCGATTACAACACCAACTTTAAAACGGCGAATCTGCAAAACACGCTTTACAGTCCCGACGAGTTTCGCGTCTCGGACCACGACCCCGTTATCATCGGACTCGACCTCGTGAATTCGCCGCCGACGGTGGACGCGGGCGGACCGTATCACGTCGTAACAGGCCAAACGGTGCAGGTCAACGCGACGGGCAGCGACCCCGACGGCGACGCGGTGGCGTTCGAATGGGATTTGGATAACAATGGTTCGTTCGAAACGCCGGGACAATCTGCAACGTTCGATTCGACAGGTTATCCCGTGCCAAGCACGCAGACGATTCGCGTGCGCGCGAGCGACCCGTTCGGACACAGCGCGATTGCTGAAACGACCGTGAGCATTCGCTTTGCGTTTGAGGGATTCTTTCCGCCGGTGGACAATCGTCCCGTGTTCAACGTCGTTAAAGCGGGCAGCAACGTACCAATCAAATTCTCGCTCGGCGGCGATTACGGCATGAACATCTTTGTCGCAGGATATCCCAAGTCCGAACCCATCGCGTGCGATGCGGACGCGGACACGGACGGCATCGAAGAAACGGACACGCCCGGCAAGAGCGAACTCAAGTACAGCGCGGAGAATCAACAGTATCACTACAATTGGAAGACGAACAAGAATTGGTCAGGCACCTGTCGCCAGTTGGTCATCAAGTTCAGCGACGGGAGTACGCGCCGCGCGAATTTCAAGTTCAAGTAATGTAATGCCTCGTACGTTGACAGCCGCAGGAGAAAATTCCTGCGGCTGTTTTTGTTTGTCAAGGCGTGAGGCGACTGATGAGAACTCTATGTCATGCTCAGCACGCGAAACCAAAGACCCTGGCCCTTGCGGATATGGAAACACTACTTGGGCGCGCTTGGAATTCTGTGTAAAAGCAATGCCGTCCCTTTACGCGCTCTGGTCCTACGCTGCGGCGAATTCTTGATTGCGTTGGCGAACACATTCGGCATTTCGCTCACATTTTTTGTTTTGTCGCGCGTGTGCGTTTCGGTTTTTCGAACGCGTCCAGTTTTTTCAACGCCGCGTCGAGCGATTGTTTGTTTTTCAACACCGCCGCGAACAAATCGCCTTTTTCTTCCAAACGTTTCGGCATTGTCTCGATGGTGAATTCGCCGGGTGTTACCTGCCCGCGCACCTCTTTCCATTCCAGCGGCGCAGAAACCGTTGCCGCCGCGCGTTCGCGCACCGAGTACGGCGCGACGATGGTTTTTCCTTGCGCGTTTTGCAAATGGTCCACGTACACTTGATTCGGTTTGCGGCTCTGTAACGAGCGCACCGTTGTGGCAATGGCGCGGTTCGCGCGCACGATGCCCATTGCCACCCGTTCGGCGAATTCCGCGATTTCTCGGTACGGGTATCGCGGTTCAATGGGAACGTACACGTGCATTCCGCGCGAGCCGGATGTTTTCGCGTACGATTCGAGTCCGAGTTCGTCCAAAAATTTTTTCGTCGCGAGCGCGAGTTCCCGCACCGTTTCAAATTCCACTTGCCCCGGGTCCAAATCAAACACAACCCAATCGGGATGTTCGATGTCCGCCACGCGCGAATGCCACGGGTGAATCGGAATGACGCCTTTGTTCGCAAGATACAACAGCGTCGCGGTGTTGTTGCAAAGGACGTAATCAACGGTATGTCCGAGCGCCTGCGTCGTGTACGTTTCCACGTAATCGGGAACCTCGTCCACATCATGCTGAAAGAAAAATTTTTCGTCCACGCCGAGTGGAAAGCGTTTCAGAATGAGCGGGCGGTCTGCAAGATACGGCAGCATCGTTTCTGCCATCGCGTAATAGTACTGGAGCAAATCGGCTTTGGTGTATTTTTTTTCCGGGAAATACACACGGTCGAGCGAAGTCACTTCGACAACCTTGCCCTCCACCTGAACCTTTCTATCGCCTTTTAAATTTTTTTCCTTGAAAACCTTCGCAATCAGTTCGGCTTTGCCCTCTACAGGGACTTTGACAACCGACGGTCCCTTTCGCGAGCGATTGGAACGCGTGCGCGTTTGTCCGCGCAAAATCGGTACGAGTTCGTCGTTTTCGTTGGCGTATTTGTCTTTTGCCTTGATAAGCAGCCATTGCTTGCCGGGTCTGTCGCCCGCGCGTCCGTTGCCGCGTTCGTCAGAACGCCCCATGCGAACCAAATTAAATTCGCCGTTCAATTTTTTTCCGTGCAGAATGAATCCAAAACGTCCTTTGTCCAATTGCTTTTCGGGTTTTTCGTCCCATGCTGGTTCCCACGTTCCCGTATCCCAAATTCGCATTTCGCCCGCGCCGTATTCGCCTTTGGGAATGTTTCCTTCAAACGCGAGATAGTTTACGGGGTGGTCCTCGGTCATCATCGCCAGCCGTTTTTGCGAAGGGTCGAGCGAAGGTCCGCGCGGCACCGCCCACGATTTCAACACGCCGCCGAGTTCCAGGCGAAAATCGTAATGCAGTTTCGAGGCGTGATGTTCTTGCACGACAAAGCGTCGTCGTGCCGACTTGGCGAGTTCGCCTTTCGGTTCGCGCGTTTTGGAAAAATCGCGTTTGCGGTTGTATTCGCCGAGCGCGCCGTTTTTACTTGGGCGTCCGTTTTGCGACGAGCGTTTTTCGCGCGCGCTTGCCGCGCGCGCGGTCTTGTCGTTCGGCTTTTTTGACCTGGCGTTTGGTTTCGTGTTCATGTTCAAAATGTACTTGATGCGGCGCTTTGTCGTCGCGCAGTCCCATAAAAATCGGCTGGCGCATTTGCGCGCCCGCCGTCCATTCTGCAAATTTTACCTCGCCGACGAGTTTGGGTTTGAGCCACTGCACGCGGTCATTCGGCTGTGTGCCATTCGCAAACGGCGATTTTTTGGTTTTGTATTTTTGCATCGTCGCGAACGTTTGCTTGAGCGCTTTGCGATTAAAGCCCCCGCCGACATTGCCCACAAATTTCAATTCGCCGTCGTCATACACGCCGACGACAAGCGCGCCGAAATGTTCGCGCGAACCTTTCGGTTCGGTGTACCCGCCGATGACGACTTCTTGCCGCAGCTGCGTTTTGATTTTTAGCCAGCGGCTGCTGCGGCGCTGCACGTACGGACTCAATTTGTGTTTGGCGACGATGCCTTCCAACTGTTTGCGCGCAGCTGCCGCCAACGCTTTTTCGCCGTCACGCGCTGTGTGCGCGGAAAATTTAAGGTTAGGATGTCGCTTGAGAATGGCTTGCAATACCGTTTTGCGTTCCAGCAGCGCGGCGCGCATCAAGTTGGAATCATCGCAATACAGCAAGTCGAATACACAGTACGTCACATGGTGTTGCGCGGCGCGTGCCGCGATGTCTGCCTGTTCAACGACGCCGATGCGCTGCTGCAAGAGTTGAAAACGCGATGCGCCCTTTTTATCAAACACGACAATTTCGCCGTCGAGAAGCGCGCGTTCGGCATCCACCGCGTTGGGCAACGTTTTCAATTCGGGATAGCGAAAGGTAATGTCCTGCTGACTGCGCGAGACAAAACGCGCTTTGCCCTTTTCGATAAAACACAGCGCGCGCACGCCGTCCCATTTCGTTTCAAAAATCCATTCGGCATCCACAAACGGTTTGTTCACCAACGTCGCCAGCATCGGTTCAATCACGCGCGGCATTTTCGATTTTTCGACGCCGCGGACGATGATGGTCTTGCCGCGCCTGCGAACCCGCAGCGTATCGGGACCGCGCGCATCGGCATAATCGTCATGTGCGTCGTCGGCGACACTTGCGCGCGTGCGTGTCGGACTCTCCAGCACTCGTTCGCTCAGAGGCGCGTTTCCGTTTTCACCCACGCGCGCTTTTTTTTTGCGCGCAGGTCGCGCGTTTTCCGCATCCTTGAGAATCGTTTCGATTCTCCAGCCGCGTTTGGCATCGCCATCGTCTTTTTTGATGAGCAGCCATTGTTTGTCGCGATTCGCCAATTTCACGAGCGTAAATTCGCCGCGCAATGTTTTGCCGTGCAGCACAAAACTCAATTTGCCGGCATCGAGCTGCTCCAACGGGTCGAACGGCTCAACCAAATCGTACGTGCCGTTGTCCCAGACGCGCACTTGGCCCGCGCCGTACGCGCCTTCGGCAATTTCGCCTTCAAAGTCAATGTAACGGACAGAATGGTCCGGTACCGCGACGGCGAGACGTTTGTCGCGCGGGTCGAGTGACGGACCTTTTGGCACTGCCCACGATTTCAAGACGCCCGCCATTTCCAAACGAAAATCGAAATGCAGACGCGAGGCGTGATGTTCGTGCACGACAAAACGGCGGCGCGCGTTTTTTGCCGGCGCGCCGCGCGGTTCGCGCGGCTTGGAGAAATTTTGTTTCCGTTGCGATTCTTTCAGTGCCACATCAAGAAAAAGGCGAAACACGTGCGCGCAAGTCCCCTCAAGGGACAAGCGATGGTTGCATGTGTTTCGCCCTTACAGTTAAGCGTATTCCATTACGAACGCCGCTGTATGTCGGCTTCTTGACGCGAAATCAATTTTGAAAACCGACTCGGTCCGCCGTCCTTGGTTTCTTCTTGATAGAGAAACACAAGGTCTTGGTCGCGGAACTTGGCGAACCAATCTTCCCAAGAAATGCGTTCGAGTGTGCCTTCGCCGCTGAATCCGGGATAATCAATTCGCAGTACGCCCGCGTCCTGACCGCGATTTTCCGTACCCGAGACGGTCGCGGGATAGCCGCCGCGTTCTTCCACCCAACGTTGAATTTTTTCCAGGTCGGTGGTCATGCGCGCGTCACTCAATTCCCTTGTGCCGCGCGCCGAACGCGCCGACGTGCGCGTACCCGACGCGCCAACTTTGGTTTTGCCACGCGCTGCGGTGCCGCGCCGCGTCGTTGTTTTTGTCGCCATAGTTGCTCCTGATGCATCCTCAGCCAAATTGGTGTATGTAAATTTTTTGAAATGGTCTATCGGAACGAGTCCTGCCATTCAGAGGCACTTGATGTCCTAACGACTGCCGCCCTTGCGTCCGCCTTTGCGCGACGATGAATGATTTTCTTTTTTACCGCGTCCCGAGCCGCTCTTTTTCCCGCCGCCCGATTCTTTATTCACCGTTGCCCACGCGCGGGATTTGGCGGTCGTTGCCGATACGCCGCGCTTTTCATAGCCCTCGGCAATGTGTTCCGCTTTCCGTTTTTGTTTGCCCGTATAGGCTGATTTGTCACCCCTTGGCATATTTCCTCCCTCAAAAAAAATGCGTTACCTCTGTATCAGGCGTCAATGCCTTTTTTCACCATAACCCCATCCAAAAAAAAAACCATCCATCACGATACAATAATCGGATACAGTTCAAGATACATTTGCCGCGCACGCAACGCGAAACTCTAATCGTGGAATCGCGATTTCATCGTTTTAACTTTTTGAACAAATTTTCAAGGAGTGAAAAATGCCACGACCAAACGGCAAACAACCAAAGGGAAAGAATCAACGCAGCCCCGGAATCGAATTGGGCTATGCGCTTTCGAGCGAAGAGCATCGCCCCAACGATTTGGTGCAATATGCGCGCCGCGCCGAAGAAAGCGGTTTTACCTTTGCACTGATTTCAGACCACTTTCATCCGTGGACGCGCCGGCAAGGACAAAGCGCGTTTGTGTGGAGCGTACTCGGCGCCATCGCGCACAATACCGAACGCCTGCAAATTGGCACCGGGGTCACATGTCCAACGATTCGCACGCATCCCGCGATTATCGCGCACGCGGCGGCAACGGTCGCGAGCATGATGCCCGGACGATTTTTTCTCGGCGTGGGCACAGGCGAAAATTTGAACGAACACATTCTTGGCGACAAGTGGCCCGAATACGATGTGCGCGCAGAGATGCTCCGCGAAGCCGTCGCGGTCATTCGCCTGTTGTGGCAAGGCGGTTCGCAAAGCCATTACGGCATGTTCTATCAACTCGAGAACGCGCAAATTTTTACCCTGCCGGAGGAACTGCCGGAAATCTATTTCGCCGCAGGCGGAGAGAAAGCGGCAGAACTCGCGGGCGAGCTTGGCGACGGACTCGTTGCCACATCGCCGGAAAATAAACTCGTCAAAACCTTCACGGATGCGGGCGGCAAGGGCAAACCGCGTTATGGACAGCTGACGGTATGTTATGCGCGCACGGCAAAAGAGGCGCAAGCCACCGCGCTCAAGTGGTGGCCCAATGCCGCGCTCGAAGGAGAACTCTCTCAGGAATTGCCACTGCCCGCGCATTTTGAGCAAGCGACAAAAAATGTCACTGCCGAGCAAGTGTGCGAATCCATGACGTGTGGTCCCGACCCCGAAAAACACGCGCAAGCCATTCAAAAATATATTGACGCCGGATATTCGCACATTTACATTCACCAAGTCGGACCCGACCAGGACAGTTTTTTTGAATTTTACGCGCGCGAAATTTTGCCGCGTTTTCAAAACGTGTACGCGTGACACAATCAAAACCGCGCCGAGGTTCAACCTCGGCGCGGTTTTTGTTTTATTGACTTGGGGTTGGGGTAAAGCCCGACGGCGTGACATCGTTCAGCGTCGGCACAGTTGGTGTACCGGGTCCGCCGCTTGAACCGGGCGGCGTGATGACGACACCGGGCGCCGGCTGTGTCGGCGGCAGCGCGGTGTTGATATCCTGACCGGGGTCATTGGGATTCGGTGTGTTCAAACTGCCGGGATTGTTATTGCCGCTGGGGTCAGGTAGTCCGCCGGCGCCGGGCGTGCCTTGGACATTCGCAGTCAGGTCGCACGCCATTGTAAATAGGAACAACACAACCAACAGCAAGGCAAATCGCTTCATATACGCTCCTCAACCCATTACGCGGACGAATCGTGCGCGTCCGGGTCCGTCTCGTAAAAATCGTGCGGGGTATTCTCCCCGCGCGGGTCAAGCGCATTGCGCGCGGACGGAAGCGGCTGCTCACTCCGCCAATCGGGCGCGGCGAGACGCTCTACTTTGTCCTCGTCACGTTCATCAGGACGCGCGGACCGCGCAATCTCTACCCCGCGTTCGGGTTTGTCTGTCTGCGCGGGTTTGTTTTCCCAATCGGGCGTGGGCGTTTCGCCCTCCATGCCTTGCCAATCCACCGCGCCGGCTGCGCGCGTGCCCTTGTCGCGCGTCCGTTCCGGTTTGTTCGTTTGCGGATTCAGCGGTCTGCCGTGTTCGTCCAATTCCGCCGTTTGTTCAATAGCCATGCCCGTTCCTCCTCGTTAGCTTGTAGAACGTCGCGCGCGCGAGGTTGTGACGCGGGCACATAGTACAGATAAAGACATGCCCGCACTCGCTTGTACACGAGTGCGGGCATGTAGGGAGATGAAACCTTTTCGAGCCGATTTGCAGCCACTATGACACGTTTCACACCACAAAACATTTGTCGTTTGTCCCGCGTTGGTGGGGACATTTATGCTATACTTTTTACGCTCATTTCATAACGCACTGCGTCATAAAGAGCAAACCGAGTTGATAGCCCAACGGGTGAACTCCCGTTTCGGATTGTGAGATGAATGTCAACCCACTCCGCCCCTACATTGAACTCGCGTCGTTGGTG
>CALMZO010000443.1 GCA_937870825.1 uncultured Chloroflexota bacterium | reverse complement strand
CGATACGCGCCAGTGCCGTTCGCGCGCGAGCTGCAAGCGTTCGTACACATAGACGGGCGTATCAATCCATAAATCAAATTCGCGTTGGGGCTGCAAGCGCGCGCCGCGCGCGCGAAACCGCAGCATCACCGTATCCCCATCACTTTCTTCAGAGATCAAATCCCCTTCCAGTGTATTCACGCGTTCCACGTTGGGGCTGTCGGGACGAATTAACATGACCCGTTCGGCGCGCAGACACAACACCACGCGCGCGTTTTGGGTGAACCCGCGCGCGTCGGCTTGCAATTCTATGCTTCCCACGCGCAGCGTATTCGCATTGACCACCGTCGCGGGCAAGATATTTTTCACGCCGATGATTTGGGCGACGCGCGCATTGGCGGGCGCGCGCAAGATTTCGTTCGGTGTGGCGAATTGCAGAATGCGTCCATCTTCGATGACTGCCATTTCATCCGCGAGCATGACCGCTTCCCCTACATCGTGCGTTACAAACACCATGCTTATTTTTAGACGCTGCTGCAATTCTTTTAATTCGTGCCTGAGTTCCACACGCGTTTCCAAATCCAACGCCGAGAACGGTTCATCCAACAACAGCACTTGCGGTCGAATCGCCAACGCGCGCGCGAGCGCGACGCGCTGCTGCTGCCCGCCTGAAAGTTCCTGCGGTTTACGCGCGCCAAAATTTTCCAGCTGCACCAGCGCCAAAAGTTCGCGCACGCGCGTCTCTTTTTCCGCGTGTGTTCCCCGCACGCCGTACGCAATGTTTTGCGCCGCGGTGAGATGGGGGAACAGCGCGAGGTCCTGGCGCACCATGCCGATTC
This sequence comes from uncultured Chloroflexota bacterium, assembly GCA_937870825.1. GTDB lineage: Bacteria > Chloroflexota > Anaerolineae > UBA4142 > SHND01 > SHND01. Next base: position 13,219 of record CALMZO010000443.1, on the reverse strand, counting down.
GCCGCGCTTGCGGCGCGAGATTGATTCCGCGTTCCGCGTCAAACAACGGGCGTTTGTTTAACGTGATACGTCCCGCGTCGGGCTTGAGAAATCCCGCCAGCGCCGCGAGTGTCAACGATTTTCCCGCGCCGCTCGAGCCAAACAAAACAATAATTTTTTCTGCAGGCGCGTCGAGTGCGAGGTCGAGGGTGAAAGAGGGCAGGTGTTTGCGGATGTGAAGCGAGAGCATTGACGGATGACGGACGACAAAGGACGGACGGCGAAAACGTGCGATGTCGGTCCTTTGGCGTTAGCCCAGCGTAATGCCTTTCGGACTGACCGCGCGAATCAAAAATAAAGTGCCGAACGAAACGACAACGAGAATGAGGGCGAGGGCGAGCGCGCTGTCGAGATTCGATTCCAGTCCCGCATAAATCGCGAGCGGCATCGTTTGCGTGCGCCCCGGAAAATTTCCTGCAAACATAATCGTCGCGCCAAATTCGCCCAATGCGCGCGCCCACGTCATCAGCAGTCCGCTCAACAGCGACGGCGCGGCGAGCGGTAACGTGATGCGAAAAAAAGTTGCAAGATTCGAGACGCCGAGCAGCGCGGACATTTGCTCCAACTTTTTGTCCACCGCGCCGAACCCCGCTTTGGCGGAGCGCACATAAAACGGCGCGGCGACAAACGTTTCGGCAACAATCACCGCCGCTGTCGTGAACGGCAATTCAATTCCCAAAACCGAAAGTGCGGGTCCGAACAGTCCGCGCCGTCCGAATGCGCTCAAAAGTGCGATGCCCGCGACCGCAGGCGGAAGCACCATCGGCAAATCAATCAAGGTGTCCACAACGGCTTTGCCGCGAAATTGTTCGCGCGCCAGCAGATACGCGACGGGTGTGCCAATTGCAAACGTGATGAGCGTTGCCAGCGTTGCGGTCACGAGACTCAATTGCAATGCCGCAAGGGTGTTGGGGTTCATCCATGCAGCGAGCCCGAGCGGCAAGGCGCGCACGACGAGCGCGACGAGCGGCAGCGCGAGAAAGAGGACCAGGAGACTCGCGAGCGCGAGCAATCCAAAACGGTTCGCGGTCAACCGGAATGAGGGGGGGGTGAGGTCGCGGGCAGTCATGGGATAAAAAGGACAGGCTTGACACGATTTACCAAATTCTCTCAATCCTGTAAATCCTGTCAAGCCTGTCACACATTTTTACTACGGGCAACAACGATGCTTATAGGCAACTCAAATCGAGTTCGTAGCATCGGACTCGAGCATTAATGCGGTTACTGCCCATCAACCCGCTGAAGCGTAGAATCCATCATACAACTTTAATTTGAGAGCTCTATTGGCTCGGCGGCACAAAGCCGTATTTGTTCAAGACCGCTTGTCCTTGCGCGGATAGAACAAAGGCAATCCATTTTTCTGCAAGCGGTGCGTTGTGCGCGTTATGGACGAGCGCCATCGGATACAACGCAATCACATTGAACGCGTCGGGTACGTCGAGCCTGCCGAGTTTATCCAACGCCGCTTGCGCGTCGGTGGAATAGACGACGCCCGCGTCCGCTTCGCCCAAACTCACTTTGCTCAACACGCCGCGCACATTGTTTTCTTGCGAGACGACATTGTTCAATACAGCATTCTTGAATCCCGCGCCGTATGCTGCATCGGCAGACAATGTATCGAGCATTTGCAAAGTGTACTTGCCGACAGGAACGCTTTCGTCGGCGATGACGAGCTTGATGCCCGCCTTGGACAAATCGTTTAATTCTTTCAAACCGGCTTTGTTGTCCTTGGGCACAATGACGACGAGCCGATTGCGCGCAAACACTCGAGGTGTGCTGTCAATCAAGTTCTCGGCATGGAGCGTATCCATCGTTTTCAAGTCTGCACTCGCGAATACGTCCGCACGCGCGCCTTGTTCAATTTGTGTGCGCAGTTCCTGCGAACCTGCAAAATTGAATTCGATTTTCGTATTGGGATTCACCGCTTGAAATTCGGTTGCCAGCTCTTGAAAGGCGTTGGCAAGTGATGCGGCGGCATACACGGCTAGTGTCTCGCGCGGGTTCGTCGTTTGTGCCGCGCAGCCAAACACATTCCCGACGAGTACGCACAAAACAAACAGCGCAACGAAACGCGCCTTCATTTTATCTGCCTTGCCACCAATCTTTGCGCGAACGCGGGTCGAGAAAGGCGCCGCGGTCGCGAATCGCGACACCCACTTGATTCGTCGGCGCATAGCCAATCGGCTGCCCCGGACGCAATGCAGGAAGCCCGCCGCGTCCTTCGGCGTGACGCGCGTTGTAGAGATTCAGCAAATTGGAAAACACGCACAGCCCCTCAATATGCAGCGTATAACCGTCAATCACATTGTCTTCGCCCGTGTACTTGAGCGTGATGCGATATTTGTCCGCAAACAAGACGAGCGCGACATATCCTTCGCCGATTTCGTGACCAAAGTCGGGTGTGAAAATCGTTTCGCCTTCTTCCACGCGGAAACCGGCCATCGTCACTTCAAAGTCTTGAATCGGGTCGCCGCGCGAATCGGAACCCCAATCCCAATCAAACACCTGATACGTTGTCGCAATCACGGGTGTGCGGCGGTCGGCGAAAAGTCCCCACAGCTGCGGCGCGTTCCCGTCCGTTTCGCCGTCATAGTCCACGAGGCCGCGAAACGCATCCACGACGCGATAACCGCGCACCGCCAAATTCAAATCGGGATGCGACTGCGGGTCACGTCCTTCCCAACCGCCCGCGCCGAGTACGCCAAAATCTCCACCGCCCAGAACATCACACGCCGCGCCGACGCCGAGCGCGGTGTTTTGCGCGGGCGGTTCTGTGGATGTGGCGGTGGGCGCTTGGGTTGGCGCGTTCGTTGCGGGAATATGGCTCTCGTTACTTTGTGCGGCGGCGATTTCGGGTGTAGGCGTACGGGTATTGCGCTTGACGGGCGTATTGACGCGGGTGGGCGTGTGCGGTCTGGTAGGAATGCGCGTACGCGTCGGACGCGGCGTGCGCGTCGGTCGCGGCGTTTCGGTGGGAGCGATGCGGGCAACTTTGGTCGGCTGCGAGGAAACGCGCGCAGCACGCGTCCGCACGCGCGTGGGCGTCGGCGTCACTTCGGACGCGCAGGCGGCAAGGACAAGAAACGCGGTCAGGGTGAATAAAAACAGAACGCGCGGCGCGCGCGGAAATTTGTGTTGCAAAATAATTGTTCTCAAGGCGGAGAAAATGTCGCAGACGATTTTGGCAATCGCACGCGAATGTTTCCAAGCGCACGCGATTGTTTACAGTCGCAAGCGATTGTAGCGTAACCGCGATTTAATACCAAACAGGCAGCGGGTCGTCAAAGGGCAGGGGAGCGGGTGCGGCGGAATTTTCGGTCGCGCCGTTTTGCAAAAGCAGTGACGGCTCGATGGGAAATTGCTCCAAGCCGTTTTGCGGCGTCACAAATTCCGCGCTAATCCAACCGAGCGAACCAAAATCGGGGTACGCAATCGCGAGCCATTTGCTGTCCTCACTGCGCGCCAAAACATCCAACACAAATTCGCGCGGCAATTTTCCGAGCATTTCAAAATTCGTGCCCGGTCCGGCGCGCACGCGCAAAATTTCGGTGGTGCGATACGCGGCGAGTTCAATCGGCGTCGCGGTGGGCGTTGGCGAGGGACCGCGCGTCGCGGTGGGGGCGTTGGTTGCGCGTCGAGTCGGTATCACAGTCGCGGTTCGTGTGGGACGCGGCGTTGCCGTTGCCGCGCGCGCGATTTTTTCCTCCCAAGAAGGGGGCGGCTGTGCTTTGAAACGGGCGACGAACTCGCGTGTTATTTCCAAATAGAGCTCCCCGTACGTGACACTGGGCTCAATCATCGAACCTTCAACCCACTCATTCCACGAATTGATAATCAAAAGGTCGGGCTGCGTAGAGAGCGCGGCGTTCCATGCATTGCGATAAAAATTTCCATCCTGACGATTCCGCGCAAATTTACCCGCGCGTGTCGTGCGCGTGTCGTCATAACCGGGCATCACTGTAGCGACCCACAATTTTTCTGCGCCCGCGCGGCGCACGCGTTTTGCCCAATCGTTCAACGTGTAATTCACATCGGGCGACCATGCAATCGAATACAAATGATGTCCGTCGAACACGCGTTGATACGCAATGTTCACGCCTTCGGCAATCCAAACTTGGTCGCGCTCCGGGTCAACGATATTGCGAATCTCTGCCCATTCGTCCACACTGCGAACTTGCTGCCGCCAAAAAAATAAAACGGGCTTGCCGTTCACGCGCGCAAATGCGCCGTGCGGCATCAACCGGTCGCGCACATACATCAATGCGTTGATGAGCGCATCGCGCGAGCCGTACTGGTTGGCTTCAAAATCAATCGTCGCGGAAAAATTTTTGCCGCCCGCGAGGTCGAGCATCATTTTGAAACGTTCGTCGGTGGGATTGCCGGGACCGAGCCACGAGACGACGAACGAATCAATGCCCGCGCCGTTCGCCTGGTCAATGTGGCGCGCAATCGCGTTCCCATCGCGCGAAACATATTGCTCGACGGGCATGTCGGCAACGTGGCTTGGCACCCACGTTTGTTCGTCGAACCACGCGTAATAAAACGCGAAAACGCGGGGTGGTTGTTCGGCAGAGATGGATTTGGTTTGAAGGAGGACGAGCGTGACGAGAAGAACAAATGCAGCAAAGCGGATTGAGTTGTGACGTGCCATGAGAACGGGCGGGATAATAGCATGAGGGGCTTGCTCTGGCAATTTTGCGTGCGGAACGATGCACTTGTAACCCTTCGCCGACTTGTGCATCTAACGAATGGTACTCAACGCCTGAAAGGCGCGTTTGAGAATCTTTTGCAGAAAGAGTTTCAAAAATCGGATGAACTATGCCAGTCTATGAATACAATTGTCGCGACTGCCGGGAGAGTTTTGAAAAGCTCGTGCGGATTGTGGGGGCGCAACAAATCGTTTGTCCACACTGCGGCAGTTCCAACACCCTCAAGAAACTTTCCATTTTTGCCACCAAGAGCGCCGGCGTGATTTCCCAATCGGCAAGCAGTTCCGGCTGCGCGCCCGGTGGAACTTGAGGCATTCGGCGCTAAATCAGCCGTGTGCTGACACAACAAGTTCAAAAGAAACCTGCGGTTATTCCGCAGGTTTCGCTTTTTGCGCGTTCCGCCGGCGTTCCAGGAACGCGGCTTGGATTTGGGCAAAGAGTTCCCTACGGTCTGCCGCAGGGATGGTGCGTGTCCTGTTTTGCTGCAGCAGCGTGATAGTCATTCGGGTGGTGTCGAGAAGGATGTGACAATGCGGACAGGATGCGAGATGTGCGCGCGCCGCCGCTGCCAGCGGTTCCTCGACCGCATGGTCAATATAATCGGACAGGTACGGAACCAACTGTTCGCACGTCATCGTCGCGGCGCGCGGTTCCTCCACTGCCTCGAAATAGCGGCTCAATTTCTCGCGTAGGGCGAGACGGGCGCGATGCAACCGCACTTTGACTGCCGCTTCGGTCAAGCCCAAAATCTCGGCAGTCTCGGTCGTCGAACGCTCTTCAATATCGCGTAACTGAAACACGGCGCGCAGCGTCGCGGGCAATGAAGCAATTGCTTCGTCGAGCTGCGCGGCGGTCTCTTGCCGTTCTACAATTTCTTCGGGCGACTCACGCCACGGGACAACGACGGGTGCGGTCTCGCCTTCTCCGTCTATACCCAGTGGTTCGAGCGGCTTGTGCGCGCGCAATCGCATCAACGCGTTGTTGTACGCAATGCGAAAGAGCCACGTGCCTAACGTCGAACGTCCGTCAAAGTGTTCGAGTCCCTTGAACGCGTTGAGAAAGGTGTCCTGCACAATATCTTCGGCAAGTTGTTCGTCGCGCACCATGCGAAAGGCGAGCCGAAACAATTGGTCGGAATGTTCTGCGACACAAATTTCACACGCGGACATGTCGCCTGCTTTGAGGCGCGCGAGGATGTCCGTCTCGGTGTCCGATTGACTCATAGAATAATTTGAATGGTTATAGACGCAGCATCCTCAAGCCGCTGGCTATGACGATGAACTCGCTGATTTCATGTCCAAGCACCGCAATCGGCAGTGTAAAGGTCCCGATGACTGCGCCGATGACAAGCGCGCCAATCACCACGACCGACAGAGCGAGATTCTGATGCACCACCGCCTGATTGCGTTTGGCGAGCCGGAGCGCGTACGCCAGCTTTTCCAAATCGTCCGCCATCAATGCTACATCTGCCGTTTCCAATGCGACATCCGTGCCTGCCGCGCCCATGGCGACGCCGACTGTCGCTTCGGCGAGCGCAGGGGCATCGTTCACTCCATCGCCCACCATTGCCACATGCCCGTAGCGTTTTTTGAGTTCACGCACTTGGGTGACTTTGTCTTCAGGTTTTAGATTCGCGTAAAACTCGTCAATGCCCACTTCCTTTGACAGGGCTTGCGCGGTGCGCTCGTTGTCTCCTGTGAGCATCACGACCTTGTGCGCGCCTGTTGCGTGTAATTCCGCAATCGCTTTTTTCGCGTTCGCGCGGAGGTTGTCGCGCATGGCGAGCAAACCCAAGACCCTTGTTTCGTCACCAAGGAGGACGACGGTCTTGCCCTCGCTCTGCATGCGCGTAATTTCCTCTGCAGCTCCATTCAACGACACATTCAGGCGAGACCGGAAAAGTTCGGGACTGCCGACATAGAATTGTGTCCCGTTCACGTGTGCGGACGCGCCTGCGCCGGTGAGCGCGCGAAAGTCCGCAACGGTTTTCGGCATAATCTGTTTCACTTGGGCATGGCGCACAATTGCGCGCGCAAGCGGGTGTTCGCTGCGTCGTTCGATGCCCGCCGCCACCGAGAGCAATTCATCGGTCGTCTGGTCGCCAGTCAGTGATTTTACGTCCGTCACTTCGGGTTCGCCGCGTGTCAGCGTGCCTGTCTTGTCGAGCGCCACCACTTTAATCCGCGCCAACTCTTCGACATACATCCCGCCTTTGATTAAAACTCCCTGACGCGCCCCCGTGCCGAGGGTCGCGACGAGCGTGATTGGTATGGAAATGACGAGCGCGCACGGAGCGGCAGCGACGATAAAGACTGTCGCGCGCGTGAGCCATGTCATCCAATCCTGTCCAAAGAGCAGCGGCGGTATCACTGCCAGCACGATGCCGACGAGCAAAACAAGCGGACTGTAGCGCGCGCCAAAGCGCTCAATAAAGCGTTGGCTGCTGCCTTTGCGCTCTTGCGCCTCTTCGACCATCTGAATAATACGCGCAATTGTATTGTCTGCAAACGTTTTGGTGGTGCGCACTTCGATGGCGCCTTCGCCGTTGATGCTGCCTGCGAACACCGTATCGTGAACGTCCTTTTCAACCGGAACACTTTCCCCGGTCACCGGCGCTTGATTGAGCGACGATGCGCCCGCGAGGATGATGCCATCGGTTGGCACGGACTGTCCCGGCTTGACGATGAATACATCGTCCACTTGCAATTCTTCGACAGGAATCTCCTGCTCAACGCCGTCACGCCGCACGAGGGCCACTTTCGGAGCAAGGTTCATCAGAGCTTTGATTGCCGCGCGCGTTTTTGCTTCGGTGTAACTCTCTGCCGCTTCGCTAATCGAATAGAGAAAGACGAGCATCGCGCCCTCGCCCGCCAGACCCATCAACGCGGCAACCACAGCGGCGACGCTCATCAAGAGTTCGATTCCGATGCGGCGCTCGAACATCAATTCTTGAATTGCTTCGCGTCCAAAATAATAGCCGCCGATAATCATCGCGCCGAGGTACAATACCGTCGAAACGCGTTCGGGCACGCCCACAAGTCCTAACAAAAAGCCGACGAGCAATAAAATCCCCGACGCTGCCGAAGTTAACACCTTTAAATTGCGCCAAGGTTTTGGAGGTTCTGCAATTTCCATTCCTTTTTGCGCGGGAAAGCCGAGTGACGCGAGTCTTGCTTTCAGCGCGTCGGGCTGCGTGAGCGCGGGGTCATATGTCAGCGCGACCTTGGCGGACTTGGGATACACTTTTAGACCGAGCAGCCCTTTGAATCCTTCCAGTCCCCGTTGGATATTTGCGGCGTCATGCTCGCAGTCTAAATTTGCGACGCGCATTTCAAGTTCCTGGTTCATCTCTTGTTCCTTTAACCCCCTCAACCGTTTCGTGCAGCCACGATTTCTCATTGCTGCCATGAACGAGCACGCCGAGTGCCGCGACGCCCACATCGAGAAAATCGGTGACGCGTGCATCCAAGAAACGGTCAAGAAAATTCCCGAGTGCGCCACCCAGAATGAAACCGAGCGCGAGGGCGGAGCCGCGCGGTCCATGCCATTTACGGGAACCGCAATTGTTATTCACGCGGTGCTATTCCTTCGCAGCCGTCCGCTGTGCGCGTATCGAATCAATTTTTCTTGCGAGTTTTATTTTGTCTGCGCAGGGTGCCTCGCCGCGCGAACCCGCTGCGTGCAACCCAAGTGTTGTGCTTGCGTGCCCGTGGGGGATGTTCGTAATTGACACACTCGTACACTCCTTTGGCAACATCCGCAAGAATTTCGTCCGCGAGGCGCAGCAGCCGCGCGATACGCTTGTCGCTCAAGGCATACACTACAAAGCGTCCGTTCTGTTCTGTCGTCACCAAACCGCAGTCGCGCAAACAGCCGAGATGGTTGGATGCATTTGACTGCGATAGTCCCGTACGTTCGACGATTTCCCCGACGGTGCAGGGTCTGTCCAGCAGCGCGCGCAAGATGGCGAGGCGTGACGCGTCGGAAAAGCCGCGCAAGAATTTTGCTTCCAGTTCAATCAATTGGGTGTTGGCGGTGAGCATCTTGTTATCTCCATTGCATCATTATATCAGCAAGTAATGATATTATATCCAAAAGGAAACCGCCGTCAAGGGAGGGTGCATCACGCGAGCGCAGGCGGTCAGCCGAGAAACCGGAAAAAAATCGTCGCAAAGGATTACGCTTGTGTGCGCGTGTGCTAACGCAACAGTCGCCAAACTTCCGCCGCGGTACGACACGCGCCACTCTCGTTCTTTCGAAGCAAGCCAGCGTGAAACACACGGCATCAAGCCGGACGCATGAACACCGCGCGGGACAGAGAGGACTTGGTCCAAACCCGGACCGTTTGAAATGCGCTTGCCCTCGCCGCCACGTAAATTTGTTTGACAAGTCGCCATGAATTCCTATAATGCGTAAGACTTGTGGAGCCCGCGTATGCCACACAAATTCATGATTCCTCAATTCAAATTAAACCGCAAGGGCATGGCACGGTTTCTTGGCACGCTCGAAGCGCGCATTATGGAAATTGTTTGGAAAAAGGAAACCGTCAGCGTTCAAGCCGTCTGTGACAGGATGGGCAAAGGCGCCAATTACAAAACGGTCATGACCGTGATGAATCGGCTCGTCGAAAAGGGTTTTCTCGAACGCAGAAAAGTGTCGCGCGCCTTCGTCTATACCGCAAACGTAAATCGCGCCGAGTTTTTGGAGCAGGCATCCCATCAAATCGTCACGGGTTTGGTGAGCGATTTCGGTGATTTGGCGATGGCACAGTTCGTTGACGTATTGAGCGCGCAAGACCCGGACGCGCTCGCGACGTTGCAACGAATGGCAAAAGAAAAAACCAAGTCCAAGTAACCCATGGCTTCTCAACCCGTCCCCGCGTCCGCCGGTTCATTCTCACCCGCGCACAGTCTCTCTGCCGCGCACCGTATCGCAAGTTGGATTTTTGTCGCGATGTTCGGGCTTGGTGGCGGAATCGTGTTTTTGCTCGGCGTGGTTCTCGCAATGTTTGCCGAAACCCTCGTGTCGCATGTCGTCGAGTTTTGTCTGTTGGCGTGGCAAACGCTGTCGGTTCACGTTGCCTATCGTTTAATGTTTTTGGGTTTGGTCGTACTCTCCCTGTCCGTCGTGACCTTTCTCGTGCGCCTGTGGTGGCATGCGCGCTTGACGGAACGGTACGTGCAAAAACTGTTGTGCGCGCGGCGCGCCCTTTCGGGAAATCTTTTGCAAACCGTCAATCAACTCAATCTGACGCGGCGTGTGTGTCTCGTCGCCGCGCCGCAGCCCTTTGCGCTGTCGTATGGCTGGTTAAGCCCGCGCGTACTCGTGACGACGGGGTTGGTTGAGCAATTGGACGAGCAAGAACTATACGGCGTACTTGCCCATGAACAGTACCATCTGGCGCAGCATGACCCGGTTAAGATTCTTGTCGCGCGCGCGCTGCGCGATGCGGTCATCTTTTTTCCGGTCTTGAAAGATTTGGTCGAAAATTATCTTCTTTTGCAGGAAATCGCCGCCGACCAACATGCGCTCGCACATGGCGCCACGCGCGAGACTTTGGCAAGCGCGCTGCTCAAAGTATTCCGTTCGCCAACGTGGGACGCCCTTGGCATCGGTGCGTATTCGGCGTTCGGCGAACGCGTCAAGCACTTGGCGCAGCCGCAGCGGAAATTCCATTGGCGCATCTCTTGGGCGCGCGTGCTTGTCAGCGTTGTCGCGGTGATTTTCCTCGTCCTTGCGATACTGCATCCCATGGTCCCGATGACGCTGGGCGAAGCATTGCACGCCGATTGTCATCCCATGGTGACTCTCGACATTCACTCGAGTTTTGTCTCGCACACGTAATTTTTTTAATTGCAATTCTTATTAATCGTAAGAAATTACAGAACAATGAACTCTTGCACATTTCGCGCTCAATCGCAACGCGCCGCCGTCAATCTTGCGCCGAGTGTGGCGATACTTGGCGTTATCGCTTTGGGCGCGGCGCTGCGCGTGTCGTGGTTTGAATTGTCTTGGCGTAATGACGTGTTATTTGTGCTCCTTGCACTTGCCGCGCTCTTGCCGTTCACCAAACTCCCGCTGTTGTTTCTCACGGTCGAAAGTCCGCCCTGCGGGCAGTTTGGCTCGTGGGCTGGCGAAACGGCTAAAGAACGCGCCGCGCAAATCGAGTTGCTTGAAGAGCATCTGAAGGATTCCTCTCCGCCAGTTGGAGCCACTACACGATGAAACCAATGACGCGCAATAAAAAACGCGTGTGCCTGCCGTCCGAGTCAAAACGAAACGTTTGGATTCTGCTCGCCCTCACATTGATTGGCACACTCGCGGCGTTGGTTTGGTGGTTCGGTTCCAATGCGCCCGCATCAAATTCTGGCGCGCTTGCCACATTGAACACGCGCGATGTTCACGCGCTGGTATTTCATCCCCAAAATCCCGACGCGCTTTTCTTTGGCCATCACGGTGGCATGATGCAGAGCGGCGATGGCGGCAAGAGTTGGAGTCCGCTGGCTTCGCTTCAGCAAGACGCGATGTCTATCGCCATTCCGCGCAGTGACGCGAATCTTGTTTTCATCGCGGGTCACAATGTGTTGAGTGCAAGCAGTGACGGCGGAAAAACCTGGCGCACCCTCACGACGAACTTGCCCGGTACGGACATTCACGCGTTCGCGGTGAATCCAATGAATGCGCGCGAATTTTACGCGTTCGCCGCGGGCTTTGGTCTGTTCACAAGCGCAGATGGTGGAACAACTTGGACGAGTTTGAATCGCACTGTGCCGCCCAACACATCGAGCATCGCCCTGGGCAGCGCCATGCCGCAGAGCATGTTCTTGGGCAGCGGACAAGGTTTGTTCAAGAGCGGCGATGGTGGCATAACATGGACGCGTGTTTCAACGCCCGCTTTTCAATCGGCGCTTGCGCTGGCGCTGAATGACCGGAATGAATTGTTCGCGGCAACCGAACAAGGGGTATTCAAAAGCAGCGACGATGGTGCGACGTGGACGCGTTTGAATGTCGAATCGGGTGTAACCCTCGCACTCGCGCTCAGTCCTTCAAATTTTCAACGCATTGCGATTGTGAACGAAAAGGGCCAAGTGTTTCGAAGTGATGACGGGGGTGTGACGTGGGGCAAGTAAGCGATTTTTGACGAACACCTTGAAAAATTGTTGAGCGAATGAACGAGAGATATTTTCGATTTGCCATCTGCGATACGCGATCCGCGAAAGGACTCTTATGAACACACTCGGTTCCATTTCCCTGACGGTGGCTTTCGTTGTAGCCATTTATTCCGCCGTCGCGGGATTCATTGGGGGACGACGCAACATTCCTGAATTGGTAGAGAGCGCGCGCAATGGCGTCCTTATCTATGCCGCGCTGACGACGATTGCGTTTGTCACAATCATTTATGCGTACGTCACGCGCGATTTTTCACTCGCGTTGGTCGCCAATTCCTCTTCGCGCGATTTGTCGCTTTTGCTGACCTTGACTGCCGTGTGGTCAGGTCAGGCGGGCTCACTCTTGTTTTGGACGTGGATTCTTGCGCTGTACGGACTCACGGCGATTTTACGCAACTGGACAAGTAATCGCGAGTTGATGCCGTATGCGGTTGGCGTATTGATGACCCTGCAAATCTTTTTTGCGTTCATGCTGAATTTTGTGACGAGTCCGTTCCGGACGATGGAAGTGATTCCGCTCGACGGCGCGGGGTTGAATCCTTTGCTGACGCATCCGTTGATGTCCGCGCATCCGCCGCTTTTGTATCTGGGCTATATCGGTTTCACCATTCCGTACGTGTTCGCCATGGCGGCGCTTTTGAGTGGACGCATTAGCGATTCGTGGATTCGCGCGACGCGGCGGTGGACGTTGATTGCGTGGATGTTTTTGGGTTTGGGTTTGCTCGTCGGCGGACGGTGGGCGTATGACGTGCTCGGCTGGGGCGGCTATTGGGGTTGGGACCCGGTGGAAAATTCCGCGCTGATGCCGTGGCTTGTGGGAACCGCATTTTTGCATTCGGTGATGGTGCAGGAGCGCAAAGGGACACTCAAGGTTTGGAATCTCGGGCTCGTCATTCTCGCGTTCATCCTCACCGTGTTTGGCACATTTCTCACACGCTCGGGCATCATTCAATCGGTGCACGCGTTTGCAACATCGGAGGTGGGCGCGTGGTTTCTCGGATTCATCGCGCTGGTCGCGCTCGTTTCGATGGCGCTCCTCTTTTATCGGCTGCCGATGCTTCGCACCAACAGCGAATTTGATTCGCCGCTTTCCCGCGAAGTTTTGTTTTTGCTCAACAACGTTCTTTTTCTCGCCGCGGCGATGGCAATTTTGATTGGCGTGATATGGCCCCTCATCAGCGAACTCATCACGGGGCAAACGCTTACAGTTGGACCGCCGTACTTTAATCTCGTCGTCGGCATCCTCCTTGTCGGCATCTTTTTATTGATGGGCGTCATTCCCCTCATCGGCTGGGGCGGCGC
>CALMZO010000442.1 GCA_937870825.1 uncultured Chloroflexota bacterium | reverse complement strand
GCGGGAGTAGCATAATGGTAATGCTCTAGCCTTCCAAGCTAGCGAAGCGGGTCCGATTCCCGTCTCCCGCTCTGGTTCAGTGCCGAGTGATGAGTGCTGAGGCATGAGTAAAGACTCAGTCCTCACTGCTCATCACTCGGCACTTTTTTTTCGGGGGCCTGTAGCTCAAGTGGTCAGAGCAGCACTCTCATAAAGTGTTGGTTGCTGGTTCGAGCCCAGCCGGGCCCACAAAACGGAGAACGTGTTAGATACGTTCTCTGTTCTTTTTTAGCAGGGTTATCGCTTGATAAACTTTTCCAGTAGAGCATCCATGCGAAGGCGAGGGTTGTGCGTTTCCGCATGACAGTTGGCACATAAGAGAATACACTTATCCACCTCAAGCAACACTGCCTTAATAGTTCGGTTTGAGATTGCTCGCAGGTCAAGCCGAAAACCCTTCTTGGAAGGGTCAATATGATGAAAATGAAAAGCAGCTAAATTATCAGCATACCCACAATGCGAGCATTTGCCGCCCATGGTTTGGATAATCTCGAGCTTGCGCTGTACTCCTCTTTCCTGCTGTGCTTGATACGATTGATTGGAGCGATTCTTGCATTTCTCCGAACAGAACCGTATTTGCCGCCCAGTTAGTTTCGTGCCACAAATTTCGCAATGAGTATTCTTTGTCATTTCGTCTCCAATTTTCAAATATCTCCAATAGAGACATTTATATCATACCTCATTTTCAATGTCAATTGGTTGTAAAATATGCGCGTGAGAAATTTCGGAAGCAAGTTACGGGCATTGCGTAAAGAAAAGGGACTGTCATTGTGGGCACTCGCCGAAGAATTCGGTTATCAAACCCACAGCTATATTAACGAAGTCGAATTGGGGCGCAAAGAGCCAACTGTGGAACTCGTTCTCAAAGTTGCAAGATTCTTTGATGTGACGACAGATGAATTGCTTAAAGATGAAATCATATTAGGGCCATCTAAAAGCAGCAAAAAACAAGCAGGATGAAATGTATCACTCTCCGTTTTCAAGTTCATCTATTCTAGAGCAATTTCCTATTTGGTTTGGGGTTTTCCCCTTTGCATCTTTGCGCCTTTGCGTGAGATTTAGTTTTCTCTCCCACTAAACAAATCGGAATCTGCTCTAAGTGTAGTTTTCACATTCTATGGAATCATTTCCTTCTTCCGAATCCTCTCCACGAGAAGGCGGCATCAACATTGCAGACGACGCGAAAGTCACCGCGCGCGACATCATCGGGCGTGACCAAATTATCGGTTACACTGCCGAGGAAGTGCGCGTGCTTCTTGCAAATCACCAAGTGCCAGATTTGCTGCATAGCGTCATCAGTGAACCATATAGGTCGATTCTGGAATATGTACTGCAAAAAGCCCGCCGCGTATCAATTCCACCTTTTGGAGCTAGAATCGATTTCATCATTTCGAAACTTCACTCGTTGATTGCGCCTGATATAAGCCTCCTAAATGAGACAGAAAAATTCATACTGCTGACAAGCGCATGTGTACAGCACCTTTTCCATGAGCAAGGGAAAGAGCGAACCCAAATTACAGTGAACGATGTTTCAGACGTGGTAGGCAGTCTGGCATCCGAAATATCCCACCAAGCAAAAACTGCTATTCTGGAGGTGGCAGGTGAGATTTCAACGGTTGCGTCCGCGCGCTGTGGTTTTGATATCGCAGCTAACAAATATAACGATACTCAAGTTCGGAATAAGCAGATTAGAATTCGTTTGCTTGGAGTACTTTTGCATTTGGCAAGCTTTCTGAATATTGATGAATCAATCGATCCAGATCCACCCCCAAGTCTCGAAAACGCTCCTCAGAGTCTCCGTAATGACTGGTGGAAACAAGCGTATGTTCGAGGGGTCTTGATCCAAGATTGGCGAGTGCAACTCCACTTTGCTTTTCCTTTGGGAATGGGAACCAGCTATGAACCCATTCTTGTTACTCCTCTCAGCGAAGAGCTCCAGCGATTGATTAGAAGCTACGATCATATCCTCTACTCTGCGCGCATCAATCTAAATTATATTGACCCGAAGGTTAGCGAAATTGAGACAACGCAAATTCCTCCCAAAGAATGGCAACAACTCAAGCATGCCATAGAGACTGAGCAAGCGCGTAGAATCAAGGATCGCTTGCAACAAGACCTGATACGCGCACAAATCGCACGCGAAATTTTAATATCGTCAGATATCGAATACGCTGAACGCATGAGCACGGAGGGACGAAATAACGAGGCAGCACTAGCTTACAGTGGTATTGCAGATTTGCTTGAACGATCCCAACGAACCTTTGAGTCAGTGGATTTCTCTACCAAAGCGGCTAAAGAGTTTCTCCAGACAGGAGATGTTTTGGCGGCAGCTCAACGATATATAAAAGCTGCCCAAACTCAATTAGGGCGAGCACAAACGCCGCAGCTTGCACAACAACAGATAGAAGAAGCGGAGAAACTTGTAAGGCAGGTTAATGATCCAACTCTCAGTGCCGAGTTTTTCTTGGTGAGATCAGCTTATGAGTTTGCGATGATTCGGGATAAGGATGCACTAGAGTCACTTGCCCAAGTTGAAAAACTCCTTTCAGAGATCGCTGATGAGCGGAAAAGAATTTTGATCTTGTCCGAGTGGATCATTGAAAACTTTATGATCTCTATGGTGCGAGAGGAGTGGGAAGGAGCGCGCACCTCTCTTGCGATGGCATTTTCAGCTTTTCCAGATTCTGCAATTCCCGAAAAGGTGGAGGTCCTCATCCATCAGATGAAGGTATGCGCGATTTTAGGAGATTGGAATGCCGCTGATCGTACTTTTGACAAAGGGCGAGAACTCTTGCAAGGAACAACATACTCGAGTCAGCTAGCCTTACTGAAGCAACAATATGCGGTAACGCTGGCTCGACGTGGCTCTCTCCAAGACGCATATAACCAGTTTGCTGAAACAATTGAATTACTCAATGGGAACGCAGATGCTTATACATTGGCAATAGCATATCAAAATATGCAATTTGTCTTATTACAAAATGGAGCATTGTTTTATCAAGGTTTTGAAAGAGACCAAGCAAGACGAATTGACCTCTTCAACAGCACTGTAATGCAAAATCAAGGATATGCCCATGAATCGGATGCAAACAACGCTTTCGGACGCGAAAAACCATTGGATGGACTCATGCACATTCGTCTTGCGTTGGGCTACTATTGGCGCGATGGATCGTGGCATGGGATCCAAGATGCGTACAAAGTCGTTGCACGGATACATGAAATAGACAAGAATCCATTTGCTGCATTGATTGCAACAATTCGAGCAAGTGATGAAGAGGGGGTAAAGTCCTATGCGAAAATACTGTCGAGCGGGGCAAAACCTGAGCTTCTGACAGAACTCATAAATGACCTAGCACGTCTATGGCCAGCAGCAAGAGAGCAAGAATTTGCCACCATCGCATTAGGGATTCTGGCTGATGTTATTCCAACGCCTCTCTTGGATTCAGTCGTCATTCATTTGCTTGAGCTTCTTAAGCGCCCTGAAATAAATGATAGACAAATTCAAGTGCGACGCCAAGCTGCAAAGGCGCTTGGAAATTTAGCACCGCAGTTTACAGTCAAGCAATCGACAAATGTGATTGAGATAGTTCTGGAGCAACTAAAGCGCAGGCAATTTTGGACTGTGACTGAAGAGCTATTAAAAACCACACAATCAATTCTTGCAGCAGGCAAGAATCTTGAACCGATTGTCTATGAACAGATTGGGGATACTTTGTTTAGTTTGGAGGCGACTGAGCCATTGGATGATGATTTGCGTACTACAGTGGTATATTTGGCACACACGGCCCTTGCCCAAACCAGACAGCAAGCGATTCAATTTCTGAGAGAACATACAAAGCAATTCTATGATCTATCTAACTTGGCCTCGCTAGGTGATGTAATCCCTGAAGAAGACTTACATGAGGCGATAGAGGGTATCCTGAACGCAATCAATCCAAAACCAAAGATTGAGGTTAGTAATGGTCAACGTACTATTACAATGAGTTTTGGAGCAGTCAATCCGCGAAGTCTAAGCAATTTCTATAAAATATTGCCACCTGCGCTCAATGATCGAGTCATTAATGGGCTTCTTGAAGCAATCATCAATGAGAACAATCATTTATCAACTCGCGCAGGTGCAATCGTCGCGCTAGGTGATTTACCTATCGATATCTTGGCTCCAAGGGCAAATGAGGTGGTTGATTATTTGCTTTTGGGTGCTGAGGGAGCTCTTCCGCGCTCCTCAATGATAGAACAGGAGTTAGAGAGTCATCAGAATCCATTCTCTAATTTTAGGATCAACACTGGTAACATTGAGATGACACAGATGGCATGTCTCGAATCATTGGGAAAGATTTATGCTTACGTTAATGATGACCATAAGCAAAAAGTTGTCCTGCGATTTGTTGATGCTGCCAGAGATCCAAACGCTATTATTCGCCAAGGTGTAGCAATGGCGTTATCAAAACTAGAATCTGTTGCTGCCATTCCAACTTCTTTGGTACTTTCCTTGTTTGTTCTATTGCACGACAACAATGCAGAAACGGTTGCATGGGCTTGCGTGGCAGCTGGTCATCTTATTGAGAAGGGCTTGCTACAAGATTTTGAGTCTGAAGTCATCAAAAGGATGTTGAAATTGGCAACTGCATTTAATAAGGATGTTCGAGTAGGAACTGCGATTGGTTTACGTAACATTCTGAAGAGTAATAACCTTGTTGCTTCAACGCGAGCAAAAATTTCTGACACTATTACTCAATTAGAAAACGATCAAAGTCATAAGGTTCGCTCGCATGCAATGTAATTCTTGAATCGGTCACCCCGTATTCCTCAACCCCGCCGCGATTCCGTTTATCGTCACCACCATCGCGTCCATCAATTCTTCGCGCGCGGCGGAATCGTTTTCGTCTAGCGCGCGCAATCTTTGCATCAATTCAATTTGAATAAAATTTAACGGGTCCACGTACGGATTGCGTAAATGAATCGCGCGCTGCAAAACGGGTTCGTTGTCGAGAATGTCCGATTGTCCCGTCAATCTCAAAATCCACGCGCGCGTGCGTTCAAACTCGTCGCGGATGTCTCCGAAAACTTCCGCGCGTAAATTTTCATCCTCCACCAACTGCGCGTATTGCGCGGCGATGCCCATGTCCGCTTTGCCGAGCGCGTTCTGAACATTTTG
>CALMZO010000441.1 GCA_937870825.1 uncultured Chloroflexota bacterium | reverse complement strand
AATGAATTGTTAACGGAAAACGATACCTTTTTGTCGGAGCGAACGCTCGCAGCAATTCCTCTCCGACAGACTGCTAGAGCAAATTCCACTTTGGTTTGTGGGAGATGGAATTTAGCCTTCAAGCGGTTGATGGCAATTGCGAGTCGCTCCCGCTAAAGCGTCGAATCCAACACCACACCGCAACTAGGAATTCGCTCTAATCGCCCAAGTCTCGACGCATTGCCTCAAATTGTTCTTTTGTGATTTCGCCCTGTGCGTACCGTATTTTCAGGATGTCAAGCGGTGTCGAATCCGCTCGAGTTGTGGACGCCAACCTCAACGCATGAAACGCATTCGCGGGGATGCCGCTTGGGGTTCCGCGCGCCAAGGTCATCACCAACCATGCTGTACCGCCGATGACCAAAAGCCAAAACAGAATCATCACAAGCGCGCCCAATCCCCACATGCCCATTCCAAAACCCATCATGGTCGTTCCCTCCTTTTTACTCCCGTTTTCCCGCAAGATGATAAATCAAACTTGTGAAGATTTGATGAAGATGCGATTCGTTTTTTATGCGCGACCGAGTTTTGTATATTTCAACAACAGCGCGTTCACCGCGACGATAAGCGAACTCCCACTCATTGCAATCGCCGCAATTTCGGGACGCAGCACCAGCCCGAATGCGGGATAAAAAACGCCTGCCGCGATGGGGAACGCAATTGTGTTGTAGCCCGCCGCCCACCACAAGTTCTGTCGCATTTTGGCGACCGTCGCTTTCGAAAGTTCAATCGCTTTCACCACGTCGAACGGGTCACTCTTCATCAACACCACATCCGCCGTTTCCATCGCCACATCCGTCCCCGCGCCAATCGCGATGCCTACGTCGGCTTGCGCGAGCGCGGGCGCATCGTTGATGCCGTCGCCGACCATCGCAACCTTTTTCCCTTGCGTTTGCAATTCTTTTACCTTGTCCGCTTTTTGTCCGGGCAGCACTTGAGCGAACACCGTATCAATGCCCAATTCGTGCGCGATGCGTTCCGCCGTCGCGCGATTGTCGCCCGTCAACATCGCCACTTGGATGCCGCGTTCGCGCAACTTGGCGACGGTCTCTTTTGACGAAGCGCGCGGCGCGTCCGCAATCGCAATCAAGCCCGCAAGTTTTCCATCCACCGCCGCATAGACCACCGTGCGTCCTGCACCTTCAAGTGAATCGGCAGATTGTTCCAAGCCATCGAGACCGATGTTGTTGTCGCGCATCAATTTGCGATTCCCCACCCACAGCGATTTGCCATTCACGTCTGCGCGCACGCCGTGACCGGGAATGGCTTGAAATTCTTCCGGCGCGCGGAGCGACAGCTTGTCGGCTTTTGCTTTATTCACAATTGCCTGCGCGAGCGGATGCTCGGAAGCTTGTTCGACGGAGGCGACGAGAGCGAGCAACTCTGTTATCTGTGGTCTGTCATCTGCTATCTGAATCTCGGTCACTTCCGGTCGTCCCTGCGTCAGCGTGCCTGTTTTGTCAAAAATAATCGCGTCGATTTTGGATGCTTGTTCCAAAGCCGTCGCGTTCTTGAACAAGATGCCATTCTGCGCGCCCAACCCTGTGCCCATCATCACCGCCGTCGGCGTGGCGAGTCCCAGCGCGTCGGGACACGCAATGACGACGACAGTAATCGCCATCGTCAATGCCCAAACGAAAGTAGAAACATCGGAAGGAACGTACGCGCGCCCAAGTGTCAACCAGCCGAGCAGCGTCAACGTGCCAATGACGATGGCGGCGGCGACGAGCCATTGCGCGGCGCGGTCGGCAAGACGCTGCGCGGGCGCTTTGGAATTTTGCGCGGCTTGCACCAATTTCACGATTTGCGCGAGCGCGGTGTCCGCACCCACTTTCGTCGCCTTGAATTTGAACGTGCCTGTTTTGTTAATCGTTGCGCCCGTGACCGTGTTGCCCACTTTTTTGGAAACAGGCAGCGATTCGCCCGTTATCATGGACTCGTCCACGTCAGAACTGCCTTCGATGACAATGCCATCTACAGGAATTTTGTTGCCGGGGCGAATGATTACGACATCGTCCACCCGCACGTCCGATGTCGGCACCTCGATTTCTTTGCCGTCACGCATCACGTTCGCTTTCGGCGGCGCGAGATTGAGCAGCGCTTGAATCGCTTGCGATGCTCCCGCGCGGGCGCGCATTTCAAGCCAGTGTCCCAACAAAACAAATACGAGCAACAAGACCGACGCTTCATAAAACACCTCGTTCTCAAATAGAAACGTTGCGCCGATGCTGAACACGTACCCTGCCATGACGGAAAGCGCGACCAACACTGCCATATTGAGCGTGCGATTTTTCAACGCGCGCCATGCGCCGTTATAAAAAACCCAACCGCTGTACAAAATTGGCGGCGTCGCGAGCAAAAACGCAAACACGTTAATATCCAAACCGAACGGAACGGGTAAATTGATGTTGAAAAAGTCAGTGAACAGCGGCGAGTACAGAAAGACAGGCACAGCGAAAAAAAGCGCGACCAGAAAACGATTCCGCATATCGCGCACCATCTCGTCCATTGTCATGCCCGCGCCGTGTCCCATCTCGTGTCCCATAGCGCTCTCTGCCATCGGACTCATACCTGCCCTTTCACCTGACATCGCATGTCCAGCGTGTTCGTCCTTTTTCGGGGCAGGGGTTGGCATCGCGTGTCCCGCGTGCGCCTCGTGCGCCATCGCCATTGGCACGCGCGGGGCTACCGGCTGCGCCAAATTTCTTGGCATGGACTGCATGCTTGTTTCGCTGTGCGAAACGACGAATCCGCCTTCGTCCAACATCTTTTTCATCGCAGCGACGGACACGAGATTCTGGTCATAGTGTACGGTGACTTGGCCGCTCATAAAATTTGCGCCGGCATGATGGATGCCGTGCATTTGGCTCAAGCAATGTTCGATGCACTGCGCGTCGAGGACCGATTTCCAATTGGTAATGTCCAGAGTTGTTTCCTTCATCTTAGTCTCCCGTG
The DNA here is from genome assembly GCA_937870825.1 of uncultured Chloroflexota bacterium. Lineage (GTDB taxonomy): Bacteria > Chloroflexota > Anaerolineae > UBA4142 > SHND01 > SHND01. The sequence goes on along the minus strand of CALMZO010000441.1, from coordinate 15,220 downwards.
TGACGACGTTGAATGTTCTTGCAAAGAACAAGACATTTGTCGCAAACGTGTCAAACAAAACAATGCCGCATCGCCCTCCGGCGTGAGGCGGCTTTTGGCTGCGTGCAAAAAAATACTCAAACTGTCGCCAACCATCGTAACCAAAAGAGTTGCAACGCACCACCGCTGTTTCGCGGCTTCAGACCGCGCCAATCGGCGTATCACGTCGAAAATGCAAATCGCCGCGCGCAAAGTGCTCTGTGATTTTCGGATTGAAAGGGACGCCGAACCGACAGCCCGAGCAAAATCACCGTCGAAACCCGAACGAATACGCGTGCCCAAGCGATGCGGCAATGGAATTTCGACAACGGTTGTGCAAGTGCTGTACGCGGTCGCCTGTGTTCATAGTCCAACTTGAGCGGGGATTGTGAATCTGCGCGGCATCCTGCGGTCCTTGTAACTCTTACACATTATAGGAATTGAAATGACGATGTCAAAGAAGCGTGATGTCGCGGGAACAATCTTGCATCGCACAGCGTCTTGCCATTGCATCTTGCATACAGGAGGACGCAGCAACAACACCGGTCAAATCTGAGCATCGTCAACCCAAGTCACGATGCAAGCGGGGCAACGAATTTCGTTGCTTGGTCGTCTGAGCCAACATGTAATCTGCATTCCGGAGGAAATCAAGATGAGGACGTTTACTCTCAAGACACAACGCGTGTTCGTACTGTTGACCGCAGTCGCGTTGGTGAGCGCCGCGATTTTTTTGCTGCTTGGCGGAATCACTCACGCCCAAGACGGCGCCTCCATCACCCCTTCGTTCGGCGATGGGAAACTAAAGATTCTGGGCGAAGGATTCAAAGCGAATGAGAAGGTGACGATTGCAGTGAAATTGGACAGCGGCAGTCACACTTTTACCGCCACCGCGGACGCACAAGGCGCGTTCGAATTGGATACAGGACTCCAAGTCCCGCCGCTGTCCAGTGTGGAATTGGATGCGCGCGGCGACCAAGGTTCGGGCAGCGCTTCGATTACCAGTGTTCCGCCCGCAGTCCCACTGCCGCAAACCGGCGGGACTCTCTCGCCCGTTGACGCCGCGGTGTTGGTGGGTTTGGTTTTGCTCGTCGGTGGCATCCTCCTCGCTGCGCGGCGCCGCGTGTCCTGAACCCGATTGGCGAGTGCATCATTAACCACCTTGTTTTGCGTACCGATGCGTTGAAAGACGCTTTCTGAACGATTTCATTGTGCGCGAGTCACAAGAGCTTGTTTAATGCTGCACTGGAAACACAAAGCGAGTTGGAAAATTTTCCAACTCGCTTTTTTTATTTCCGACGACGCTATTTCTTACAACGCATAGGATTTCGGCATCATACGCGCGCCCTTCCCTCGTTGTACCGTGTACCAGGCGCGCATCGGAGGGGCGCGCGAGAAATTCTGTAGGAGGTCAAAGTTTGGCTCACCGTCAGGGCCCGCGCGATGAACGCCGAGATGGAACAATCTCTCGAGAACTGTCTCGAATGTCATCGCATTTGTGAAGAAACGACAGCGTATTCCGTGCAGATGGGCGGAGAACACGCCGGAGCAATTTACCTGCGCCTGCTGCGCGATTGCGCGCAAATCTGCGTCACGAGCGCGGACTTGATGTTGCGCGGTATTGATGGTTCCATTCAGACATCCCGTTTGCGGGTTTTGAAAAATCAAAAGGAGATTAACTCGGACAAATGCACACTCTATTCTCACGAAACCGATTCGTTCCATTGAGTTTGCTGCTCGCGTTCACAGCACTCTACGCGGTGTTCGCCGGCGTCATGCCGGTCTTTGCCGATGCGCCCGCGCAAGACGCCGCGACTGCCAAATTTGAAAGTGACTTTATGCAAACCATGATTGACCACCACACTATGGCAGAAGAGATGTCCAAGGTTTGTTTGCAGAAAGCGAAACATGAAGAGCTGCGCAGCATGTGTCAGAACATCAGTGACAGTCAGACCAAAGAAATTCAACTCATGCAGAGTTGGCTGCAACGCTGGTATCAAATCACCAAAGAGCCAATGATGATGGCGCAAGACGAACAAATGCTGAGCCGTCTGAACGCGGCAGGCGGCGATGAATTCGACACAATGTTTATGCAAATGATGATTGAACATCACAACACCGCCATCCAAGAGGCGACGCCGTGTGTGGAGCGCGCCGCGCATCAGGAACTCGGAAACCTTTGTCAGACCATTATTTCATCCCAACAGCAAGAGATTGAGCAAATGAAAACATGGCTGGCGCAGTGGTACAACCTCACTGCAAATGTGACCCAAGCCACCCCAAGCGCGACAGTGGTAACCACAACCACGCCACAAGCGACAACAACTACACCGGAAGCGAACGCCACGGCAACTCCTGATGCAAACGCGACGCTGCCGCAAACCGGCGCGGGGTTTGAGACGAATTCGCTGTTGTGGGTTTCCGCACTGGTTCTCATCGCGCTGGGCGCAGTTTTGTTTGCAAGACGATGGAAATCGTTTTAGGATGATGCGAATCAATCACAAAAAAAAGAATGCCCACCGTTCATGAAACGGTGGGCATTCTTTTTGGTTTGTTACTCTATGCGGTAAAGGCGGCGAGAGAGCAGCTTGTTGACAATTGAGCGCGGGGCTTATTTTGCCCAAGTGACAAAGGTGAAGACTTTGTAGCCACCGCCAAAATCGCGCACAAAGAGGGATGTCCGTCCGTTCTTGGCAGTGCGAACGAGTTTTCCCCAGTTCCGCCGCGCCTCCATATTTGCGCTCTCGAAACCTTTGGGTGCTGCGGCTATAGTAGTCAATGTGTCAAGATGCGCGTACATCGTTTCCAATTGCTGATAGTCATGCTGGTCCGGGCTGGGGTTGCTGAGATTGTCATCATAATCCATGCAGGTATTCAAGTCCGCGCCCGACTCGTCCTGATGGTCCAGTCCCCAATCGTGCCCAAGCTCCTGGCAGATGACATGCTGACGATTCGTCTCGGTGTAACCGGAGGAGAGGTACGAATCATTCATCTTTGCCGTACCTTGCGTGATGTGACCGCCCTTCGCCCAGATTTGCGCCAGTCCAAGCCAGCCGTTCGTGCCATAGGTGTAATTGCACGAGCGCACCTTGCCTCTGACAGGACGGCAGCGGTTACGTGTCGTAGCATCGCTTTGCCCTGCTTCCTTTGTCACATTCATCACGGACGAGGCATTCCAGTCGGCGATGGCAGCATTCAGGTTATCATCCCAGTCCGTCGTCATGCTGTCAATCACGCTGAGGGTAAAGGGATTCGCGGTACGTGCCCAGTGGTAATTGCCCCACGAATGACTGGCGTTGGTGGACCGGGGAACAGCCGCGACCAAGAACAGGGCAGTCACGAGGGCGACGAACAAGAGGTAACGTATTTTGGCGTTCATAGGAGGCTCTCCTTTGTGTTGAATCGGTTGACCGAGATATTCAGATATATATCAGACGTATCATGTTTGTCAAATTAAAACTTACACCGCGTAGGAATCGCGCGCGAGTGGGCTATAAAGTTGCGCGTCTTGCTGCGACTTTTTATAATCTGTACACATCGAGCCGCAACCGAATTGGGCTTGTATCTCGCCGGAAAGGGGTTTGAATGAATCGCTGTGAATGGAGTATCAGCGACCCGCTCTACATTCAGTATCACGATGCGGAATGGGGCGTGCCGCTGCACGACGACCAAAAATTATTTGAATTTCTGGTATTGGAGGGAATGCAAGCGGGCTTGAGTTGGCTCACGATTCTCCGCAAGCGCGAAAATTTTCGCGAGGCGTTCGACAATTTTGACCCCAACAAAGTCGCGCGCTACAAAGAACGCAAAATCGAAGCGCTCATGCGAAACGCGGGCATCATTCGCAATCGCCAAAAAATTCTCGCAACGATTGACAATGCGCGTGCGTTCCTTAAGGTGCAAGCCGAGTTCGGCAGTTTCGACAAATACATTTGGGGGTTCGTACACGGCAAACCGATTCGCAACGAATGGCAAACGTTAAAAGAAATTCCCGCGAAAACGCCGTTGAGCGAGAGCATCAGCAAAGATTTGGTCAAGCGCGGTTTTCGTTTTGTGGGACCGACAATTGTCTACGCGCACTTACAGGCGACGGGCGTTGTTCAAGACCATCTCGTTTCTTGTTTCCGTTACAAGGAATTAAAGAGGGCGAAATAGAATTCGCCCTTTGTCGTTTGTCTCGGACGAGTCGTCCTCTCTCGAGCGGACGCCACTCGAGTCATTGCACGCGCGCGGCTTTTTTTGTAGAATCAAAAAAATTTCGCAGCCAGGCATTTCACATTTTGAAATGGCTTGAAGGAATCCCCCATGCTCCTGACTTCTCTCACCGTTTTGCTCCCTGTCCTCTTTGTCGTTGCGCTCGGGTATTGGGCGGGACGCGCAAAAAAATTTGATGCTGACCAGGTGCAAGGTATCAATGAATTGGTTTTGGACTATGCGCTTCCGGCAATTATGTTTGTGAGCATTACCAAGACGACGCGCAGTGAGATGCTCGCCGAAGTCCCGTTTTTGATTTCGCTGCTCGTGGCCTTCTTGGGTTTTTTTCTCATCGTATTTTGTATCAGTTTTTTTCTCTTGCATCACTCGCTGGGCGAAGCCGCGTTGCAGGCGAACCTCGTGAGTTTGCCTTCGGTCGCGTTTATGGGGATTCCGATTTTTCGCGGCTTGTTTGGGGAACAAGGCGTGCTTTCGATCACGACTGCTTCTGTGCTTGCGCTCGTGACCGTTGCGCCGTTGACGGTGGTGCTGCTCGAAGTTCATGGGCAGCGTTCGGGCAATCATGCGCCGCGTGTGAGCGCGTTGGTTGTCGGTGCGCTAGAGTCGAGTTTCAAAAAACCGATGGTGTGGGCTCCGCTGCTTGCCACCGTGCTGGTCCTTTTCGATGTGCGCGTGCCGGACGAAATTGACGCAATGCTCACGTTGATTGGCTCGGCAACGTCCGGCGCATCGCTTTTCGTCGCGGGTCTGATTATTTCGGCGTACGAAATCAAATTGAATTTCGAGGTCATTGCCAATGTGGTGGGCAAAATGGTCGCGCAGCCCGCGTTCATGGTATTGCTGATCGCGTTGTTTGGAGTACAGGAACCGTTCGCGCGTGAAGCGATTTTGATTTGCGCGATTCCCACCGCCGTGCTCGCGCCCTTGCTCGCACCGCGCTATCGCACGTATGAAAGTGAAGCCGCGTCAACGTTGGTGCTGACGATGTTGGCAATGGTTGTGACGTTTCCGCTTGCAATTGTGTTGACGGGCGGATAACGCAGAAAGGTATGAGGATGCGTCAGCGTGAAAATTTTTCGTTTGTAGATGCGGCATGGCTGCACATGGACGACCCGACGAGTATGGCGGTGATTGTCGGCGTGATTATGTTTGACGAGCCGCTCGATTTTGCAACCTTAAAAAAGCTCATCACGGAACGGCTGCTGCGCGTTCCGCGTTTTCGTCAACGCGTGCGCGAGCCACTGCTGGGCGTCGGACTTCCACACTGGGAAATTGACAAGCAGTTTGACCTCGACGCGCATTTGCATTTGATTGCGCTGCCCGCGCCGCACGACCAAAACGCACTGCATCAACTCGTCGGCGACCTGATGTCCACGCCGCTCGATTTTTCAAAACCTCTGTGGCAATTTCATCTCGTGGAACACTATGAAGGCGGCTGCGCGCTCATTTGTCGTTTGCATCACGCGATGGCGGACGGACTCGCGCTCGTGCAAGTGTTGCTTTCGCTTGCAGACAACGCGCATGGTGTTGCCGAAACGAATGGAGATGAAAAACGCGCGCGCTCATCGCGCGGTTTGCTTGGACAGGCATTCAAATTCGCGCGGCGCGGCACGAAAATCGCAAATCAAATTCGCGCGATTGCGCGTGACCCTGAAAAATTGCGCGAGACCGCGCTGCGCGGGGCGAGCGGAACTGTCGCGTTGGGAAAACTTGTATTGACGGGTCCCGACGAGCCGTCGTTATTCAAAGGCAAAGTGGGTGTGATGAAACGCGCGGCGTGGTCAAAACCATTGTCGCTCACCGATGTGAAATTTGTTTCCAAAGCGTTGAACGCGACGATTAACGACATTTTGGTTTCATCCGTTACAGGCGCGCTGCGAAGGTACTTGGATGCGCGCGGGCAAGATACGCAAGACATGACGCTGCGCGCGATGATTCCCGTGAATTTGCGCGCGCCGGGTGATTTGGATTTGGACAATTTGGGCAATCAATTCGGACTTGTGTTTTTGGATTTGCCCGTCGGCATTCGCGAACCGATTGAACGCATGGCAGTTTTGAAAGAGCGCATGGACTATATCAAGCGCACGCCGGAAGCGTTGGTGGCGTTTGGAATTCTCGGCGCGATTGGCGCGACGCCCAGCGCGATGGAAAAATTGATCAACGGAATTTTTGGCATGAAAGCAACGGCGGTGATGACAAACGTGCCGGGTCCGCGCGAACCGATTTATCTCATGGGCAATCGCATTCGCGGTTTGATGTTTTGGGTGCCGACACCCGCGCATCTCGGTCTCGGCGTGAGCATCATCAGTTACGCGGGCGAAGTGATTGTTGGGGTAGGGACGGATGCGGGTCTCGTGCCTGACCCCGATACCGTCGTGCAAGAATTTGTGGAAGAATTTCGCGCGTTGGAAATTATTGCGCTCAAGAAATTGAAAAAGGCGCGGAGGAGGAGAGAGGCGAGAAGCGAGAAGCGAGAAGCGAGAAACGTCAAGCGTCAAACGTCCAAGTCGCATAGTGGGCTTTCTCTGACGCAGTGATTTTGGTTACACAAGGGAAATTTTTTGAGGAAATTTGTTCTACGAGGCGACGATGAAAAAATATCGTGTGAGAGCGGATGCCAAAATTGAATTAAAAGATTTTTCGCCAGACGATAAGAGCGAATTTGACGGCGATAAAAATCAAGCGAAAACGGCATTGGACGAATTGACGGACGAACTCGACGATTTGCAAGAGCGCCTGTATGCCGAGAGCAAACGCGCCGTGCTGATTGTGATTCAAGCGATGGACACCGGCGGCAAAGACGGCACGATTCGCAAGGTGTTTGGCAATATCAATCCGCAGGGCTGCCGCGTCACTTCGTTCAAAGCGCCAACGTCAACGGAACTCGCGCACGATTATTTATGGCGCGTTCATGCCGCGCTGCCGCGTCGCGGCGAAATCGGAGTTTTCAATCGCAGTCATTACGAAGATGTGCTGGTGGTGCGCGTGCATAACCTCGTGCCGAAAGAAATATGGGAAAAACGGTACGAACATATCAACGCGTTCGAGAAAATGTTGAGCGACGAAGGCACGACGATTGTGAAATTTTTTCTGCACATCAGCAAAGAGGAACAAGCGAAACGATTGCAAGAACGCATTGACACACCCGACAAACATTGGAAATTCAATCCGAATGATTTGAAAGAACGCGCGTTGTGGAATGAATATCAACACGCGTACCAAGATGTGTTGAACAAAACCAGCACCGACCATGCGCCGTGGTACATCATCCCCGCGAATCGCAAATGGTACCGTAACCTGGTTGTTGCGCGGATTGCGCGCGATACTCTCAAACATTTGAATCCGAAATTTCCAGAGGCGAACGTGGATTTTTCGAAAATCGTAATTAAATGAACCTCACCCCGGCCCTCTCCTTGGCAAGGAGAGGGAGTGACCGCACCATGCCCCTCTCTTTCACAAGGAGAGGGAGTGACCGCACCATGCCCCTCGCCTTTGGAAGGAGAGGGAGTGACCGCACCATGCCCCTCTCTTTCACAAGTAGAGGGAGTGAGCTCGAACCAGCGCGGTCTTGTCCGCATTGAGGGGGAGACAAATGTTCCCCTCCTTGATAAGGAGGGGTTAGGGGAGGTCTCTCATGACAAGAATTTACAACCGCTCAACCGAAAAAGACCTGCGCCGCAAATTGCGTCGTGAGATGCCCAGAGCAGAAGTGCTGTTATGGACGCGTTTGCGGAATCGTCAATTGCTGGGACTCAAGTTTCGACGACAGTATAGTGTGGAAAGCTATTCAATTGATTTCTATTGCGCGGAATTAAAGTTGGCAATTGAATTGGATGGGGACTCGCACGGGACTCCTGAAGCGATTGAATACGACAAAATTCGACAAACCTTGATAGAACAATATGGGATTCAATTCTTGCGATTTTGGAACGTGGAAGTGTATCAAAATTTGGAGGGTGTGCTTGACACAATTGAGGTGAAGGCGAAAGAACTCCAAGTGTGCCGAACCTCACCCCGACCCTCTCCTTCACAAGGCGAGGGAGCAAAAGTCCCCTCCCATTGACAAGGGGAGGGTTAGGGTGGGGTTGATTTGCGAGACCGCAAAATCGCAAACAGCACTCCACTTGCCAGCCCAAGCACACCAATCCCGCCCATCACAATCCACTCAACAACCAAATTCTCATCGCTACGCTTCAAATCCAATTTCATGTTTCGCGCATTTCCCTCATCCACGCGCGCGACATGCACACCGCGCTCGCGTAACAAAAATGCGACCAATTGCCAATACTCGTCGCGCTGGAGTGACGCGGGAGATTGAAACGGCATGCGCGTACTGATGAAAGCAAAGAGCGCTTGCGCGTTTTCGTATTTCGTTAGCGTGTTCGCGCCGATGATTGCGGGCGCGAAATTTTTTGGGAATTGAAATCCTTCAGGCGGAGGGCGCGCACCGTGACACGTAGATTTGGCGCAGTTCTGATGTTCGACGTCCCACTGCGCGCGCCACTCGGCGGTCAAGCCCTGTCCTTTATCTCCGTGACAAGCCAGGCAGCGATAGTAATAAATCACCGCGCCCGCGTCGGCTTGTGTCGTGCCTTGCGCGGGCGGCTTCATCCACGCGGGAAGCATGTCGCCGCCGGGAAGAGGGGTCGGCAAACGCGTTGGGCGCGGCGGTGGAGGTGTTTCGGCAGCGACGTTTTGCGCGAAAAATAAAAATGCCGCGCAAACGAAATACAAAATCATTTGACGCAGCATTCGCTTCGGAATTCAAAATTCAAAATTCGAAATTCAGTTTTGAATTTTGAACTCAAATTTCTTATTTTGTCCCGCGCAAGCGCGGGTCCACAATATCGCGAATCGCATCGCCAATCAGATTCCAGCCCAACACAAAAAACAGCAGCGCCATGCCGGGATAGACGACGATGTACCAATACTTGCTCAGATTGGTAATCCAGTTTCGCGAAAGCGCGAGCATTTGTCCCCAGTCCGCGTAACCGAGTTCCGCGCCGAGTCCGAGAAAACTCAACGCGGCGAACGACAACACATACGTGCCAATTTCGAGCGACGCGACGACGATGACCGGGAAAATGGAATTGGGCAAAATGTGGCGGAACAAAATTCGCCAATCGCGTACGCCGAGCGAACGCGCGGCGAGAACGTACTCGCGTTCTTTCGTTGAAAGAATGTCGCCGCGAATCAAGCGGGCATAACTCATCCAGCCAAAGACGACGAGCGCGATGATGCCCGTGTACAAGCCGCGTCCGAGTTTCGGTTGCAGCACCGCCGCGAGCGTGAGCGCGGCGATGACGAATGGAAACGCGAGAAAAATTTCCGTGATGCGCATCAAGATGTCGTCCACCCAGCCGCCAAAATACGCGGCGAGTGAACCGACGGTCAGCCCAATCACGAGCGCGAGCGCGACAATGAGCAAGCCCGCCAGAAAGGCGGTGCGCGTGCCCCAAATCACGCCGTAAAAAATATCGTACTGTCCTTCGGTAGTGCCAAAGAGATGTTCGGCATTCGGCGGCTGCGGTTCGGCTTTGAACCCATCGCGCGGGATGAGATACGCGTCACGCGTTCCCGCAGGAGGAGGGGCGATGACCGGCGCGAAAACCGCAATCCCGACAAAAATCAGCACAAAGAAAATTCCGACAATCGAAAGGGGATTGCGCGTAATCTGGCGCAGCATCTTGGACAGTTCGGAATTTTGCCGCACGAGCGGTTGGGATGCGGGTGAGAGGGTGAGAGTTTGTTGAGCCATTGTTGAAAGTTCAAAGTCAAAAGTTAAAAGCTAAAAGTATGCCGAATTCACTTTTGACTTTTAACTTTTTACTTTTGGCTTAGGAGACGCGCACGCGCGGGTCGAGAAAGCCGTACAACACATCTACCACGAGGTTGGAGAGAACGAGCAGCCCCGCGCTAAAGAGTGTGATGCCCAAAACGGAAATCACGTCGAGACGCAGCGCGGCATTTGCGGCAAACCAGCCCATGCCTCGAAAGTTGTACACGGTCTCCGTGATGATGACGCCGTTCAACAGTCCGATAAACACGAGCCCGCCGAGTGTGGCAATCGGAATCAACGCGTTGCGGAGCGCGTGCGTATTGATGACAACCTTTTCTTTCAGACCTTTGGCGCGCGCGGTGCGAACGTATTCTTGATTCAACACATCGAGCATTGACGTTCGTGTGACGCGCACAAAGATTGCCCAATTGATAAAGGCGAGGGTGATGACAGGTAACAGCAAATGACGCAGTGCGTCAAGAGTTACACCAAGACGTCCGTTGAGCAAACCGTCCAGGGTGTACATTCCTGTAAATTGTCGAAACGAGGGTTCGTTGACGATGCGTTGAATGTCGTCGGACAAACGCCCCGGTGGAAACCATTGCAAGTTCGCGTAAAAAATCATGAGCATCAACAACGCGAACACGAATGAAGGAAATGAAGTTCCTACCATTGAAAACACGCGCGCGGAATGGTCAATCGCTTTGTCACGATGGACAGCGGCTTGGACGCCGAGAAAGACGCCGCCGAGAATGATTGGCAAGATGCTGAGCAGTGCGAGTTCGAGCGTCGCGGGGAAATAATAGAGAATGGCTTCGGTGACAGGACGCTGCGCGGTGCGTGACCAACCCAAATCGCCTTTCACCACTTTGCCCATCCAATCGGCGTACTGTTCCCAAATGGGTTTGTCGAGTCCGTACTTGCGAATGATTTCTTTGACCGCGTTCGGATTTTTGGGAACGTCTTTGACGTAGAGGGCAGCGCGTTCGGCGGGGTCGAGGAGTTGCAAGATTCCGAAAATCAAAATGGTGACGCCAAAGAGAATGACCGGCAGAAACAACAGGCGGCGAATGATATAGCGCGTCATGTTTTTGTGGAGCGGCTGTCATTTCGAGCGGAGCGAGAAATCTCGATTGACCAAAACGAGATTTCTCGCAACGACAGCTCGAAATGACATGCTTTTGCTTGCTTTGAGCGGGACGAGGATTTTGGGCTCCACCAAAATCCTCGCCCGTGACAAACGTCGGAGCTAGCGTCAACCGCAGGGTCAGCAATCCCTCCGGAAGCGACTAGAGCTGCGTTTGTCATTGCGCTCACGAGGTGAAGGTGTCATTGCGTAGTGTTCACGCACAGCGTGAACGCACGAAGCAATCTCAACGTCTGATTCAAGAAATTGCTTTGTGATGAAACGAAAAACCAAAAACCGTTTTTCGTTTCATCGCTCGCAACGACAAGATTGTTAACTACACGTTCCGTCCCAACCGCCTTGTTTGATAACCCAGTCTTTGCTCATGCCGACGGACCAGTAGCCCGCCATCAATTGCAGCCACGGGGCGAACGGACGATTGAGTGTGATGGTGACCGTGTTGTTGGCGTCATCGGCTTTAATCGTATTCAAGATTTTTTGGCACGCGGCATTCAAGCCACTCGCAGGAATATCGTTGATGCTTTCGGGCGTTTCATTCATGCCCGCTTCTTGCGCCGCGAGGTCGCGTAACGACGGCACGCCAAACAACGGTTGATAGAACAGGTTCTGCGGACCATCGGTGCGGTCTTGAATCAAACCGCGCTGCAGCGAATACGCAATGTCGGATGCTTTGAGTTCGCCGCCTTCATGGAACTGCACGCCTTTGCGAATGTTAAAGGTGTACGTTTTGCCGTCGGGCGAGACATCCCATTTTTCGGCGAGCCACGGCACCACTTCCGTCACGCTGTCCTTTTTCAACCACACGATGGGGTCGTAAACGTTTTGCAGCACGCCGCCGCCGAACGATTCGTAACTCCAATTCGGGTCGAGCGATTCGGCATCGCCGAATGTGATGTATGTGAACGTGTCGGGATTTTTCGCGTCTTTTGCTTTGGCGTATTGATAAAACCAACCGCAGTCGCAAGTGTACGACGGATTGTAGTAGAACCCTTCCACCCACGGTTGAAAGTAGCGGCGCGTGAGACCTTGCGCGAGATAGAGATGAATCGCGTTGTCGTACACGAATTGTTGAATCGCTTCGTACAATTTTTGGCGTTCCGCCGGGTCCGTCGCGCTCACGGCTTCGTCAATCATTGCGTCCACTTTCGGCTGCAACTCTTTTGGCACGCCCGAACCGTACGTTCCGTACGAGGCGAGGAATGGGACAACCCAGTTGTGTGGGTCGTGATAGTCTTCGCCCCAGCCAATCGTATAGACGGGAAGTTTTTGCGCGGTGCGTTCTTTGAGGAACACGGGCCACGGCAGCGCAAACACTTCAATCTTGAATTTCGGGTTGACCTGTTCGATATTGCGCTTGATGATTTCGGCAATGATTTGGCGCGTGCTGTTGCCGGTGTTGTACGTAAGCTGCATATAGAAACCGGCGTCCCACAACGCGCGTCCGTCTTGAGTTTTTAACGTGGATGCCTTGAATTCTTCCGCGCATTTTTCGAGACTGGTTTCGTACTTGGGACCCTTTGGGTTGTAACCGAGCATGGGATTGATGACGGGACCGTTGCTTTGTTCGGCTTCGCCTTGCCACACGTCCTTGATGTACGTTTCCCAATCGAAACAATAGTTGAATGCTTTGCGAACATGCGCATCGTTAAAGAAATCGGCAGGCACGCCGTTGCCATCCAACACGCCACTGCCGATGTAATTGTTGCCGCCTTCCGTGTTGATGTTGGCGTTCAACAAAACATGCGTGGCGGACGTTTGCGCGAGACCGCGATAGCGAACGAGGTCGCCTGTGCCGGTGAGCGGTTTGCATTCGCCTGTCGCCGCGTCACAATCTTGCGCGGAGACCTCATCCATCTGGGGCCAAAATTCGGGATTGACGGTGACGTAATCGGCATCGCCCGCTTGCAACGCCGCAAAGCGTGTACCCCATTCATCCACTTCTTTAATCACAATGCGCGGAATGCGCGCGACGCCGGAGGGTCCGCCTTGCCACGGCGCGTCTTTTAGCCAAAAGTTTTCGTTGGCTATGAGTTCAAAGCCCTCGCCCGGTTTCCAACTGCCGAGTTTGTACGGACCCGTACCGTTTGCTTTGTTAAAGAGTTCGCTTGCTTCTGCCGCCGGGTCATGCCACTTGAGCCAGTTCGGCGGTGTATCGTTTGTGGCTGCCGGCGCTTGCGTCGGTTGCGCGGCAGTGGTTGGTTGTGGCGCGGTGGTTGGCTGCGCGGCAGTGGTTGGCGGTACGGTGGTCGGTTGTGGCGCGGCAGTGGGCTGCGCGGGCGCTTGGGTTGGCGCGGGCGCTTGCGTCGGTGCCGGCGCGGGTGCTGCGCCGCCACATGCGGCGACGATTGCTGCAAAGACGATAAGCATCAGCGAAGCAACCGTCAAGGTCAAAATTCTTTTCACAATTCTCCTCCTTCGAGTGTTTGAATCCCGGCGGATTCTTGAATCTACAGGATTCTTGAATCCAATGGATTCGGTTCAGTTACGCTGCGTATCCCTCAAGCGAACGTTTGCTGAAAACCTCCTCGAAGGAGAAAATAAAAATTCATTTGCGAAATCATTTTGCAACGCATTCAAAGATGCGATGTGTTCGTACGGCGATTCAAGAGTTTGCGGCGACTACGGAGCATCCCGCCGCTTACAATATCCATTACTATTCGCCGTCGGGAACGGATCCCCGCGCGTGAGGTACAAAAAAAGACACACGCATCGAATGATGCGTGTGCTGGAGAACGTCAACAGAGTTGGATTTATTCTGACGGACGTACCGATGTGGGACGCGCGACCGATGGGTTTGTGAAATCTTCTGCCGAATCGTTGGGACTGGCTTTCCATTCCAAAACATGTTCGTTCGACGGCAAGAGTTTGGAAGAGAGTTGGCGCGTGACAAAAACTTGTTTGAGTACGGGGTCTTCGCGGTCTGTCATAAAGACGACGACGGCAAAGCCATCTTGATTCGGCGTAAATTGTCCGACGAGATGAATCGCCCCGCGATTCACGGTCCAGAGAAAGTAATGTTCGTTCAAACCAAGCTGTGGCAAATGATACGCGGTGAACAAAACGGTCGGCTTGTTTGCTTCCAGCGTGACTTTGCCGTACGCGTTTGAAGCTGCGTCCGGCGCGCGCAGTACGAGTTCGTATTTCGATTCCGAGGATGCCAACGCAACCAGTTCGCGCTGACTCTGTTGAAGATTGTCGAGTTGTGCTTGCGCGGCGAGTTCACGCGAACGCGCCCTTTGCATTTCGAGATTGGCGAGATATGACGTGCCGAGCAAAACAAAAATCAAAAGGATAGAACTTGCCAGGGACACCATCCAAAGACGCGGGTTCAATAACCAGCGCCCGCGTCGCGCGATGGGCGCGACCGGCTCGGCGCGCGGCGCGAAAGTTTCTTGAATGGCACGTGCTTGTTCACGCGCGTTCAAATCGGCTTGCGCGGCTTGCATGATTTGCTGTTTCAGTGAGGGGGGGGGGCGCAGTGGCGAAGCGTTGCTCAACAGGTGCGGCAGTTCGCCCACCACTTCGCGAAAACTTGCGAGCGTATGGCGGCAATCCGCACAGTTTTGCAAATGTGCTTCGACGCGTACGCGATGATACGGGTCAAGGGCGCCGAGCGCGTACGCTTCCAGATGCGGCTTGCATTCAGAACAATTCATTCGTTAGGACTCCACTTCGGTGAGGGCATCGCGGGTTTGCCAATCCATGTCGAGCAGCGCGTGTGGGGAAAGCGCGGCGCGCATTTTTTGCAAACCGAGACGGATACGTTTTTTGACGGTACCGAGCGGAACGTCTAGATGCATCGAAATTTCAGACTGGCTCATTCCACCAAAATAGGCGAGCACAATAACGCGGCGTTGTTCGGGCGGGATGCGCTGTAAGGCGTGCGAGAGCGCGTCGCCGCGTTGTTTTTGCCACACCTGGTCAACCACATCTACATGCGGGTCAGCCGCTTCGGCGAGCAAGGAATCAATTTCTTCGGCGACGACGACGCGCATACGCTCGCTGCGCGCGCGCAATTTGTCCAAGATATGATTCCGCGCAATGGACATGAACCAGTGGCTAAA
>CALMZO010000440.1 GCA_937870825.1 uncultured Chloroflexota bacterium | reverse complement strand
GCAAGGCGGCAGTAGATAGGGCGCACCCGTGCGTTAAGGATTCCCGTGCTGCTCGAATCTGTCTCGCGTTGTGTCTCATCTCTCGAATCGAGCTGCCAAGCGAAAAATTTGAGTACGATTTTTCCTCGAATGAGGATGTTGTTAAGGTGCTTGCACACGGCGAAGATGTGCCGAGTGTCAGCCCCTTGCGGAAAATGATACTGGGCGCGGTCGGGGCTGAAGCAGATTCGTTCGCGTCCGGTGTAGGCGGGCAGAGTGGTAACGCACTTTGCCCGCCGTTTTTTATTGCTCGTCGAGGTCCGTGTTGATTTCGCGGTCGCGCAGAAATTTTTCCCATGACGCGCGATAAATCAGAAACGGACTCGTTTTGCCAAAACCTCTCCGCCGCGCGCGCAAGTATCCTTTGTTAATCCATTTTTGTACGGCGACAGTGGAAACACCGGCTTGCGCGGCTGCGTCATTCACGGAAATAAACTCCTCTTTCGGAGATTGCTTGGGAGAAGATTTTGGCATGTTCGGAAAGTTAGAAGTGTTAGGATAATAAAGCTGTACCGCCGCGATGTCAATACCCAATTTGGTGACAATTTATGTTCCGAAGAACAGTCGTTCTAACCACGCGTGAACGGCGCTCCAATTGACGACGAGCCACGTGAGCGCGGCGCAAAGAATGAGCATGGCGATAAAGAGCAGGGGGTCCGTCGGCGGACGACCCGGCGGCGCTTCGAGTGGTATTTTGACACCGCGTTTTTTCATTTGAGATTTCTCGCCGCGCGTTCGCGCACCGCGTAATTTTCGATGCTCGATTTTTCACGCCTCAAATTTTTTTGCGCGTTCTTGGGTAACTACCCGCCGCTTGCGTTCTTGGCGCGGGCGCGGCGCGGTGATTCGACTTTGCTCATCACAAGGGCAGGGGCTTTTATTTTACGCGTTTTCTTGGTTTTGCGCGCGCCGCGTTTTGCGCCCCACGGTTTTTTGTTTTGCTCGTAGCGTTCCCATTCTTCGCGCGCGATGAGATATTCGCGTCCGAGTTGGACCGCCTTGAGTTTGCCGCGTCGAATCAACAGCGTCACATGGTCGCGTGAAACATTAAATTGCTCGGCGATTTGTTTTGCGGTGAGATAGTTTTCGAGTTCGTTCATGGCTGCTCTCCCAGTACGCGGCGGATGGTGCGCTGCGCGCCGAGTCCGCGATTGCGGATGTAACGGCGGACCATATCGCCCGATTTGTGGTCAGTAACGTCTTGAATTTCGTGAATGGGAACGCCGTCCGCTGCCGCCTGTGTGACAAAGCCCGCTCGCAAGCTGTGACCGGCGAATTCTTTGGGGTCGCGCCCGATCGCGTAAATGTTTCGTTTGACGATGTAGGCGACGGTGCGCGCGTTGATGCGTTTTTTCCACACTTTGTTCCAGCGGTCCACTTTTCGAAATATGGCGCCGCCGGTGATTTCCGCGTCGGCGAGCCACGCGCGCAGCGCGCACACGGGACATAGAAAATCGTCGGCGAGATGTTCGATGATTTTCTTGCGTCCCTCGCCGTACTGGTCGGTCTTGCTCTTGCGAATGGCGACGGTCATGCCGCGTTCGCTGAATATGACATCGCGCACATTCAACGCGGCGAGTTCGCTTTCGCGGCGTGCGATCGCAAAACCCAACAGCAACAGCGCCTTGTCGCGTTTGCCGCGCAAATCCTCCGGGAGCGCGATACAGATTTGAAAGAGTTCGTCACGCGTGAGCGGCTCGACTTGGCGAATTTCTTCCGCGCGAACGTCCACGCGCTCGCGGCGAATGCCTTGCATGAGCGTCGTCACGAGCGGGTGAATGGTCGGGTCTGGCTTGCCGGCGGTGCGATGAAAAAACGCGATGGCGGCGACGCGCTGATTGATGGTCGAGATTTTGCTTGCGCCGTCGGCGAGATATTGCAAATAGTCGGCGACGGTTTGCGGCGACGCGGGCAGGGCTTGAATGCGTGCGATGTGCGCGCAGAAATAGGAAAAGTCGTTCCACGCGTTCTTGTAGGCGCGCTTGGTGTTTTTGCTTTTGGAACGTTCGACGTACTCGCGCTGGCGCGCGTTGAGTCCGAGCAAGAGTGACGGCGCGGTTTCGACGCGTGTGACGTTGGAAAGTTGGGAATCTGGCATTTCACGCGGTCAAGATACGATAATTGTCATTATAGCATCTTAAGGGCTTTTATTGTTTGGGCGATATTTGTGCGGCTTCCGCCATCATCGTTGTTCCGTGATGCTGCGGCCACCCTGTTTTGAAAAATCGCGCGGCGTCTTGCTGTGTGAATGTTTTTTGGAATTTGCATTTTTCACAGCGCAGCGTGCCGCCGTTTGGGTACGTGTGTGCGGCGAGCGCGTCGTGTAGCGTGGTCGCGCGTCGAATGATCGCATCCAGTTCGGATTCGGTAAGCGGTTGGTTCATGCGGCGCTCGCTTTCGATTCTTGGGCTTGGTCCGCTACAATCACCGGCGCGGTCTGCGCTGCTGCGATGATTACATCGCCGCTCACGCCGAGCCAGAGATGATTCGGCATGACGGTTGCTTTTGTGCCAATCGTGACGCCTTGATGCTGCGCGGGCGTTTGCGTGTCAAAGTCGCGAGGGTTCACGAAACACGTATCGGGCGACTGTCCGAATTTTTCGCGGTAACGTTTCGCCGCGCTTTCGATTTTTTCGGTGAGGGTTTTGGGTGAGTTATCAAACCACAAGAGTCCTGATTTCATGTGTGATGCTCCTATGTTCTATTCGCGGTTTGTGACACTTATTTTCCAAAGGTCAGATACTTGCCTTCTTTGTAGTTGGCGAGTTTGGTTCTCAGGTGCTGCAGCTGCGTGACGTAAGAAATGTACGCGTCACGGTCTTTGCGTGCGAGCGCCTGCTCGATTTGAATTTCGCATTGTGTGATGGCTTGCTCAAGTTGGCGTGTGATGGCGTCCATGTTTGGAGTTCGCGGCGCGTTCTGCGAATCCGGGTAGAACGCGCCGCATTTTGATTTCAGTCGTACCATTCTTGTTTTAGATTGTTCAAACGCGGCATTGGCGTTGCCTCTTCGACACTTTGGCGAATGGCACGCGCGCCATAGAGATATGTATCGCCGAGATAGCCAGCGTTTTCTTCGTCCAGTCCTTCGGGCAGCGCAGGCGCTTTCAACACGTTTTCGATTTTCCATTCCGCGCGGAACCGCTGCAAAATCTCTGCCGGGTATGGATGCGCCGGTGACGCGTACAGTTGCACATCCATCTCTTCGAGGATGCGCGCGTACGCGCGATGTTCGCTCGGTTTCCACGTTTCGGGAGCGTCCTTGCTGACTTCGTGACGGTACGCGCGCAACACAACTTCGCCGCCTTTTTGCAAGACCTGATATTCGCCCCAGTCGTTCATCACATAACCGTTGAGCAAATACGCGGTCTCGGTTTCAATCATGCGGTCGCCGCCGTCTTCTTCGGCGATGATGCCATATTCGAGTTTCCACACCTCGAAGGTTTGCGCGTCGAGTTCGGCTTGATATTTTTGCCACACGTCAACGTTGTGTTGGCGGCGCGCTACGCATTGATTCCAAAATTCTTGATACGCGGCTTTGTACTGTTCGGCGCGTTCAACGTATGCGGCGGCGCGCCGTTTTTCATCCGCTTCGCGTTCGGCTTTTTTGCGCGCTGCGTATTCCTCGTGTTGACGTTCCTGCTCAAACTTGGCGAGCAATTGGTTGTGCATCGAATTCCATTGGTCCGTGTACTCGTGGGCGATTGCACAAAGCGACAAAAGTGCCGTGTCTGCGTCCGCGACATTGCGAGCGCGGTGGTAATCGTCCGGGTCGAGTTTCTTTTTCAATTCGGCAATCTTTGCTTGGCGTTCGCGTTCGCGGCGTTCCAAAATCTTGGCGTGCATGGCGTGAAAGAATTTCGCGGCTTCGGCGGCGGGCAGCTCGAGGCGGCTGTATCCCTGTGCCACAGTTTCACGGAAAACGACGTGCCATTGGGATTTGTTTTGTTCAAATGCCCCGCCGTACACATATCGCTCCGAGATGAGGATTTGAAATTCCGCGAGTTCCATCGCGGCGAGCGCGTCGGGGTTGAATTCGTAGCGCAGGAATGAAAATTCGCCGTCGCGGTCCGTGTCACAGACGGACTTGGCGAAATGGGGTTTGAGTTCGTCGTACAGCGCGCCGAGTTGGTCGCGCGCGGCTTGATGCGCTGCTTGAATTTTTGCTTGGACGCGTTGTTTGCGCGCATTTGCTTCGCGTTCCTGTTCACTTTGCACGGATTGAATCAGTGTGCAAATGGTCGGCACCGGGGATTGCGCGCAATCGTCGTTGAGAGTGACGGTTTGAGGTTGCATGATGCTTTGTCCTTTGGCGTTCCATTTGTTCCATTTTAGAAATGGAACAAATGGAACAAGTTTTAATCGTAGGCGTGTTCCGGTGGTTCGGTTTGAAATGTCGCGCCGCACACCTTGCACGTGACATTTTCTTTGTGCGCGATTTCGTGATTGACGGTTTCGCAATCGAGACACATCCACTCGTAACCGCTGACTTGAATTTCGACGGTGCGTTTTTCGGATTCGTCCATTAGTATTCCTCTGGCAGTAAAATGGTCGTCGCGCTGCGGTCTGCTTCGGTGATGATGTAGACGCGCTCGCCTTCGCCGACGTTGTACGCGGAAAAAATTCTCAAATCGCGCGGGACGCTGAATTCGTTTTCGAGTATGTCGGCTTCGGATAAATCGCCCCAATCGCCGCGCTGGTGACGATGCAAGAGGTCGCGCGCGATTTCGGGCGTGAGCATTGCTTGCGCCGCGGGCGTGATGAACAATCTGCCAAGTTGAAAAAGCGGAAAGGTAGTTTGCATGTTTCGGGAGTGCGAGCGCGTGGGACAATGCCCCACGCGCTCGCTTTGATTATGCGCGTGCGCTTGGGCGCGCGTTGGGGGACTTCTTTTTTGCGTTCAATTCGGCGGTCAATTTGGCTTCGAGCCGTTTCGCTTCCTCGAAGGTCGCGTCCTTGCCGCTATGCTTGAATTCCTTCGCGAACATCTCGCCAAGTCCCTTGACGGCATCCGCGCCGTTGACCAGATACAATTTTTCATACAACGCGATGAGATTGGCGCGCTGCACGCTGGTCATGCGCTCGGCGTTTTGCGCGGTGTTCTGCGCGGTGTTTTGTTTCGACGCGCTATTTTGTTTTTCGTTCGCAAGCAATGCCCATTCGGGAATTTGCGGCTTGGTTTTGAAATCGCGTTTCTCTTCGTCCCACGCGACCCATTGTTTCGGGAACTTGTAAAGGTAGCGCGCAATGCCCCACATGTACGCGGCGCGCTTGAATGAATCGGACGCGGTGCCTTTGATGCCTTTGATTTGCGCGTCCTCTTTGTCAGAATCTTCGCCTGTGACAAAGCCAACGTCATATTTCCAAATCCATTCGCCTGTTTCGGGATGTTTGATGCCGATGCCGACGCTTGCGCCATTGTGAACGCGCTGCCAACCGAACGCGCCGACCACGTGGTCGAGACGTTCCGCAATGTCGCGCGCGTCCACGAATGGAACGGCGAGCGCGCGGCTTTTGTCTTTGGTGATGCTTTGCGGTTTCCATTCAATCGCGGATGCGGGAAACAACGCGCTTAACCCCGCGACAATTTCGTCAATGCTTTTTGGTTCGCTCATGGAAATAGTCCTTTCAGTCTGGATAGGTACGCGATGACTTTTTGTAACTCAATTTCATCGCGCACGAGAATTGTTTTTACTTTTTTGATGTGCGTCGCGTCGCTTGCGAGAATCGCCGTGACGCACATCATTAGAAGATTTGCTTGGTTCGCTGTGCGAACCGACGTGAACAATCATGCGGCGCGCTTGGTTTGTTCGCGCAAGAGTTTTCGCGCGGCGTCGAGAACGGTTTGCACGCGGTTCGCAATCCAACACGCGATAAAGTGTTTGCACACGGATTCGCGCTGTGTGGAATCGGGACACGTGCAAATAACGTTTTCGAGGTCAACGGCGTACACGTCGCGCCCGTTTGACGATTGGCAAATCCAATTGCCCAAATCGCCGCGGTACTGCGCTTTGCCTTCGAGATAAAGACGCAGACCTTTTTCGAGCCGCGACGGTTCGAGAATGAATTTGCTCGTGAGGTCATCGAGCGCGGCGACGATGGTGAGGGCTTGGGTGAGAGAGAGTTTGTACGGCATTGAAATTCCTTTCGTGCGCGATGCCATTCACGCGATTGGTGAATGACATCGCGCGAATGATTTTTATTTCGCGTAATGGGCGAAAAGTTGGTCGTAGGTTTTGAATTTGAGCGGCGCGGGCGCGGCGGTTACGGTCATGGTCAATTCGCGTTCGCGCATTTCGGCGGCGCGCAGGTGTTTGCAATGTTGGAGCGCAATTGCGTTGTCATAGCAGTTGCACGTTTGCGCGGCGAGATTGACACGGTAGGGCAGGTGATTTTTGCGTTGCGAGGGAACGGAAAAGATGCGTGCGGCGCGGTCAATGACGTGAATGTTGCCGCAAGCGAGGATTTGTACCGCTTTGTGTTGGCGGGAATTGAAAAGGGGACTTGTATCCATCTGACCTCCAGAAATAAAAAATTCGGCTTTTCCCTTGCGTGGAAAGAGCCGAACCTTTATAATGAGGTCAGCCCTGAACGTGCTTGCTCACGCTTTGGGGTCAGCCGCTATTGGGTGTTGCTAGCACCCACTAGCGGCGTTTTTCGTTTGTGAGAGAAATATAGCAGATAAATGTTATCTTGTCAAGGGGTTTGCGAAAAGAATTTTCGGGTTAGGAAAAAAGTCCTTACATAGCCCCTCTTGCGCGCGATGCCCGCGCGCGGGTAAAATATATTCGCCCGCGTTGCGGGCGACAAAATTTCTTGGAGGTGTGGGATGCAAGGTTTTCAAAATTTCATATCTCGGACGTGGGGCAGCGGCAAGCGCGGCAAAATCGGAATCGGTTGTGCCGCGCTTGTTTTTTTGTGCGTCGTGTGTTCGGTCATCGCGCAGATTTACAGCGCGACGCCGCAAGGGCAAGCGAGTGCGACGGCGCAAGCGGTGAACGCGAACGCGACAAAGGACGCGGGCGCTACAAAAGAAGCGGGCGCGGAACGTACGCGCGCAGCATTGGCAGCCGCGGCGGATGCGCGTTTAACGGATGTAGCAATGCCGACAGAAACGAGCGAACCAACGAGAACAATGTCGCCGACGCCTTCTATCGCGGTGCGTGTGGACGCGCCTGCTCTACTTGATTTGAACGCGAACGGGGTACGTGAAATTTTGGGGAATGGCTACGGTGAAACGGAAATGAGCGCGGGGTCAATCCCTGAGCTGCCACGCGGCGGCAAAGTGATTTCATTCGATAAGGATTCGTACAGAATTGATGTGACATTCGACAATAGCGACAAGTCTATCGGTGTTTTTCTGGATGGACTGGATGAATTTCAATTTACGCTCGACGATTGGAAAACGTACTTGCCTCAATTTGGTGTGGACGTGACTGCCCCACCAGATGAGAGCGCGCCGGCAGCGCGCCGATGGAAGAATGTGAACGGAACGCGCGTCAATGTGTTCGCGGGACTCAACAAGCCGGTATATATGATTCAGGTTTGGGCGAATGAAGCGCCTGCCGCATCCACCTCCCCGCGCGCGTCGGCGAAAGGCATGGGCATCGCGCGCGCGGACATTCAATCTAAATTTCAATTACTGGGCTTTTCGTTTGAACAGGGCGCGCCGGTGAATGGTCAAGAAAATTGGATTGGCGAATCGAAAGATAATGCGCTCGTGCAATTGATTGGTCCGCGTGAAAATTTGACGCAGGCGGCGGTCACGGTGTTTGTCAGCGGCGCGGATGAACAGGCGCGACAGCGCGCCCTGGTGTATTTGCTTGGTATGTTGGTTGCAGTTGACCCGAACTGGGATGATGGTGCGGAATGGTTGGGCGCGGCGTTGAAGGATGTGAGCGATGACAAAAATGTTTCGATTGTGCGCGGGAATATGCGTGCAACGCTGAGTGCGAGTACGACGCTCGGCGCAATCGTTTTAACGTTTGAAGGAAATTGATTTTTTTTTCGCGACACGACACAGTACGACAATCGTGCGGCGTTTGGCGCGTCCCCTGCCCGCTTGCCCTCGTGTCACGGGTTACATTTAGGTTACACAAGGACGCGCGCGAATTTTTTGCGCGCAGAAAAATGGAACTCGAAAATTGCGCGGTGGTTCGACTGCGCTGCGCTCCGCTCACCACACGCGCGGCGCGGATTGACAACGCGCGAAAATGCGATTATGCTTTTCTTCGCATGAAACAATTGTTCGTTCCCCTCTTCGCGCATTGGCGGCGCGCGACATATTCGTTTTTATGTCGCAAACGATTCTGACCCTTGACCCCGACCTTGCGCCGATTATCACGCCCGCCGCGATGCGGCAAGCCCGCAATGTGCTGCGCCGGCGTGTGCGTCGCAGATTGTACGCGTCGTGCGTGCATGATTACTTTCCCCATTCCAACGTCATCGCTAAAATCCGCGCCGGGAAAATCATCGCGCTCACCATTGAGGTTTTAGAGGGTGCGGACAGCGATTCTGCAATTGCGGCGGAACGCGACGACTTGAAATAGCCAGCTCGTTGCACGACGACCGCGCAGACGCGCCAACCGCGCGAGCTGCGACGCAATCGGCACGTCTCCCTCCCTCTGATGTGAACGCCGCGCCCGGCGCGCGCATCGCCACATTTATTTTCTTGGAGGCGTGATGGCAACGAATTCGCCGAGCCCAGCGCCGGGTAAAATCGCGGGTGCGCCGGTGTCTATCGAAGTGGCGGGCAAGCGCAAGACGTTCACCGGGGACTTTGCCACTTTTCTCGCGTATCTGTACCGGCACGCGGAAATTTTTCAAGACCCGGAGACGGTGGGCAATTTTATTTTTTCGTTGAAAGGCGGTCACATCGCGCATCGCTTTGACGATGCGGTAATCTCGCCACAATCCTAACTCGCTAATTTTTTTTGGCGGCAATGCCTACTAAGCCGCCGTGAGGGGGAGTCAATGACGACTCCCCCATGCTGTTAGCGGTCGTGAAATCGAGCGCGCAGTTTCATCTTTTGCAAACGCAAGAGGTGAACTGCGCGCTTTTTTTGTTTTGACGCATTGCGTCAGAGGACGCGCGTTGAATCAAAAATGAATTTGATTCGATGCGCGCAAGAAAAAAATGCCAACGCCGAAACGCTTACGGTCCGCACGCAAGTACGTTGCCACGCGGAAACCAAAAAGACCCGTGACGAAAAAGGAATCGCAACTTGCGCTGCAGTTGATTCCGTCAACGTCGAGTGACCTCTTTGTAACCCATGCCGCGTCGCTCACGCTTTCATCTAAAAAAGAAAACCCTCCCCCCGCGTCCTCTGCCCCTGCCGTACCGAATCCGCTTGACCCGTTCGATTTGAACCACGTGGAAGAAATTTTGAATGAAACCGCGCTCGTGATTTTTGCACAGCGCGGGCTCGTGGCGTTCGGCGAATTGGCGCGCCGCTATCGCGCGCATTTGCTGCGCGTGGCGACGGCGATTTTGCGAAACGAGGATGACGCAGAGGACGCGGTACAGGATGCGTTGCTCGTGGCGTACTCGAATCTGCGTTCGTTCGACGCGGGGCGCGGGGAATTGCAGCAATGGCTCGCCGGCATTGTGCGGAAACGCTGCAAAGGGATTTTGCGCGAGCGCGAACGGACCGGGGCGATTTCGCTGGATGAGGTGAAACACATCGCCCATTCGCTTGATTTGCACTCGCTCGTGGAACAGCGCGAGCGCATGACGCTTCTCGCGCGGGCGATTCAGGCGTTGCCAAAATTGCAGCGCGCGTGCATCGAACTCGCGGCGATGAATCGGACGAATAAAGATATTTCGTTCGCGCTGGGGATTACGCCGCACGCGGTGACGATGAATTTGTCGCGGGCGCGGCGGACGTTGACGGAGAAGTTGAACGCGGAGGGGTACGCGCATGTTTGATTTTTTGAAACGCGTTTCGGACGCGAATACGCTGCGCGCGCGGTTCGCGACGGGGGAACTCGTGACCTTGGAGCGAGGTGAGTATGACTTGGATTTCGACGCGCTGTTGACGTTGAACGTACGCGCGGCGAATCCGACACAAACGCGCGTGCGCGTGCATCAACCGTTGCGCGTCGGCTATTGGTCGCGGTTCACGGATGTTTCATTGATTCCGCAAGGGGATTTTGCGGCGGGGATTCTGGACCATGCCGCGTACAGCGTTTTCGAGCGTGTAATTTTTGGCGCGCCCCTGCCCGTTCAGGCGCACATCGGAAAACGATGGAATGAAGTCGAACGCAAGGGCATCGGCATCGAGACGACGGGCGCGAACGACGGCGACAATTCGTATGCGTGCAAATTCCGAGATTGCGTATTCGATTTTTTGGAACGCGGCGTGAACATTCAGCCGCCCGCGTCGAAAGGGACCGTCGCATGGGTGTTTGAAAACGCGGTGTTCAACGGCTGCCGGTATCCGGTCATCGGCGCGCGCATTGCGGACTGGCAAATCAATTATGGGAATGTCCAGTTGGCGGAATGCGGCATCTGCATAGACGGGAATAATAACCGTTTGCTGCGTGTGCATTTCGAGCGCAGCAAAATGGACGTGTTCATTGCGGAGGGGTCGTACTATAACCATTTGGACGCGATTGATGCGCCGCTTCAAAAAATTGAAGACTGGGGAATTGAGACGCGCGTCGAAGTACAGAAAAAGAGAAACATCGGACGCCGCGATTGATGTGACCACGCGGTCACATTTTGCGAATGGATGTTGTACGCGAATTCG
This sequence comes from uncultured Chloroflexota bacterium, assembly GCA_937870825.1. Lineage (GTDB taxonomy): Bacteria > Chloroflexota > Anaerolineae > UBA4142 > SHND01 > SHND01. The sequence goes on along the minus strand of CALMZO010000440.1, from coordinate 19,709 downwards.
TTTTCACCGCGCCCTTTCGCGATTCCCCTTTTTTGGATTTTTTTCTATGACTGACGAAACCCCTGCTGAAGTGACGACGCGGCGGATTGTGATTACGGACCGCGAGCTCGTGGAGCTGATTACGAAAGTTGACCAGATGAAAACGGATGTGGGCTTTATCCGTAATGCGCTGTTGGGCGCGGATGGGCAAACCGGGCTGGTCAAGCGCGTGACGGACCTCGAATCGTTTGCCGGTTCGGTGAAAAAAATCGGCGGATGGGTTTTGATTCCGCTTGGCGGGATTCTCGTTTCGTTCGTCGTGGGGCTGCTCACGGGGCGCGTACAGGTGCTTTTCCCATGAATGAAAAATCCTCCCGGTTGGCGCGCGTGTTGTACGCGTTGTATTTGCTCTGCGCGATTCTGATTGTGATTCTGGTGATGTGCGCGCCGCCATTGCGGTTGATCCCTCCGCCGCCGGCGCCGATTAAACCCGTAACGCTGACCAGTACGCCGACGATTCACCCAACCATTACGCAAGTATGGACACTTTCCCCAACCATTTCAGCGACCCCTTCACGCGCGAATACTTTATCGCCGTCCGCGACGAACACGGCAACATTCACACCATTACCACCGAGCGTTACACGCTCGCCGTCGCCGAGCGTGATTACGACGCCGGGCAGGAACACACTGCCGAACACGGGCGCGGACGCGACGGATTTGTTTTTCAGCGCCGCCCTGCAACCTCTCGGAAACATTGAATTTCCGTTCACGCTCGCGGAATTTCTCGCGTATCTCGCGGGCGGGATTCTGACGTATCCGGCATCGAAATTTATTTTTGAAAAATTGGATGAGTGGCTGCCAGAATTGTTCGGCTTGCCGAAATTGTCGCGCGCGCAAAAAAGATTCCTCGCGTACCCGATCGCCGCGCTGATTGCCGTCGGCGCGACGGTGTTGCTGCATTATCTCGGGTACGCGCCGCTTTCGATGGACGCGCTGTACAAGGCGTTCGGGACGGCGTTTCTGACCGCGCAGGCATTGCACGGTTATTTTGATTTGACGGGCGCGGACCCGGCGGTGGAATCGAAAAATGCGCTGGTGAATTTGTTCGCGGCGGTGAAGGGCTTTCAGTTCGCGCATGTGGACGCGCGGTTCGACTACGCTCGCCGTGACAACGTTTCGGAGCAAGGCGAATTGCGCGAACGCTATTTGGACTTGTTGAATGCGGCGGCGGAAGCGGAAAAATTTTTGCAAGCGGGAGCGAAAAAGCAATGAGCATGGCGCGACGCATCCGTCGGCAAGTGAAGGACAACATTCGCAGTGGAATGATTCGGCGCGCGAATTTGAAGGGACGCGCGAAAAAGCAGGCGGGGCGGTATTTGAAATCCCGCGACAAAATCAATGAAGCAGAAAAACGAGCCGAACGCGGCAAGCCCGCGCTCGAAAAACGCCTCGCCGTCCTCAACGCAAAAACGGAGTCGGCGGAAATCGTCGAAGACATTGCGCGACACGGCAACGAAGCGTCTATTGCGCGCGTCAAAGAAATTGCCGCAAGCGAAGCATGACGCGTTCGCGTGGGTGGAAATGTTTTTGTCTGCGCTGCGCGTGAATCCGAACATTAGCGCGGCGGCGCGGTCCGCCGGGGTGACGCGGCAATATGTGTACGACGTTCGTTCTTATAAAAATAAAGATGGCGCGGCAAAGCAAGGCGACGAACTGAAACGCGCGCAGGAATTCGCCGCGGCGTGGGACGATGCGATTCAGGAATCGCTCGACGAATTGGAAGCGGAAGCGCGGCGACGCGCGTTCAATGGGCTGCTGCGTAAAAAATTTACGCGCGGCGGCGAGGCAATCATTGACCCGGAAACGGGCGCCCAGTACGCGGAGTACGAATACTCGGATACGTTGATGCAATTTTTGTTGAAGGTGCATCGTTACGGAGACAAGCATCAACACGAACTCACCGGCAAGGACGGCGCGCCGATTGAGGTGCGCGACATCGAAGCGGTGCGCGCGCAGCGTTGGATTCAAGTAGCGCCCGCGCTCGCGGCGGTGTTGGGTCAGACGACAGACGACAGAACACAGACGACAGATGCGTGAGCAATTTTCTTTTGAACGCGGCGGCGCTGTCGCCGAAATTAACGTTTCTGATTGAGCATTTGGATTTGCAAGAAGCGGTAGGCGATGCCTACGCGAATTGGGAAATTTTTCAACTCGAGCTCTTTAACAAATCTACACTTTTGCGTTGGGATAACAAGGCGCGCCAAATCGCATGGTCTTGGTCGTGCGCGGCGGACGCGGTTGCCGGCGGGACGTTGGAACCGCGCTCCACGTATGTTTTTGTTTCGATTAACAAAGACGAAGCGGCGGAAAAGATTCGGTACGCGAAGCAAATCATTGACGCGCTCGACGCGGACGTGCGTCCGAAATTGTTGACGGACAATCGCGCCGCGCTGGAATTCGCGAATGGTTCGCGCCTGATTAGTCATCCGTGTCGCCCGGTGCGCGGCAAGGCAAAAGCGCATGTGCGGCTCGACGAGTTCGCGCATTATCCGAAAGACCGCGAGATTTATACGAGCGCGGTGCCGGTGCTGAGTAAGGGCGGGACGCTATGGATGGGGTCAAGTCCTCTCGGCGCGCAGGGGATGTTCTGGGAAATTGGAACAGAGTCGCTGCAAAAGTATCCGGGTTATGCGCGGCGCTCGATTCCCTGGTGGCACATCGGCGCGTTGTGCAAAGACGTTGCGAACGCGACGCGCGATTTGGGAAGCGGCGTGACGCTTGCGGCGTCCATGCTCACGGAAGAGCGCGTTCGATTTTTTGGTACGCCGCGCCTCATCCAGATTTTTGAAAACCTCCCACTCGAAGATTTTCAACAGGAATATGAATGTGCGTTCGTGGATGAAGCGAGCGCATGGATTACGTGGGATGAAATAAAGCGGAATCAAATTGACGCGCAGGCGGGCGCGCTGACGTACTGGCAGCATACGTGCTATGGCGCGCGGCGCGACACAATTGACCGCGCGTTGGAAATCGTTGACGCGGTGCGCGAGGAAATCCGCATGGGGAAGGTCGAACCGGTGATGGCGGCAGGGCTTGACATTGGACGCCATAAACATTTGTCGGAATTGGTGCTTGTGGGGAAACCGACGACGAGCCAAATGCCCTATCGCGTGGGGATTTCGATGAGTGCGTTGGAGTACGAAGACCAGCGCGCGATTGTGCAGCGTTACTTGGATAGGTTGCCGATTACGCAGCTGTTGATTGACCGCAATGGGCTGGGGAATCAACTCGCGGAGCAATTGAATACGCAGCACGGGGACCGCGCGCAAGGTGTGGATTTTACGAATGAATCGAAATCGTTGTGGGCGGTGGAATTAAAAGTGCAAATGCAAAAATCGCATGTGCCGATTCCGCTAGACCGCGATTTGTCGTATCAAATTCATTCCATCAAGAAAAAAATGACGAGCGCGAAAAACGCGGTGTTCGACACGGCGCGCAACGAGAAACATCACGCCGACAAATTTTGGGCGCTCGCGCTGGCGGTATGGGCGGCGCGCGGCGATGCGGTGGAACAATCTATTGGTCTGAAAGTTCGCTAGGTTACTAGCGTGCTAGTGCGCTCGTGAAATGGTTTTACCGAAACTTTTGATGCCTGCTCAATCTGAAATCAATGCGGCGGAATTGGCGCGCGCGGAATGGCTTGCGGAAGAAGAAAAAGAGATTCAATCGCAAATCATCAAGGCGCGTGACTATCACGACGGCGAACAGCCGACGTTCTTGACCGCGCGCTTGAAAGAATTTTTGGACGTTTCGGGTGATGTGACGTTTCGCCTGAATGTCTGTCGCCCCATCGTCTCGGCGATTACGGAACGCTTGAATGTGCTTGGCTTTGATGCGCCGGGCGCGGAGGTGGAAACGGAAGAAGGCACCACGAATCCGCAAGCGGAGTGGGCGTGGGACGTGTGGCAGAAAAACCGCATGGACGAAAAGCAAGATGTCGTACATGACGGCGCGATTCGGGACCGCGAGTTTTTTGTCATCGTGGATTGGGACGACGAAAACGGTATGCCGCGCTTTACCGCGCATCAACGCTACACGGACCCGCAAGTGGATGGCGACGGCGAAGGTTGCAAAGCGTTTTACGCGAACGATGACCCGAATCAAGAATTGCTGTATGTGGCGAAACGCTGGGTCGAAGTGTACACCGACGAAAACGGCAAAGTAAAAACGCGCCAACGGCAGACGCTCTATTTTCCTGACCGCGTGGAAAAGTATTTTTTGAACGGCGGGAAATGGGAAGCGTTCGTCGAGGACGGCGATAACGGAATCGTTGCGTGGACGGACGCGCAGGGTAAGCCGATTGGGATTGCGGCGCGGCATTTTCGCAACAAGGATTTGCGAGCGGAGGCAACGGAAGCGTTTCCGGTGCAAGACGCGATCAACAAATCGTACATTGATTTTTTGGCGGCGATGGACACGGCGGGCGTGCGGATTCCGTACACGTTGGGTTTTATTCCTACCACCGACGGCAAGCCGCTCGCGGCAGACGCATCGAACGCGCTCAAACTTTATCCGGGTGTGCAAATCGGAACGACGAAAAGCGCGACGGAAACGATGGTGGGGGCGATTGACCCGTTTGACCCGACGAAATTGTTGGACGCGATTGACAGGCAAATTTTGTATGTGGCATCGGTGACGGATACGCCGGTGTCGCGCTTTCAATTTACAAAACAAATCGCGGCGGAAGGCACGCTCAAAGAGCAAAGTGAACCGCTCTTTGCGAAAATCGAAAAGCGGCAAACGCTGCTCGGCAATGGTTGGGAAGATTGCATGATGGTTGCGCGGCGTTTGGCGAATTGGCGGTCGAACGCGGGATTGGATGAAACGATTCAATTTCAAACGAAATGGGCTGACCCGCGCACGCGCACGGCGAAAGACATGAAGGAAGAGGCGGAAGCGCAGCGCGCGGCGAATGTGCCGGATGAGGAAATTTGGCGCGATGTGTTCCGCTTTGACGAAAAGAAAATCGCGCGCATGAAAAATTCGGAGGAATTCAAGGCGCGGCTCGCATTGATGAAGAGCGCGCAATTGATGAATAGCGCGAACGCGCAGGGGGATGCGAACGCGCAGGAAAACGCCAATGGTGAGTAGTACGAAACCGCAATGGTGTACGCAGCGTGTTTCGTGCGACGCGTGTGGACATGTCTGGGTGGAGGTTGTGCCAATTAAGACAATGGGCAAGGAATGTCCAGCGTGCGGTTTTTATGACGCGGAATTTGTTTCGTATGGCTTGGTTTGGTTGGCACAAGATGCGGTGGAAGAAGCGTTGAACGATATGTACGAACGCGGCGGCAAGGATGAGTATTGAGAATGCGCGGCGCAATTCGCTCGAGCTGATGCGCGTGATGGAAGACTTGGGCACGGCGGCGGGCAGCGGAACGATTACGCGCGCGTACGTGACGGCGCGGAATGCGCTGAAGCAGAATCTTGGGCTCGCCGATGTGACGGCGCAAAAACGCGCGGCAAAGGAAACGCTGACGCATTTGCGCGAGGGAGTGCGCGCGGCGGCGCGTGAAGCGTTCGCGGACGCGTGGAAATTGGGCGCGGCGCAAGCGGAACACGATGCGGCGGAATTTGAAATTGAGATGGAATTGCCGACGGTGCGCGAACGCGATGCGATGTTGAACCGCGCGACGGAATTGGTCGAGCAGGAAACGAAAAAGCAAACGGACGCGCTATGGCTTTTGATTCTCTTGGGGTTTGCTGCGAACGCGCGTTTGATTTTTGGAAATTTGTATTTGAATCCCGCGCCCGCGCTGAAAGTGGCGAAATTTTGGGGCGGGGCGTTGATGAATCAAACGTATGACCGCTTGCTCGTGGAACGCGCGAAACAGGCGGGGCTGCGCGTGGGGCGCATGGCGGTACTGGGAAGCAACGCTCATCACACGCAAACGTGTTTGAACGTGAACGGGCAGATTGTTGGCTTGGACGAAGATTTTGTTCTGACGGGAACGCCGCGGTACGCGGGGCGAATGCGAAATCCGCCGTTTCACGATTACTGCTATACGACGGTGACAATTGTGCGAATCGGCAGTTAGAAATTCAATTGGGCGTGGGGCGCGCACGGTGCGCGCACTCTGGCAACGGAGAAGGCGACGGGTTCAATCCCTGTCACGTCCACTCAAAATTTTTAGAAAAACTTTTTGGCTTTGCAACTCACGTGACGCGCACGGCAAGCGCGGTCACGCACTCACACGCAATTCAGAAATAGTTAAGCGTACAAAAATGCGGCGTGTGAGCGCGTGAGGGGAGTAGAAATCATGTTACGAAATAAACGAATGGCGCTCTTTTTCAGAAACCCGGATGGTGACGGCGGCGGAAACGCAGGCGGTCAAACGAATAACGGCGACGGGTCCGGTGGGAAAGGCGGCGACGAAAAAAAATTCACGCAGGCGGATGTTGACCGAATGCTTGGCGAGCGAGCGAAACGCGCGGAATCCAGCGCGGTCGCGGAATTGTTGAAAACGTGGGGCGTGGAAAAAACGGATGATGTGAAAACGACGCTCGACGAATTCAAGAAATTGAAGGACGCGCAAAAGACCGATTTGGAAAAAGCGCAGCAAGCGGCAAAGGACGCGCAAGCGAAAATTGACGCGGCGGAAAAAGCGAAAACGGACGCGCTCGCGCAGGCGCAAACGAAACTCTTGCGCGCGGCGGTGATTGCAGAGGCGGTGAAGCAAAACTTCGACGAAGCGGAAATTTCGTCGGTGTGGCTCGCGCTGCAACAAGATAAAACGCTGCTCGAAGGCATCAAGACGAAAAAGGATTCGGATGATGAATTCGAGGGCGTGGCTCAAGCCGTCGAAGCGATTGCGAAGGCGCATCCGAAATGGCTGAAAACAGCGGACGCTCAAAAGACGAATATCAACGCGCAGAATCGCAGCGCGGGGAAAAAAGAAACCGACGCGGAACGCGAGGAACGCGAAAAGGAATTGCGCGCGCGCTTTGGCATCCGCAAACAATGATTCGCCGCAATTGAATTGCGGCCACAAAAATTTTTGAACGAGAGGGAATCGAACTATGGCAAATGAAATTGCAGTGACAACGGCAGATGTCCGCCAATTGAGCGGACCGTCGTCCCGCGCGGTTGCTGACGGCGCGCTCGCGTTTGGCGACTTGGTGTACATCAGCGGCTACAGCAACAATCGACCGAAAGTCGCCAAGTGCGACGGCACGGCAGTTGCAAAGGCGCTGGCGTATGGCGTCGTGGTACAAGGCGATGCGAGCAATCCGGGCGCAACGAGCGTTGCGGACGCAGATGTGATTGACGTGGCGTTGCCCGGGGCGCGCGTGGCGGGTTACACCGGCGCGACGGCGGGCGGCAAAGTCTGGGTGAGCGACACCGTTGGACGGTTGTCCTCTGTCGTCGGCACAAAATCCGGCTTTGTTGGGGTGATGGAAACGCCAAACGTTTTGTTTTTCATGCCGGGCTTGTACGTCATTTCGACCTAAGCCCTCGCGCGTTCTTCGACTATGTTTCACTCCGCTCAGGACGCGCGGAATGTGACCATTGGAAAATTCTGTTGTTTTCGGAAACGAAAACATTTGACGAGGTGACAATATGGCAGTTCTTGGACCGAATGATTTGAAGCAATACGCGATTCCTGCGACGTGGGACGCGACGTTTCTCAAAAATGTTTCGCTGCAATCCGGCGAAACGTATGAGCAGCTCATCACAGACATCGCGGGCGGGTTGGCGATTGCGAACGGCGATTTGATGAGCGACCCGCTCATCGCCGGTTTGGTACGGGTCACAAACGAGCAGGCAGTCGAATACGGGATTGGCGCGAGCAATCCTTTTGAGCGCCACACGGAACGTTCGCAACCGGACGACCAGCGCGGCGCAATGACGGGACACATGCTCCCGTTGCTGCCGTGGGACGGCAGACTTGGTTGGACGTGGGACTTTTTGCGAAAGGCGCGGCGTTCGCAAATCGAGTACGACATCGAATTGAAAATCATCGCGCTCAAAGACTTGTTTCATCAACAGGTCTTGACACGGCATTTCAAATCCACCTATGACGCGGTCGGCACGGGCAAGAGTGTGCCATACGCGGACGGTGGCACCGCCGATAGTTCGTACATTCCGCGCCCGGTGCCGGAACGCGGCGGAACGTTCCTTTCGACGCATAATCATTTTCTGCGTCTGGATGGAATCACGCAAGCGAATTTGGAAACAGCGGTCAAGCATTTGTGGGAGCATGGCATTGACGCGCCGTATGATTTGCTCATCGCGCAAGCGGACATCGGCTCGTGGTCGAACACGACGAACGTGACGGGTTGGGTGAAACGCCCGGACACGCTCATTCGCTACGGGGTGCAAGCAGACCTCGCGAATGTGGTGGGCGATTACATCGGCGTCGTGGAAACGATTTATGGCGCGTGCCGCGTGCGCGCGAACGGACGCATTCCGACCGCGTACTGGTCGGTGTACAAGTCCGAAGGCAACAATGACCCGCGCAATCCGCTGCTCGTGCAAGAGAGCGCGCAGTACGGACTCGGCGCGGTGCTTTTGGCAGGCGACCACATTCGCCAGTTCCCGCTCGAAAACGCAATTTTGTTTGTCGAGATGGGCGTGGGCGTGAACAAGGACCGCGTGAAAGCGGTCTGCGTGGAAAACGACACAACGGGCAGTTACGCGACGCCGACGATTAGCTAGTCGCTAGTCGTTAGTCGTTAGTCGAGAGTCAAGATGCGATGAAAAGCATCGCGGGATGAGGGATGAGCGCACTCCTCCGCGCTTGTTCCTCATCTCCAACATGAAAAAATGAATTTCAATTTTTCCGAAAAACAGAAAACGCTGATGGTGAGCGCGCTGCTGGCGGTGTTGATTGCGATTGCCGCGCTCGCGGGCTATCAATTGAACGTGACGCCCGCGCCAACGCAGGGGATTGAATTTGGCGCGGAGGCGGTTTCGCCAATCAAGTTCGCGAATATCCGTGTTGACGGTACGAGTTGGCTGCGCGGCGCGGTGACGGCGGGCAGTACGCTCGACATGGGAACGAACATTATTTCGAACATCGGCAACGCCGGAACGGACTTTAATACAAGCGGCGGGCTTACGCTTGCGAATGGACTGACCGTTTCAGCGGGTTCGGTTTCGCTGCCAGCGGGGTCGATTGGGATTGGCGCGGTCGCAGATATTTCGCGCACGGTGACGATTCCGTTGACCTCTTTTGTTGAATGTACCACCGACGCGGGCGCGGACATCAATTATACGAGCGGTGTGGACGCGTCGCCGGACTTTATCAATTCTGCGACGAACGGACTCGGTTTTACGCTGACGTTCGATGCAACCGGCGGTTCTCCGGACACCGAATATGTGTGCGGCAACTTGATGGTACCGCAGGATTTTAGTGCCACCGCCACGCCCGTTTTTGTGATTCGCGCGACAAAGGGCGCGGAGACGGGCGCAAATTCTGAAGTTATCAATTGCGCCGGGAGTATCAACGGCGCTGCGCTCGGTACGGCGGGAACGGTTACAACGTCCGGGACGGCGAGTGCGGCGTACACGTGCGCGCCGACGCTTACAAGTCTCGCGGCGGGGAATGCTCTGTCATTCGAGTTCCACATCACCTCTGGCGGAACGGCGGATGACGCGGTGAATTTCCAAAGTGTCGAGTTTCGGTACTCGGCAACACAGTAGGCAATCCGATGATTTTCACTCAGAGCGGTCTTCCGAATTCGTGTTTCCTTTGCGGCAAGTCGCTGACGCGCGCGGAGGGTTGGTACGCGGAGCATGAGGACGCGGCGCGCAGTGGGCAAGGCATTTGCGCGGACCACATGCCGGAAGCGCCAAACGCGGAACCGTCCGACACCGCGCCCGAAACTGAAACCGAACCAATCGAAACAAATGCGCCTGCGCTCGATGATTCGTTTGAAAGCGATGCGGATGATGACGGCGACGAAATCGAAAGCGAAGGCGATGACACAGAGGATTTTGTTTCGCCACTCGACGAAGACGGTGACAACAAGCCGGAAGTCATCACGCACAAAAAACGGAAAGCGAAACGCGCCAAGAAGGCAAAAGCAAAATAAAACGCGATGGCATTCACCTACTCTCTTTCAACCAATATCGGGAAGGTGCGTTTGTATCTTCCCGACAATGTGCAAAATAGCGGTCCCTTTCCTTCGGGCGTGAATTTTAGCGACGAGGAAATCACGCAAATTTTGACGGACGAGGGAGCTGTGGTGATGCGCGCGGTCGCGGCGTGCTGTGAAATTCTCGCGGGGGCGTGGAGCGCGATCCCGGATTGGCGGACAGGTCCGCGCGGGGAATCGCCAAGCAAGGTCGCGGAGGGCTTTGAACGGCGCGCAGAGGCATTGCGCGCGCAGCATGGCGGGGGCGCGAGCGGCGTGGCTTTTTATACGCGGCGCGCGGATGGTTATTCTGCGAACGCGGATTCTGCCGATGACCCGTCGGATACGGAGAATGATTGAGCATGGCGCTCGATTTGCGCGAAGCTGACCGCGTGGTGATTGGCACTGACGAGTACCCGATTCGTTCGATTGGCGAATGGACGCCCGGCTCAAAGGGCGTGCGCGCGCGATTGTGTACGCAGACGATTAGCACGAAACGCGCGGACAATGCAAGCGGCAAGTTCGCGACGCTGGCGACGAAATTGACGGGCGTGAAGGCGAGTGTGCTGATGCCAATGAAAGAGGAAACGGAAACGTCGCCGACGTTGGAACAACCGTTGAAACTGTATGAGATTTATTTGGATGGAACGGATACGGTATATCGCCTGGTCGTGGAGGAACGTAAAGCGTGATTCGCATTAGTGGCATTGCGGAAGTGAATGCGGCAATTCGGCGCGTGAGCGATGCGCTGCATTCCGGCGGCGAGATGCCGCGCGCGGTGGAGTGGATGACGCTTGCCGCGCTGCGCGGGGTAAAAGCGCGCACAGACGTTGACACGGGTGCGTATCGCGCGGGGCAAACGAGTGAGATGCAAAACGCGCTCACGGGGCGCGTGTTCATTGACCCTGCCGCGCGGAATCCGCGTTCGCGCGTTCCCGTCGTCGTGTATGGTCCGATTGAAGAAGCGCGGGGGGGTCAGCACGCGGCGTATCAACGGACGTACTCGGAGCAAGGCAGCGCGATTGTGAATGAAGCGGGCAATATGCTCGTGAGGGCATTTCCGTAATGGCTGCCGATGTACGCAATCGTGAGGTTTCGCGCGACGCTCTCGCCGCGCTGCTCTCGACGGCGTTGACGGGCAGCGGGAAACCTGTCGTCGCGGTATACGGTTACAAGCCGCGCGCGCTCGACGGGCGCGGTCCGTATGTGCTGGTCTTGGCGGCGGGTACGCGGCGCGAAATCAAAGCTATCGGTTCGGTGAAACGGAAAAATTATTTTCGTTTGCTGATTGTGACGCTCGTCTTGGACGCGTCGGCGGATGATTCGTGGACGCCGCAAAATGTTGATGACACGCTCGACGCGGTGGATAAAGAAATCGCCGACACGATTGCGGACAATGCGCGCACGAACGATTGGCACAAGTTGGATTTGGACGATGAATTTTCGGTGATTGCGCCGACGAAAGAATTTGGCGCGAATTACATGAGTGAATCGCGGATTGCGCTCGTGGAGGTACATGATGCCTGAATTGACTGATGAAATCGAAGCCATTGAATCGAACCCGGCGCAAGCCGCGCCACCGGAGCCAGAACCAATTTTTGTGCGCTACATCGGCGACGGCGCGCATTATCTCGCGGGGATTCCGGCGCGGGACATGACGCGAGCGGAATGGGACGCTCTCGGCGAGCTCGAGCAAAAACGCGCGCTCGACGTGAAACCCGCGTTGTATGAGATGGTGACGAAGGACGAAGGACGAAGGACGAAAAAAGCGCGCTGACCGTTCGACGCTCACGGGAACGCTCAACGCGCAGATATTTTGAATTTGCATTAAGGAGAATGTCATATGGCGAATCCAACGATTCTTGACACGCTGATTGTGCAACTGGCAACGGAAACGACGTGGGGGACTCCCGTCGGGACGCAAACGGTGAAATTGATGGATGTGCTGGATTGTACGTTCAAACCGATTGCGGAACGGAAACGTTTGCGCGGTCGGCGCGGGACAATGGCACCCGCACACACGGTCGCGCGGCAACGCTTTGGCGTCGAGGGTACGCTGAAAGGGTACGCGTCCTATGAGGACGTTTTGTATTTGCTCGAAGGGATGTGCGGGATTGCAACGCCTTCGGGTGTTGGTCCTTATACACGCAATTATGCCGCGCCTGCGGCGTCACCCGTCGCCCTTTCAGGAGGTGCGCGCGCGCGGTTTTACACGCTGTTTTACGGCGAATCGGGCGACGTGCGGCGCATTACGAGCGCGGTGTTGGTGAAGTTGGTATTGGAATTCAACGAAGGCGAAGAGGTCAAGTACGAGGCGTCGTTCTTGGGCAAGTCAAAAGATGCGACGGGAACGCTGACCGCACTTTCGGACCGCGCGGTGAATCCGATTTATGGCGGCGATGTGGCGCTCTATATTGATGCGGAAGGCGGCACGATTGGCTCAACCCAAATCTCGAATCTCGCGTACAGCGCGAAATTGACGCTGGACGCGATGCGAAAAGCGCGCCGGCACTTGGGTAATTATTATCCGTCGCGGATTGCGGAAACGCCGTGGGATGGTGAACTCGATTTGGGATTCGAGTACGACACGACGATCGTGCAAGCGTATGTGGCGGACTTGCTCGATACGACGAAAAATTTTTCCAAGCAGGTGCGCCTGAAGGCAACGAACGGCACAAACATTTTGCAACTCGATTTCGCAGGCACGGCGGAAGAGCCGGGCGAAGAGCTGGGAGATGATGACGGCGTTGGGACGTATGACATCAATTTGAAGGGATTGAACAATACGACGCTCGGCAATTGGTTCAAAGCGCAGGTTGTGAACGGCGTGGCGACGGTTGCTTAGTCGCTAGTCGCTAGTCGAGAAGCGAAAAGCGAGAAGGCGCGTGAAAAAAAGGAAAATTGAAATGGGTGACGAAACTCAAGTGCAAGAAATCGAAAACGCGATGGGCGCGATGGGCGCGGAGGGCGAAGCGATTCTGCCGTTGAAATTGCAATTTCCCGACGCGAATTCGCGCGGGTTTGTGAAGCGGCAAATGGCAGCGAACAAGTTGCATCTGCGTCAAATGCGGGTGGCGCGCGATTTGAAACGCGCGCAAACGCGCGTGAGTGATTTGCAAGCCGACAAGCGACCGGACGCGGAAAAGGAAGCGGACGTGACCGCGTTGATGGAACAAATGTACGCGGTGATGGAAGAGACGGACGCGACATTGGAAGAGATGGTTGCGTTTGCATTGACGTTCGTCGTCGAACCGAAAGACCGCGCGGAGGCGCGCAAGGCGCTGGAAGATTTGACGCAAGGGGAATGGAACGCGATTTTCACGCAGGCGCGCGGAGGAAATGCGGTCCCAAAAGAGAACTCCGCGAACTGAGCCGCTGGGCGAGCGGAAGAAGCAAACGCCCACCGTTTTGGGCGATGGTTTTGGCGGCAGCGCACGGCGACCCGTTACGCGCAATGGAGATGGAGGAACATCTCACGGAAGAATGGTGGACGCGCTGGGTCGCGTGGCACAACGCGACAGCAACGGAAAAAAAGAAAGACAAAGATGGCGCAAACGACGAATCTGAAGATTGAATTGAAAACGATGCCGCGCGATGAATTTATCGCGTACTTGGAATCGCGGCGGCGCTGGCTGCTCGCAGAGGCGGCTTGGCTGGAAACGCAAATCGAAAAGGTGGTAGGCGGTTATCCTCTGCAAGTGTTGGTCGAACCGCCGGGGGAACGCATGACGCATGAGGTTGTTTTGAGTGAACGCGATTTGGAACAGATTGCGGAGCGCGTGAACAGATTGAATGCGCGGGGAAGGCGATAGTCTCGCGCAAAGGAGCATCTTGCATAGACCGCAAGCGACGCAAAGGATACACGGATGTCATACGATTGCACGGCGGACGTTTTGGAACACAAGCGCAAGGTTACGCGCTATCTGATTGCGTTCGCGAATGTTCTCGCGTACCGCGCGACGATTCACGACGACAGCAAATTACAGTCGCCAGAAAAAGAAACGTTTGATGAGTTCACTCCGAAATTGAAAGAAGCGGAATGGGGAACGGAGACGTACAAAGAATTTCTTGTGGCAATGGGTGAAGGACTGAAACATCATTACGCGGTCAATTCCCATCATCCAGAGCATTACGAAAACGGTGTAGATGGAATGAATTTGCTCGACCTCGTGGAAATGGTTTGTGATTGGCAAGCGGCGGCAGAGGGGAAAGATGTCGCGGTGGATTTGGAACACGCGGCGAAACGATTCAATCTCTCGCCGCAATTGATAAGCATTATCAAAAATTCGATTGGTTCTTGATTTTGTTGGGGCAATTCTAACAACCGCATAGACGGCTCTCACCTTGTACAGGTCACAGCCCGATGGAATGCCATTTGCATTCCATTGGGCTTTTTTGTTTTAGCGCAAAACACACATGGCAACGTATCGGCTTGAAATTATTGCGAGTGGCAAAGACGCAGGCGCATCTTCGATGCTCGGCGGGCTCGCGGGTTCGCTTGGGCGCGTGGCGGAATTCGCCGCGGGCGGTCTGCTCGCGGGTGGAATTTCGCAGCTCGGGCAAATGGGCGGAGCGGCAATTCAAGCGGGAATGGATTTCAACGCGCTGAAAGAGCGTTCGCAAATTGCATTCGAGACGATGCTGGGCAGCGGTGAAAAAGCAACAACGTTCCTGAACGATTTGCAAGCGTTCGCCGCGAAAACGCCATTTGAATTTCCCGATTTAATAAAAGGTTCGCAGCGTCTTCTCGCCATGGGCTTTGCGGCAGAGGATGTTTTGCCGACGATGACTGCGGTCGGCGACGCGGTTGCCGGGCTTGGAGGCGGCGCGGCGCAAGTTGACTCGGTGACACGCGCGCTGGGGCAGATGAAGGCAAAGGGCAAGGCGAGCGCGCAAGAGATGATGCAGCTGACGGAGGCGGGAATTCCGGCATGGGAATTTCTTGCCAAAGCAGCGGGGATGAGCGTCGCAGAAGTTCAGGACGCGGTATCGAAAGGCGCGATTAGCGCGGACGAAGCGATTGACGGGATTTTAGCCGGGATGCAAGGCAAGTTCGGCGGCATGATGGAAAAGCAATCCACGTCGTTCGACGGGATGCTCTCGACGCTGAAGGATAACGCGACGCAGGCGGCGGCGACGATTACAAAACCGCTGTTCGATTTGGCGAAAGAAGGAATGTCCGGACTGAACGCGATGTTTGCGTCAGCGGACGTGCAAGCAGGACTTCAGCAATTTGCGGAAAATCTCGCGGAGGGGATGCGCGCGATTGGCGGCTTTTTGAATACGCAGGTGTTGCCTGCGCTCGCGCAGTTTGGTAATTTTTTGCAGACGAATGTGCTGCCGCCGTTGATGGCGTTCGGTGGATTTTTGCAAGCGAACATTCTGCCGGTCCTCGCGCAATTCGCGGCGTGGCTCGGCGGCACAATTTTGACGGCGGTGCAGCAATTCGCGGGCTGGCTGACGGAGCAATTGGTGCCTGCGCTCGGGCTGATGATTGACAAAATTGCGACGGCGGCGATGCCTGCGCTCGTCGCGCTCGGCGGTTGGCTGAATACGACGGGCATTCCGGCGGTGCAAAAACTCGCGAACTTTTTGGGACCGATTATTAGCGGCGCGCTGGGTGTGATTGGAACTTTGATTACGACGGTGTTGATTCCGGCGTTCACGGCGTTCGCGGTGTTTTTGTTTGAACGCGGTCTCCCCGCGCTGGGTGAATTGGCGAATGTGCTGGGCGGGAAATTGAATGGCTTGGTAGAATTTTTTGCAAAGACGTGGGCGACGATTAACTTGGCGTGGCAGAGCGCGATAACGTTCCTGGGTGATTTGCACGAGGGACTGGAGAACGCGGCGAATTTGTTGGAGCAGCGCGTGGGACCGATGTTCCAATGGTTTATTACGAGTGTGATTCAACCGTTCCGCGAGTCGCTCGCGGGCTTGGCGGGCTATCTCGCAAAAATTATCGCGATGCTGCAAAAGGCGGCGGCGTTGATGTCGGGAGGTGGCTTTCCAACCGGCGGCGGTGGCGAGGGGGGAGCGACGGAAAGCGGACGTTTGTTTGAAAATGCGCGTGTGCGTACGCGCGGGGAAACCTTTGCGCGGACGCGTAACGCTTCGACGTTGTTCGCTTCGCGAACTCCGCTCGGTGAGGTGGATGGAACGATTGTAATTGAACTGATGCTGGATAACCGCGCGATGCAAAAGATTGCGCTCAAGACGAGCGAGATTATGGCGCGCAAGGCGCGCGTGAAAGTGGCGTATGGAGCATGACCCTTCGACTGCGCTCAGGGTGCAGGATGAAGGTGGAGATTAGAGATTAGAGATTATGGCATACACGGTTCGATTGACGCAGGGCGGTTCAACACTCGTGGATTTTGCAGACGGGACGAATTTCGCGTTCGTGGATTATGAATGCGACGCGCTGCCAAAGCGCGGCAAGTGGGCGCAAGATGAATTGCTCACGGACATTCTCGGCGCGTCCGCCGATGCGACGCGGCAAAATTGGATAACGCTGAAACGCGCGCTGTTGAACGCGGAAGAAAATTTGCAGGCGTGGGAACGCGGCGCGGGCTATACGCCCATCTTTTTTGAATTCAAGGGCGAGGGTGTGACGAACGCGCTGCAAAGCGAAGCGTGGGGCGTGGATGAAATCGAACGCATGAATTGGGTGGATACGCTCATCCTCAACAATTTGCTTCCCGAAATTCCGCTCGCGCTCAAACGGCGACCGTACTTTGAGGAAAGCGCGCTGACGACGCTCGTCAATGGTTCGACGGTTTCCAACAATCTCGCGGCGATTTCGATTGCGGCGGGAAACACGCGCGGGGACTTGCCGTTTCCGATTTATTTGGAATGCAATCCGGGCGCATCGTCGAATGACTTGCTCGTCGCGGCGCTCAAAGTGCAAAACACGCCTTCCAATTTCATCGCGAAATTTGAAGCGGACGATGGCACGTTCACCGGCTATACGTTTACGCGCGGGACGGGCGGCGCGCAATTGGCGGATGCAAACTTATCCAACAGCGCGGGAACGCGCGTGACGTTTCCGAACACGAGCGAAGAGATGCGCGGGCGTTGGAAAATTACATCGAACCTCGACGCGTTCAAAGGATATTTCCACGCGTACTTGCGGGCGCGTGATAACGCGGGCACGCCAACGGCAATGTGGCGCGCGCGTCCGGAATTGGTGAATGGCTCTACCGTCGTCGCGTATGGCGATTGGGGCGCGCCGAAACGCAAGGTCGGCGCGGTCGGGGGTACGACGACGCTGCCGTTGATTGACTTGGGCATTTTGAATTTGAATCTCGCAACGGACCATGTGTGTATCGCGGTGCATGGTTCGACGACGAACACGGGCGCGACGGGGGACTTTGATGAATTGATTTTGGTGCCCGCGAATGAGGTGCTGGTCCCGCACGCGGGTTCGCGCGGCTTCGGCGCGGCGACGTTCCCGGTCGTGATGGCGGCGGGTACGCGCGGCGTGATCGACGCGAATGACCGATTACCAAACGGTTACATGGTGGATGGTTCCGGGAATGTGCTTTTCAAGCGCAGCGCGTTCGCGGGCGCGCCGCTTTTTGGCAAGCCGGGCGTTGACCAAATTTTGTATGTGTTCACGGCGGTCGCGGCGAATGGAAATCATACGCACGGCGTGAATAACACCATTACCGCAAAGGCGCGGTTTCGGTATAGCGCGGCGCGGGGGAGTTAGGTGATTGGGTGATTGGGTGATTGGGGCATCCAGCGAAATGTTGAATTGGAGTTTGTATCAGAATCCATTGGCGGGAAGCGCGCATTATTTGACGCTCTCGGACCATTTTGAATTCGACGAGGCGATATTTGGCACGGCGCGCATTGGGGGGTTTGGCGATGCGCGCGCGATGTTGTACGGGGCGGGGCTGACCAAAGATTTGGTGCGCGATGCGGCGCGCAATTGGCTGATGAAGGAATTGCGCGTGTACGACGCACAGGGCAAATGGGCGTACCAGGGCTTTGTCGGCGAGATTACGGCGACGTATGGACATGATACGTGGAAACGGCAAATCGGCTGGATCGCGAATTCTATTCGTGCGGTGTATCGCAAGCGCGACCCGCTGCGTCCGAACGCGTCGCGGAAAAAATACGCGACGGCGCAAGACGCGGACTCGCAAGCGCTGTACGGCAAACGGCAGTTGAAATTGGATTTGACGCAGCGCGGAATTATGAAAGCGGCGCAAGCGCAGCTCGCGGCGAATCGGCTGCTGGCAAAGTACAAGGATTTTATTTTTGACGAGTGGCATAGTGAATTTTTGGAGCCGAGTATCGAGCTGGTTTTCTTTGGATACTTTTACACGCTGCAATGGAATGAGGTGTTGAAACGCTTTGTGAAGAAAAAAGATATCGCGGTCATCATCCAGCGCGTGCTGGAGCAAACGAGCGAGGTGCAATTCATCACGCAGGATTTTGCGAATTTGGAAACGACGGGGAACACGCTTTCGTACAACACGGACGGGATGCGAATGCCGCCGCAGGATTACATCATCGAAACGATTGCGAATGGCGACGTGAACGGACGGCGTTTGAGTTTTCAGATTTGGGAGGACCGCACGCCGTACCTCTCTGCCGCGCCGACGCTTATCAATGTGCGCGGAGAGACGGGGGACGCGCGCATTTGGGACGCGAATCATTCGGCGCGTCCGGGCTATTTGGTGCGCGCGGGGGATTTTAGAATTTCGGAGGATTTGAACGAAGACATCGCGGTCGCCGCGTATCCCGAAAATGCGCTATGGGCAACGCAAATTGAGATGACGGAATGGGATGACCTTGGCGGCAAGTTGGTGACGAAAAGCGCGGACCTGGACGGCGTGGAAAATGAGTTGGGACGGCTTGGAGGGAAAAATCGTGTCCCTGCGTGAGATGTCGCGCGTCGTTGCGACGCTAACGAGTTTTGGTTCGCCTGCCGAGCGGAAGCGCGTGCGCAAATCTGATTTTGTCGTTAAAGCGAATGCGGGCGCGGTGACGATTGCCACGGATTGGTACGACTTGGATAACAAGACGGGCGTGGTCGTACAGCGCGCGAGCGATAACGCGGACAATGAAACCGCGTGGGAAGATTATTCTAATTTTACGTGGAGCGGGACGATTGTTGACAACGGCACAACAACGCCGGTCGCGGACGAAGCGTTGACGTTCACGGATGAGGATGATGAGTGGGACTCGGAGGGTCCCGAAGGGCAATCGAGCGGCGCGTGGGGCGGCGATTTTGTCATTGAGACAGAGGATATTGGAGACCTTGCCGTCACCGCGCAAAACATCGCGAACGCAACCATCACGGCAACGCAAATCGCGAACGCAACCATCACGGCAACGCAAATCGCGAATGCAACCATTACGGCAACACAGATTGCGAATGCAACCATTACCGGCACGCAGATTGCGAATGCAACCATCACCGGCACGCACATTCAGAACGCGAGTATCACCGGCGCGGACATTGGCTCCGCGACTATCACGGCGACGAACATCGCGAATGCGACTATCACCGCAACGCAAATTGCCAATGCCACGATTACCGGCACGCAGATTGCAAGCGCGACAATTGCGGGCAGCAA
>CALMZO010000439.1 GCA_937870825.1 uncultured Chloroflexota bacterium | reverse complement strand
CGCAATATCAACACATCTCGCGGCGCGATTTTTTGATGAAAGCGGGAATCGTGGGTGCAGCGGTGGCAGTGCCGGTGATTATTTCATTGGCAGCGCCGAGTTCTGCGATGGCTGTCGCGTCTTGTACACAACCAAATCCAGCGTGCGTAAATGATACTGATTGTCCAGAATTTGCCGCTGGTTGTCTGTGTAATGCTGGTGTTTGTCAAGATCCGACTCCATAGGTTAATCGACGAATTGGTCTTGACGGCATTCACTGCAAATCATAGAAGACGTGAACAGATTCAGCGACATCTGAACCTAGTTCGCGTTTTTTCTTTATCTATCATTTTGAACGAGTACCTTTGGCACTCCTCTATCGGTCTATAGACAAATACTATACACTCGTTCATTCTGACTCTACTGGTGTTATCATTGCTATGCTGTTGGGCACGAAAGGAAGTGATTGTGAAGATCTCTCGCGCTTTATTTCTGTTGGGTCTTTTAAGTCTCCTTCATTTGGCTACTGCTCCAGATAGCTCAGCGGCGACCAATTTGGCTCTGTCCAATGTGCAAGTTATTGAATCTAACTTGCAACGTGTCGTCTTGGAACTGAATACACCGGTCCCGACTACGCGGCAGTTTAGCATTGATGGTACCATCTATGTCGAACTCGATGCAGAAGGATCAGCCAAGACCAACTTGCCAGGGCATCCGCAGTTGCCTATTTATGGTATCTTGGTAGCTGTACCACAACAAGCAAAAATTAGTCTTGATATTGTGCAGGATCGTGTAAGAAAAGAGATACTTACACATCATGTCTTGCCTGTGCCGCAACCTCGAGTGATCCTACCCGCCCCAGCTGAGCTGCCTCAATTTCAAGGATTTGAGTACTTGCGTGATATGCGAGCATATTCTTCCTCAGAACAATATCCGAGTGAGAGTGTTTCCATGACATCTCCGTCTCATTGGCGCAGCCAGAGATATGTGCGAGTCCAATTTCAGCCATTTCAATACAATCCCGCAAAGTATGAATTAACGACGCACACAAGGATACGAGTGCAAATCAATTTTGGATTACCTAAAAATCCATCGCAGGTACACATTGGTGGGGTAGTCAGTGAAGGTGGCTTTGAGCCAATCCTAAAACAGGGGATTGTCAATTATGACTCTGCACGCACTTGGCGAGCCCGTCATCTTATTCCAAACGCTATACCGCCCTTTGAGAAAGCTGCGCTTATAGGAAATTCCTACAAGATTATTGTCAATTCAGATGGAATTTATCAAGTCAAATGTGATGTGCTCCTGTCCCTTGGTCTAGATGCTGATAGCGCAAACATAGACACCCTGAAACTTGTCGCCCAAGGCAATGAAGTTGCCATTGAGATTGTAGAGGATGGCGACAAGAAATGCGAAAGCGGTGAATATCTTCTATTCTATGGGCAAGCCCCGAGTGATTATGCTATTCCTTACAATGTCTATTGGCTGAGTCATGGTGGTGCGAACGGGAAACGTATCCAGCCCCGAAGTTCTGGAGAAGGTGTGACTCGGTCAACGTACACAAAAACTCTGCGGTTAGAACAGAATCTTGAATACCAGAACTATGCACCATTTATTGAGAGTGCAGATCATTGGATCTGGAAAATGGTCAACAACCCCTTTGACAATGATAGAAATGGAGATAGGTCATCTATTGATATGACAGCAGTTCTAAATGACCTTGCAGCAGGACAAGATACAGGAACAATTCGTGCATTGGTTCAATCTGGAAACGCAAGTGGGAACCCTTACATTCCTTTACAGTCAACACTATATCTGAATGGAGTACAGATCTACCAAACAACCGCCCAGGATGACTGGTCAAATGGCAAGACATTATTTGTCTCTGCAAAGGTCAGTAATTTGGTCGCAGGCAACAACACAATACGGATTCAAGACTATTTGTTTTCCACTTCCCAATCATACGTCTATCTGAACTATTTGGAAGTAGATTATTTGGCTCATTTTGTTACAGATACGAATTTTCTTCGATTTAAATATGGCGACAACGGTTCTTGGCAGTACCGAATACAAGGTTTTACCAATCCTGATCTTGTCGCTTACGACATCACTGACTCTACAAATCCTGCAAAGCTAAACATCAATGGATTGTCGAACGGCGATACGTTTGATGGAGTCTTTAGTGACCAAGTAAATAGCACACACGAATATTTTGTGTTAACAACATCTGAGTTCAAGATGCCTCTGAACATTGTTCAGGATACACCTTCCAGTTTGACCGACACATCCAACGGTGCTGATTACATCATCATCACGTATGGTGATTGGAGAACAAATGTGCAGCCACTTGCGAATCAGCGTGTGACCATGGGACGCGTCAAGGTCATAGATGTCGAAGACATCTATGATGAGTTTAACTATGGAATCAAGAGCGCACAAGCAATTCGCAATTTCCTTGAGTATGCATATGCCAATTGGCAGTCACCCGCGCCCTCATATGTATTGCTTGTGGGTAATGGAAATATGGATAATGGCAGAGGGGAGCCAGTCTATATTCCAGTTTATATGAAACTCGTAGATCCTTGGATCGGGATGACGGCGAGTGACCATTGCCTTGTCGCATTAGACTCTCCTGAAGAAGACTGTCAACTTGGCATTGCAGATAGAAGTCCTTTGCCAAGCATGGCGATTGGTCGCCTACCAGCACTTTCTAGCACAGATGTAGATAACATAGTCGCGAAGCTTTTGGCTTATGAGAATGTTGAAACCACAGGAACTTGGCGCAGAAAAGTTATGTTCATTAGCGACAACGGTTACAATTCCGATGGCAGTATGGATCCGGCGGGTAACTTTTTTGATTTTTCTGAAGAGGTCGCGGGAGATGCGTATTATGTGCCAGCGCCGTTGACAAGCAACGTGGACCGCATCTACTACAATCCTTGCGATGGCAACACGTATCCACAATGCGCGGTTCCTTACTCGACATATAGCAACACCACCGATGCGCGCACCGCGGTTTTGGACGGAATCAGAGACGGACGCCTCATTGTCAATTATGTTGGACACGGCGCTGTCACCGCGTACGCGCACAATTTCCTAAGGTCAACCGATGCCTCATCTCTAATTCCGACGTCAGGCGAACCTCGATATCCATTCTTGCTGCCCATGACGTGTTTCGACGGTTATTTTCACAGTGGATATTCTACAAGCATCGGCGAGGCAATGGTTCGTCAGGCGGGAGGCGGCGCAATTGGAGATTTTGCGCCGACAGGTTTGGGTGTTGCGAGTGGACATGATTATCTCGACCGCGGCTTTTTTGAAGCGATTACCCAATTGGGCAAGCCCCGCATTGGCATGGCGACCGTAGCAAGCAAAGTCTATCTCTATACTCAAACCGGCGGTGGGCATGTTGATTTGCTCGATACCTTTAATTTGTTGGGCGACCCGGGGACACTCTTGAATTTGCCGGATGCATTGCAGCCACCACCAACGAACACGCCAACGAATACACCAACGCCGACGAATACACCAACGCCGAGCAAAACGCCGACGAACACAAACACACCAACGCTGACCAACACACCAACACCGACAAAAACGCCCACATCCACCCGGACGCCGTCAAAGACACCAACCTACACACCGACACTCACACCTTCCAACACGCCGACGCCGACGCAGACGTGGACGCCGATAACTTTTACGCCCACGCCATCGCATACGCCGACGAACACGTTGACGCCAACGCGGACCTTTACCCCGAGCGCGACGCCGACGAATACGAA
>CALMZO010000438.1 GCA_937870825.1 uncultured Chloroflexota bacterium | reverse complement strand
CCGTCGTGACAGGACTTGTCGGGCCAACACGCGCGATAGAGGACGTGATACACTCCCGCGCCCGCGTCGGGGAGATTTACAGACATTTGCAAGCGGCTCTCGGAAAATTCCAAATCGCCGAGCGCGAGTTTTTCGCCGTCTTTCAGGACAGTAATGTTGGAATTGCGCGCGAGGATGAAATTGAAATCAATGACAATTTTTTGCGGCGCGCGCGGGACCAAGTCCGCGTGCGCGGGCACTGAGCTGACATAGTGCGCGGCGAATCGTTCCGGCGGCAATGTCGCGGCGTCCACTTTTTGCGGAATCAGCGGTGCCGACGTTGGCGGCGGGGCAGTGGGCGGCACACGCGTGGGCGCGGGTGTTGGTGGAACTGCGGTTGATGTGCGCGTCGGCGCAATTTGCGCGACACGCGTCGGTACGGCAGTCGCTTGTGCGAGCGCGGTGGGTGAAATTTGCGCCCGGAGATTGGCGCGCACGAGAATCGTGCCAAACATATTTTGCGGGACGTGCGCGCTGCAATGAAAGTTGTATTCGCCGATTGCGTCAAAGGTGTACGAAAATGTTTTTTGGGGCGGAATGTCGAGCGAGTTGAAATTCGAAAACGCGTTGTGCGAAGGATGCGGGTCGGAATTTACAAAATGTTCGAACGGGTCATCGTTCACCCACGTCACAGTTGTGCCTTGCGCGATGATGATTTGGTTCGGTTGATATTTCACGTCGCGCAAATGAATCGTCACATTTTTTTCTTGCGTCAGGTCAACAAAATTTTTCACTTGCGCGGCATCCACTTGAAAACCGATGCGCCCGTCGGAACAACCTTCGTTCGCAAAACACGCGCGGTATCTCACGAGATACAGCCCGTCACCCTTCGCTTCCACCAAGTTCGCAGACATGTAAATTTTGCGCGGGTCAAATTCGATTGCATCCAGCGCGATGGTTTTGTTGTTGTGTTCGAGCGTGATGGTGGATTCGGTCGTGAGCGGAATGTCAAAGTTGATGCCGATGCGGCGCGGCAGTTGCGTCAACGTTTGCGCGTGGTTCGGAAACGAATCCACGAAATGCGGCGCGTCAAACGGCTCGCCCAATCCTTTGACGTAACTCGTGCTGTGTTGGCGCGGGCGAGGCGTGGGCGATGGTTCGGTTTTTGCGACGATGGTTGGCGCTTGCGGCGTGGAATGCTGCGCCGGGCGTTCCGTACTCGGCGCGCCGAGATTCGGCGCAGCACACGCGACGATGAGGGCGCCGAGTGCGCCGATGAAAAGCGGTGCGAGATATTTTTTCAAGACATTCATAACATTCATTGTGACGTGCGATAGAATTCATCGCACGTCACACAATTTGTGAGCATCGGATTTGGACGCGCGTTCGTAAGGAATGGTATCACGCGCGCGCGATTTGTTACTTGACTGCGAACGCGAATTGTCCGTCGTGGCACGAACTGTCGGGCCAACACGCTTTGTATTTGACGAGGTACAAACCCGCGCCTGCGTCCGGCGGAATTTCAGTGGTCATCGAAAGTTTCTTGTCGCCGAGTTTGCCCGGCGCGGTTTTCAATTCTTTGCCGTCTTTTTCAAGTGTAATGGTGGACGCGTCGCTCAGGGTGAAATTGAAATTCAGAACGACTTGGGCGGGAATTTTTTCGAGCGTTGCTTCGTGCATCGGCATTGAATCTACAAAGTGCGCGGCAAATTGCTGCGATGGAAATTTGAACATCATGCTGTCGTTGCTCGACATGGCGGCATCGGTTGGTTTCGCCATCATTGCACTTTCGGTCTCTTTTGCCATCATCGCGGTGTTGGTTTCATGCGCCATCATCGCAGTATCGGTCTCTTTTGCCATCATTGCGGTATCCGTTTCCTTTGCCATCATCGCGGTATCCGCCGTCGGTGGCGGAGGGGTTGCGGCGGGCGCACAGGCGGAAATAAGAACAAGCGCGCTTGTAGCAAACAAAAGGGCAAACGTTTTGAGTTTGGACATTTTTTCTCCTTGCAGTGAGTGTATGTTTGTATTGTGCTGGGCGAGCGTTACATTCATCTTGTCCAAGTATTACGCGTTGCTTACGCGCCCGCGCGATTATTAACTCGATTCTCATGGTAAGTTAAACCGTTTCGGACAGAATGCAGAAATGCGTTGCGCCCGGCGCGGTGGTGACGCGAATTCCCCTCCGCCCTGTGAACAGTTCTGCGTTATAATGCGTAGCACACTTGTCATCACAACGCCGTGTTCGCTTTGTTTCCAAAATTAAATTTTCCGCACAACCCAACGCAATCCAAATGACCTTCGCATTCTCGATTGCGCGGCGGATGCACACCGGTTATGCCTGAAGAGAAACCCTCGCGTCTGATTCGCCTTCGAGTGAAAACACAACGGATTGTCTCACTCGCTAAAAAAATCGCGCCCTTTGCGGCGACTGCCATCGTCACCGTTCTCGCCCTCACGCTGTTCAACGTTTTTAATCCCGCGCCCCGACCCTTGACCGATAGACAACTGAACGAAAAAATTTTCCAGGCGATGGCGTCCGCCACACCCCCGCCCGCATTATCCGCGCGGGTGTTTCAAGCGGTGCAGCCGTCGCTCGTGCAAATCGAGACCAAGATTCTTTCCACCGACGGCAAAGAAGAAGGCGGACGCGGCGCAGGCGTCATCATTGACGAAAACGCGCAAGTGTTGAGCAGTTTGCACGTTGTGCAAAACGCGTTCGAGATTGAAATTTTGTTCATGGACGGCACGCGCAGCGAAGCGCAAATTGTCGCGAGCCAACCCGAAAACGATATTGTCCTGCTCAAACCACTGCAAATGCCCGCGCAATTTTTGCCTGCCGTGATGGGGAATCCGAATTCACTCAACATCGGCGACGAAGTGTTTGCGCTCGGCAGTCCGTTCGGACTCACCGCGTCGGAATCGGCGGGCATCGTTTCGGGTTTGAACCGCGTGTATCGTCCAAACAAAGATGTAAATTTGGATGGAATGATTCAATTTGACGCGGCGGTGAATCCCGGTAATTCGGGTGGTCCGCTCGTGAATCGTTACGGTGAAGTGGTTGGAATTGTCACGGGACTTTTGAATCCCACAGACCAAAACTTTTTTGTCGGCATCGGTTTCGCGGTGCCCATTGATGCGGCGGCAAGCGCTGCCGGACCGAATCCGTTCTGAAAGGTATCAGGTAGCAGGTATCAAGTATCAAGAAAATCGTTTTCCCTAGCACTTGATACCTACTACTTTTCAACTATGTCATTAAACATGCCCCCCGCGCCACCCATCATGCCGATGGACATCAAAAAGATGGAGGTGAAACATCCGAGCGCGGCAAAAATGGAACAGGTACTGTTTGAAGTGAAAAAGATGATTGTCGGGCAAGACCATTTGCTCGAACGTCTCGTCGTCGCACTACTCGCGCGCGGACACATCCTCGTCGAAGGTGTGCCGGGTCTGGCGAAAACGTTGGCGATTAAATCCCTCGCGGATTCGATTGGCGGCGATTTCAAACGCATTCAATTTACGCCCGACCTCGTGCCTGCCGATTTGGTTGGCACACGCATTTACAATCAAAAGACCGGGGAATTCAACACCTCGCTCGGTCCCGTGTTCACGAATCTTTTGCTCGCAGACGAAATCAATCGCGCCCCCGCCAAAGTCCAAAGCGCGCTCTTGGAAGTGATGCAAGAACGCCAGGTCACCATCGGCGGCACAACATACAAAGTGCCGAACCCGTTTCTCGTGATGGCGACGCAGAACCCGATTGAAACGGAAGGCACGTATCCGCTGCCCGAAGCGCAAGTGGACCGTTTCATGATGAAAGTTCTCGTCGGTTATCCGAGTGACCGCGAAGAATTTGTGATTGTCGAACGGATGATTGGCGCGTTGATGCCGATTGGCAAAGTGTTGACGCCGGAAGAATTGGTGACACTGCAACGCGAAACGGACAAAGTGTACGTGGACCCCGCGCTGATTGAATACGCAGTCCGCATCGTGACCGCGACGCGCGAACCGAAAAAGTATCAACTGCCCGATTTGCAAAAATACATCGCGTTCGGCGCAAGCCCGCGCGCATCCATCAATCTGATTCTCACCGCGCGCGCGTTGGCAATGGTGCGCGGGCGCACGTACGTTTTGCCGCAAGATGTTTTCGACATGGTGTTTGATGTGCTGCGTCATCGCATGGTGTTGACCTACGAAGCATTGTCTGACGGTATCACCTCCGATAAAATCATTGACAAAGTGCTAAACAAAATTCCAATCCCCGTGATTCCGCAGCCCGAACGAATTCCGATGAACGCGTGAACCTCACCCTCACCCTCTCCTTTGTAAGGAGAGGGAAGGGGAGAGGTTATTCATATGTCTTTAGCAACTCCCGAACGTCTCTTGCAACGCCTCGACTGGACGGTGATTCGGCGGCTCGACGGCATGTTACAAGGCGAATATCGTTCGCTCTTTACCGGCGCGGGTCTGGACCTCGCGGAAATTCGCGAGTACACTGCCGAAGACGATATTCGCTACATGGATTGGAACGTGACGGCGCGCATGGGTACGCCGTACGTGCGGCAGTATCACGAAGACCGCGAAATCAACGCGTGGTTTTTGCTCGACCTTTCACCATCCGTTGACTTTGGCACCGTGAACGCGCTCAAGCGCGATTACTTGATTGAATTTGTCGGCGTCATGTCGCGTTTGTTGACGCGGCACGGCAATCGCGTCGGCGCGATTTTTTACGGCTCGCACATTGACAAAGTGATTCCCGCGTCGGGCGGCAAACTCCAGGTGCTGCGGCTCATCAACGATTTGCAAAAGGAACCGAAACTCAAACGCGCGCCATTTACATCGCTCAGCACTTTGCTCACGGCAGGCAACAATTTCATCAAACGCCGTTCGCTCGTGTTTATCGTTTCCGATTTCATCAGCGAACCAGGGTGGCAAGTGCCGCTGCGGTTGATGACACAAAAACACGAAGTCTTGGCGATTCGTTTGTGGGACCCGCGCGAGGTGGACTTGCCCGATATCGGGATGGTGGTTATTGAAGACGCGGAAACGGGGGAACAACTTTTTGTGGACACCCACGACAAAAAATTCCGCGAACGTTTTACAAAAGCCGCGCAAAAACGCGAGCAAGAAATTCAGCAGATGTTCAAACGCGCCGGCGTAGATGTGTTGTCGCTTTCCACTGAAGATGATTTGGTAAAATCCATTTTACGTTTTGCGAACCTGCGGAAAGAACGGAAAGCTCACCCGGCAAAGCAATTTTAGATTTCAGATTGCATGAATCTGAAATTTGAACTGAGGTACGTATGACATTTCTCTGGCCCTTTATGCTCGTCCTGCTGCTGCTCATTCCCGTACTCGTCGTTGTCTATCTTTTATTGCAGCAACGGCGGCAAAAATACGCGCTGCGCTATGCGTCGCTCTCGCTCGTCAAAGAAGCGATGGGGCGCGGTCCCGGTTGGCGCCGCCATGTGCCGCCCGCGGTTTTTCTCATCGCGCTGACGTTCATGATTATCGGACTCGCGCGTCCCGAAATGGAAACGCTCGTCCCTGCCGCCGAAGGCACCATCATTTTGGCGATTGACGTTTCGGGCAGCATGATTGCCGAAGACCTACAGCCGAATCGCATTGAAGCCGCGAAAAGCGCCGCGCGCGCGTTTGTGGAAAAACAACCCGAGTCCGTCCAAGTCGGAGTGGTTTCTTTTAGCGACAATGCCTTTGTGGTGCAGCCGCCGACGGATGACAAGGAAGCGCTGCAATCTGCCATCAATCGCTTGAGCTACCAACGCGGCACGGCAATTGGACGCGGACTTGTCGCGGCGTTGGAAGCCATCGCGGAAAAATCGGGACAGCCGAGTGAAATCAATCTCAATCCCGAACAAAACTCGAACAACAATAACGGCGCGCCGCAACCGACGCCAATGCCCAAAGGGCAATATCAAAACGCGATTATTGTTTTGTTGACCGACGGCGAAAACAATCAATGGCCCGAACCGGTCGAAATCGCGCAAATTGCGGCAGACCGCGGCATTCGCGTTTACACCGTCGGCATCGGCAGTGAAGAGGGCGCGATTGTCCGCATTCAAGGACGCTCCATTCGCACGCGGCTCGACGAACAAACGCTGCGGACCATTGCCGAAAAAACGGACGGTGTGTACTATAACGCGCAGACGGAAAGCGACCTCGTCAAAGTGTACGAAAATCTTTCGACGAATCTCGTCCTCAAAACGGACAAGACCGAAGTCACCGCGTATGCGACTGCTATCGCCGTCATCTTTTCACTGCTCGCCGGATTCTTGTCGCTCATGTGGTTCAACCGCTTGCCGTAACACGAAAAATTTTTCGCGCAAAAAAACTCCGCAGCATTGCGGAGTTTTTTATTTCTACGCGGATTTATCAATTGACACGCGATACTCTATTGTTTATAGTGTCAAAAAAATTTTCCTCACGCTCCAATGACAACACATCACTTTTCCGCCACCCACTACCACATCACGCTCGGTTCTCATGAACCTGTTTTACAAATCGCCGACGGTGATACTGTCCTCACTACCACCGTTGATGCGAACGGCATGGACGCGCGCGGCGAGACGATTGCCGCGAGTCCGAATCCGATGACGGGTCCATTTTTTGTCGAGGGCGCGGAACCGGGCGATACGCTCATTGTGCAGCTTGACCGCATCACGCCGAACCGCACGTATGGCTGGACGCGCGCCTCTGTCGCGGCGAATGTGGTTGACCCCGATTTCGTGCCGCAACTTCCTGCGCGCGAAAAAGCGGAATGGCGCGTAGATGCAGAATTGGAAAACGCGACGTTGATTTCGCCCAAAACAAAATTGAGAGAATTTGTTGTCCCCATCAAACCGATGCTCGGATGTTTCGGCGTCGCGCCGTATGATGGGCAAGCGATTTCCACCGCGACGTCCGCCGAACATGGCGGCAACATGGATTACAACGACTTCGTTGAAGGTGTGACGGTGTACTTTCCTGTGTTTGTTTCGGGCGCGCTCTTTTTTCTCGGCGATGGACACGCGGCGCAAGGCGACGGCGAAATGGTTGGCACGGGAATTGAAATTTCGATGGACGTACAGTTCACCGTGCGCGTTCTCAAAAATAAAAAAATCAATTTGCCGCGCGGCGAAAACGACGAATACATTTTCACCGTCGGCAACGCGCGTCCGCTCGACCAGGCAACACAGCACGCGACAACCGAAATGTTACGGTGGCTGCAAGACGAGTACGGACTCGACGCGGTGAGCGCGAGCATCTTGTTTGGGCAATGCGTCGAGTACAACTTGGGCAACATGTTCGACCCCGCCTACACAATGGTTTGCAAAATTCCGAAACGTTACCTTAAAGAATTCGCGCGTCCCTCATCCTAACCCTCTCCCAGTGGGAGAGGAGAGTAAATCAAAAATCGAAATTCAAAAATCCTCCATGGACCCCATCCTTTTCCAAGTTCTCGCCTCTGCGCTAGTCGAAGCCACTGAAGAAATGGCGATTGCGCTCAAACGCAGCGCGTACTCGACCAACATCAAAACGCGCAACGATTT
>CALMZO010000437.1 GCA_937870825.1 uncultured Chloroflexota bacterium | reverse complement strand
ATCGAGGGTGATGATTTGGAAACCATGCGGCAACAACGCGGTGCGTTACCTGAAGCGCAGGTGCGCGCGTGGTTCGCGCAAATTCTCGATGCCGTCGCGTACTTGCACAGTCAAGGCATCATTCACCGCGATATCAAACCCGATAACATCAAAATCACGCCGAGTGGACAAGCGGTGCTGGTGGATTTTGGAATTGCGAAAATTTTTCAAATAGGACAATACACGCGCACGAGTCAAAAATTTGGTTCGCCGGGATACGCTTCGCCTGAACATTATCGCGGCGGAACAAATCAACAAAGTGATATTTATTCATTGGGCGCGACATTGTACGCGGTATTGACAGGTGGCGCGCCACCGGACGCCCAATCTCTCGAACTCGGCACAGCGACTCTAGTACCACCGCGCAAGGTCAATCCCGCGATTTCGCCGCAGATGGAAGAGGTGATTTTGCGCGCGGTGCGCGTGAAACCGAATGTGCCATTTTCAAACGTCGCCGAGATAAGCCAAAGTCTTTATGCGCTAGCGCCGACAATTCCGATTCCTGTTCCAACACCGCGTGCGAATCGCCGAATGATTCTTGCATTAGGGCTTGGGGTTGTTGCTGTGTTGATGTTGTTTGGGGTTGGGGGATGGATTTTGGCAGCTAATAGTCCAGCTTCAACGCCGTTTTCGCCTACAGTGATTGCGAGAGTAAGAGATACTTTTACACCAAGGCCGCTGTCAACTTCCACTCTGATTTTTAGTCGTACGTCCACTGTTGTTTCAACAAAAACTCAACAACCAACATCAACGGCAACGAATACCCATCTGCTCACAGCGACAAAGCCATTGCCAACGAACACGAACAGCGCAACGGTTCGCCCTCCAGTGTTTACCCCCACTGAGTCACCAATAATAGCCGAGACTATCGTCCCTACATCTTTTGCGCCAAAGGGCAAGATCGCTTTTAGATCTTATAGAAATGGTAACTCTGAAATCTATACAATGAATGCAGACGGTACTCATGTGGAACGATTAACTAATGACCCTGCGTTTGATGCTGTTCCGGATTGGTCACCCGACGGCAAATTTATTGCTTTTACGTCTGACCGTACTGGAAAAAGTCAAATTCATATTATGAACGCAGATGGAAGTAATCAGCATCAAATAACGGAGGCAGATACCTACGCTTGGGATCCTAATTGGTCACCTGACGGACGACTGATTGTCTACAGAAAAGAACGAGCGGGGTTCGATGAATTGTGGATAATGAACGCTGATGGATCTAATCCACAGCGAATTACAAAACATTCGAAAGAAAATCCGGGATGTGATTTATCTCCGTCTTGGTCGCCAGATAGCATATCAATCGCATATACGGTTGGATGCAACGGCGATGTTGCTGGAGTCTATTTGATTAACTCCGATGGAACAGGTCAACATCGGTTGACTCACGGAGGAGGTTCCGCCGCTTGGTCGCCTGATGGAAATCTATTGGCGTATAGCTGCGGTGGCATTTGCATCATAAATGCAGATGGTTCAAATTCTAGAATGATTGTTGATGATTCCTTTAACAACATTCTGGGCATTACTTGGTCGCCCGATGGGGACTTCATTGCATTTCAGGCTTACAATGTGCCGTTCTCTGAAATTTTCATAATGAATGCAGATGGTGGCAATATACGGAATCTCACAAACAGTTATGGTGATGATGGAGATCCTGTTTGGTCTCCATAGAAATAGGTTACTTTGTATTCGAATAATGGCAAATACTTGAAAGAGATTTCTATGCCACTCTGTCCCTTCTTGCGGTTTCACTCAAAACCGTCCCACTTGGAAATTTTGCACCAACTGCGGCGTAGGAATAACGCGAGCAATCGCTAGAGGACGAGTCGTACCAGGCATGGGACACGCGTTTATAAGGCAACCTTTCCTCTAGCCAAGAAATTATCACCGACGTGATCGGCAGTTTCGACACGGTATAGATTGTCTGCAAAGAAGCAGAACATGAGAGCACAAACATCACCATTATTGACTCTTGGGATAGTCCTTGTATTTGGGGCCATCATATTGGTCGGTCTTTGCCTCGTGGGGTACTCTATTGTAAACCAATCAGGTTCGATAGCCGTTGCCCCTACTCAGACTCAAACCCCGACGTTTACGCCGACAGATACTGTTGGAGCGGTCTCACCACTTGATGTGCAGGCGACAGCGGAAAAATTGGCGCAACTTTATCTCACCGGAACCGCGCGTGCGCTTCCAACCTCTTCCTCTACCGCCACCGCAACTCTAACGGTCACCGCTACAGAGACACCGCCCAGCACTTTTACGCCAACTTTGATGGTTACTGACACACCGATGCCAACGGCGACATATACGTTGATTCCAACCCCATTTGCCGGGGGCGGCAAAATTGTGTTTGAATCTAATCGCACCGGACAATGGGAGATTTATACGATGAATCCGGACGGCTCGGAAGCGCAGCAAATAACGGATGGTGGAGGTCAACAGGCAGGGTGGTCACCTGACAGAAGCAAGATTGTCTTCATGTCACAGCGCGACGGTAATGCAGAAATCTATACTGTACAGCCCAATGGAGATGGATTGAAGCGATTGACCAATAATCCTGCTTATGATGGAGAAGCGGTCTGGTCTCCCGATGGAGAGTACATATATTTTCATTCGGACCGCGATGGTCCCGGCGAAATCTATCGCATGACGGCTACGGGCGCCGAGCTCACGAATCTAACGCAAAGTCCGTTTGCGGATTACGGACCGTGGCCCTCGCCCGATGGAACAAAAATAGCATTCGTTTCCTTTCGAGATGGACAAAATTTAATCTTTGTGATGAAGAGTGCCGGATCCGGACAAACTTGTCTAACCTGTCAAACCTCTCTTACACATTCTTCGCAACCTTCATGGTCGCCTGATGATCAGAGCATTGCCTTTCAAGATAATACCAGTGGCAATGCAGATATTTTTGTGATAGATCCTGATGGCTCCAACTTGAGAAACATTACACAGAATCCTGCGGATGATTGGGAGTCATGCTGGTCGCCGGATAGCAAATATATTGCGTTTGAATCGGATCGTTCAGGGACTTACCAGATTTATCTAATCAGCATAGATGGAATGGATTTAAGAAAGATTACAAATGATTCTGCCGATGATCGTAATCCAGCGTTGTCAATCCGTTGAGAGGGTTAATCTATGCAACCTTGTCCCAATTGCGGCTCCCTCCAAAACCGCGCCATTTCAAAATACTGTTCGAGCTGCGGCACTTTGTTGACGCCGACCGCGTTGACGTGTTCACACTGTAACGCGCAGAATCCGCCGGGCAATAAATTTTGTCACAACTGCGGCGGCGCATTGACGCCTAGTGGTGCGTTCACGAATATCGCGGGCGTCGTCCCGGCGAGTCAAATGCTCCAATCGCGTTATTCGGTTGTGCAGCAGCTGGGCAGCGGCGGCATGGGCGCGGTGTACAAAGTGAATGACGCGCGGCTTGCGGGCAAGCAGTGGGCAATCAAAGAGATGTTCGACGCGCATATTACGAATCCGCTCGACCATCAAGCCGCACTCGACGGGTTCCGCCGCGAAGCGCAGCTCCTTGCTACCCTCGACCATATCAATCTCCCCAAAGTTACCGATTACTTTGAAGAGAACAATAAACATTATCTTGTCATGGAATTTGTCCAAGGCGACACGTTGGAGCAAATCGTCGCTCGCACGTCGAGCATGTTGGATGAAGCGCGCGTGTTGAATTGGGCGCGGCAGTTGTGCGACGTGTTGGAATATCTGCACACACAGCAGCCGCCCATTATTTTCCGTGACCTCAAACCGGCGAACATCATGCTCACGCCGCAAGAACATATCAAGCTAATTGATTTTGGCATTGCGCGTTTTTTTCAAGCGGGCAAGAAAAAAGACACCGCGCTGTTTGGCACGGCGGGCTATGCGTCGCCCGAACAGTATGGCACCGGACAAACCGACGCGCGTTCCGACATTTACAGTTTCGGCGTCGTGCTGCATCATCTCTTGACCAAACACGACCCCGCCAGCACGCCGTTCGTTTTGCCTACGCCGCGTTCGCTCAATCCCAATCTCACACCGCAAACCGAAACATTGATTCTGCGCGCCATCCAACCCAAACCCGAGCACCGTTTTCAAACGATTGCGGAAATGAGAATGCAGATGGCGAATCGCATATCGCAATCGCCCATTCCCCCAATCGCCCCGTCGCCGCAACCTGCAGCGCCTCAACCAAACTGGAGCCAAGCCCCTAGTCTCCAGTCTCGAATCTCCAATCCCGCGTCACCTGTCACCTTTCCCCCTTCTGCGCCGCCGGGTATGATTCTCATTCCGGCTGGGGAATTTATCATGGGCGGAAATAAATATGAGGACGAGCGTCCACCGCATCGCGTCCATCTGGATTCTTTTTTTATTGACCGCTATCCTGTGACGAATTTGCAGTATCAACAATTTGTCCACGCGACGCGTCACAAGCCGCCCAAACATTGGAACGGCGGCAATATTCCACAAGGCAAAGAAAAACATCCCGTCGTGAACGTCAGTTGGAATGACGCGCTCGCCTATTGCCAGTGGGCGGGGAAACGGCTGCCCACCGAAGCGGAATGGGAAAAAGCCGCGCGCGGCGTGGATGGACACGAATATCCCTGGCGCAACAAATTTGATGACCGTTATTGCAACGCGCGTTCCAAACGCGCGGACACTGTCAAAGCTCACCGATGACGTACAACCCGTACTCGGCTAAAACGTACAGCCTGAAATTGCCACGAAGGAATGAGTCTCGATCTTGAAATTGAAATATTTGGAACGGTTAGTTTTGCATGGTGGATGTCAATGGCACCTCCTCTAATTGGCGTCGCCCGCGCGCGCGATAACTCGGTCCCGTGATCACGATCACATGAGCGTTGTGCGCGAGCCGATCCAAACCGGCCGATGCGAGCAAGGGATTGCCAAACCAGGTTGCCCATTCACTGGGGGCGCGATTGCTCGTTAACAAAATCGCCCCTTGGCGTTCATAGCGTTCGTCGATGATGTCATACAAATCTTCCGAACTCGCCGGGGTAAGGGGCTTGAGTCCGAAATCGTCGATGACCAACAAATCGGGACGCACATAGAGTGCCAGCCGTTTTTCATAACTGTTGTCGGCGCGCGCCGCACTGAGCTGACGTAGCATGTGATGTGCATTGCTGAAGACCACATCGAAGCCGCGCCGACAACCTTCGTGCGCCAGTGCTTGCGCCAAATGACTTTTGCCGACGCCCGTTGGACCGCACAACAACACA
This sequence comes from uncultured Chloroflexota bacterium, assembly GCA_937870825.1. Lineage (GTDB taxonomy): Bacteria > Chloroflexota > Anaerolineae > UBA4142 > SHND01 > SHND01. The sequence goes on along the minus strand of CALMZO010000437.1, from coordinate 3,341 downwards.
TTGCGATGCTCGCGGATGTAATTCCCGGTGGCGAGTTCATACAGTTGTTGGCGATTCACGCTCGGGTTGAAAGCAAAGTCAAACGTCTCCAGCGTTTTGTCACCGCCCAAGTCCGCGCGGCGCACGCGCAGCGCCAGTTGTTTCTGTTGCCGCCGTTCGACTTCATCCTCGAGCAAGCGTTCTAGAAAGTCGGCATAAGTCCACTTTTCGTCAATGGCGGTGCGCATTCGCACATCCAAAGTATCGAGGATGCCGGAGAGACGCAGCAATTTGAGTTTCGGCGCAAGGTGTTGTTTCAGTTCCATTCCACACCTCCCAAAATCATCTGCGTCAGTTCGGCGGGCGGACGTGCGAATTGCAAACTCTCACTGGGTGCGGTGAGATGCGGCGGCAGCACGAGTTCGTCCAACTTTTGCTCCAAGATGTGTTTGAGCGTCAGGTAACGCACATCGCCGAAGGCAAGCCCGCGTGCACAGGTCGCTTCCAAGCGCGCCGGCGTGTACGTCTCGGCGAGTTTGAGCACGCGGATTGCGGTGCGTCGCCTGTCGACCGGGCGTGATGTCAACAGTTCAGCAATGACTTGCGCCGTGGCCACACCGATTTCCTCTGCCTTGGCTTGGCAGGTGGCGCGTGTGGTGTTGAGATATTCCACTTGTTCGGGTGGAAAGTGATCCAACTTGGTGAGCCGCTGACCGGGCTGTGTCGCGCGGCGATGGGTGACCAGCAGTTCAAATTGCGCCGAAAACAAGCGAATTTCGCGCAAGCCGGCGCGCAGCCACAGTTGCTGACCGACATATTCGCCCGGCGCCGAGTAGAAAGCTTTTTCAAACACGACATGTCCATCGCGATGGAGTTTGACTTGTTTCCACACCGCCGGGTCGTAGGGCTGGCTTGGCAGCGGCAGCAGGGCGGCGCGTTCGACCCGTGCGAACCGGTCGAGTGGGGCTTCATGGGTGGTGCCGTGTTCGCGCAAGCCGGCACGTCCAAAGAGCCAGGCGTGCATCCGCCGATTGGCATCGGACAGGGGTGTCAGTGCGGGTAACAACGGCATGAAACTTTGTTTGACGTAGCCCACGCCGCCGCGCTCGACTTTGCCTTTGTGCTCCGGCTTTTTGGGTAAGCACGGATCGATGAGAAAGCCGTAATGCTCTGCACATTCCGCATACGCACGCACGACTTCCGCATCGCGGTCACGGCTGTAGGCTTTGATGATCGCCGCTTTGAGATTGTCGAGCACGATCCGCTGGGGCACGGCGCCAAAAAACTCGAACGCATGTTGATGGCACAAGAGCCACGTCGCAATTTTTTGGTCGAACACGAATTCAACGTACATATGGCGGCTCCACGCCAGAACCATCACAAAGCAATAGGTGCGGCGCGTTGCACCCAGTTCGGGATCGAGCAGCGGCGTGACTTCGCCAAAGTCGACTTGGGCGACTTCACCGGGGGGCGTTTCCAGACGCAATACGACTTTCGGCGTTTGCGGTGGGCGCACCTTTTGGACCATCCGCCACACCGCCGCGCGGCTGGCAGTGAAACCCGGTTGCTCACACAACTTTTGATAAATGAGATAGGGCCCAAGTCCTTGTTCCAAGAGCGCACGAATTTGATCGGCATAGGCTTCGACGGAGGATTGGTTTTGGGCCGGGGGTGCGCTCGGCTCCAGCGTCGCCTGAGCCAGCGCGTGGAGGGTCGCCAGGTCAGGCAGTGCCCCTTCGAGCAAATGCTGGGTGGTCGCCCACGCGCGATATTTGGCCACGGTACGACGATCCAGATGCATCGCCTTGGCGATGTTGTTGTCACTCTTGTTGGTGCGTAAGCGCCGCACCAGTGCATGCAAGTCCATGGTGTTGAGTCTCCGATTACTCATGAGTGCTCCTCGTAACAGATGTTGTCACGAGGATACTCGAAGTGGGGAGACTCATTCCGAGCGGGCAGTCGAGTTTAGGCGAATACAGGTTGTGTAGTTTGGCCGAGTACGCCTTGTGCATTTTGGGCGAGTACGGCTTGTGTAGTTTGGCCGAGTACGGCTTGTACATTATAGGGTGAGTACCGACATCCATTGGCGCACCTTTCTGCAAAGTCTGGTGGCACGCGGCTTGTGCGGGGTGCAACTCATCATCAGCGATGACCATGCCGGACTCAAAGCGGCGCGGCTAACCGTCTTTGGGGGCATTCCGTGGCAACGCTGTCAGTTTCATTTGCAGCAGAATGCCCAAGCCTATGTGCCTCAGCAAGACTTGCGGACCCATGTCGCAAGCGACCTTCGGAACATTTTCAACGCACCCGATCGCACGACGGCGGAAGATTATTTGCGGCGCACCGTGCAAAAATATCTCAAGTGCGCCCCGCAACTCGCCGCCTGGTTGGAAACGGATTTGCCGGAAGGCTTGACCGTCTTTGGTTTTCCCAAAGCGCATCAGCGGCGCTTACGCACCGTGAACCTTTTGGAACGCGTGCATCGCGAACTGGAACGCCGCACCCGTGGGGTGAGTGTATTTCCGAATGAGTCCGCCTGTCTACGCTTGCTTAGCGCCATCTTGATGGAACTTGATGAAGCGTGGCAGACCGGCAAGGTGTATCTCACCTTGGATGAGGAGCCGGCGTCGTCGTAGCGGTTGTGGAAAAGTGGGCAGTGCACTTCTGTCCACTTTTCCACAACCGGGCTGGATCGGAAAGTTCAAATTGCGCTTCGGATACACCCAGCGAATTTACAGAAACAAAGTTGCACAATCCTCTCGACATAGTGGCTCAATGTTTTTTTTGCAAACCCATACTTCATAGATTGAGGATTAAATCTCACATCTACCAGCGCATTAATGTTGTTAATTAGAAGTTTGTTGAGGAAAGCATCTATAGTATCGCCTTCGTAACCTATTGTGAACAGACAAGAGGTCGAGTCTATATTCGATGCAAGCTTTACCCGTCCAAGTTCAATTGGATTGAGAATTCCGTTAATTATCTTACTGTGAGTAGCATATTGAGGATATTCAAAGTAAGTCTTCCTAATAAGTGGCTTTCCACGCAAATTTCCAATCGAGGAGCGAAAAGAAAGTAATGCCGCCTTGTTAACTGGCTTCAGTTCACTTAGTGCCTATCCTAATAACCCGATTTTTCCCTGAAAACAAGGCGTTTCTTGGGTTAATCGGATAGGCACTTAGGCGCGCTTTATCAAAGTAAGCTAAAAAGCTGAACGGACCGAATTGATATGGAAAAAAATCATAATGGTCTTTGCCTGAATATTGGCAGAAAAGGAATAAAAGTTTCGCTCAACTATAGAAAGTGTGAACTGGTGTTAAACTATGCGGCATGGAATTTCCGATCACCGACTTGCTCAGCCC
>CALMZO010000436.1 GCA_937870825.1 uncultured Chloroflexota bacterium | reverse complement strand
CATCTCGACGATGTGCCAAAACCCGACGATGCGGCGGATGCCGTCGCCATCGCGATTTGTCATTTGCAAAGCGCGCGGCTGAGAGAATTGATTGAGTCGCAGCCGTCTTGATCTAGACCCCATAAAATTTCAGACGCCGGAGACAAAATGTCCGAGTTGATTCCATCTGAACTCATTGAACGCTTTAAACATAAGGAGTGCGTTTTCTTTGTTGGTGCAGGTGTTTCCCAAGCAGCGGGTTTATCAACCGGGAGCATCTTTAAGCAACAGCTAATCGAAAAGATTCAATATCCGCGTTCAGACGTGCCCCTCAGTAAAGTAGCACAAGCTGTTGAAGACGCAATCGATCGGACGACCTTGAACCAAATGATCCGAGAAAACTTGGCTGGCGATCACTCACCAGCCAAGTCGCACGAATCTATTGCCGAGCTAGCGAATCAACATTGCACTCACCTCATTACAACAAATTTTGACAACCTACTTGAGAAGGCACTCGATCAGTTAAAACATAAATACCATAAGTCAAAACGAGACTCAGATATTAGCCTCGCAGGTGGAAAACTCCACCTTATCAAGCTACATGGCGACGCTGACGACAACGAGACGATTGTAATAACAGAGACAGACTATAGGGACTCCTTCCGAGAGCACCCCATTATTTGGAACTTGATCAGCGGTCTCCTTGTCGAGAAAACCTTAGTATTCTTGGGATACAGTCTTGAGGACCCTGATTTTGACCAAATCTATCATCAAATCACACGCACTCTAGGAGATTTTCAGCGTTTGTCTTACGCTGTTCAGGTTCGATCAAACGAAATAAGCGAGGAAGACTGGAACAAGTTTCATGTTGCATCGTGGACACGCAGAAAAATTCGCATTCTCACGATGGATGCAGATGATTTTTTTGGAACAGATTAAGACAGGTTTGGTATCCGCGCCGATTAACCGAGAAACTCAATCCCGCGCCATAAAGCCCCTGTGGAATTCGAATTCTTCGTTTACCTTCGGGAACCTCTTAGAACCAGAAAACTTTACGATAGAAATTGACCACCCCTTGAAAGATTGTGAGGTTGAGGTTGAGGTTCAGATACTTCACGATGCAGGAGATGCATCTCGCTGGTTTGGGGTAAGAGTGCGAGGTATAACATCATATTTTCATGCGGGCTACCTAATCTATCTAAGAAGCAGTGGTTACTTGGACGTTACGAGTGTCGAAGAGAGATCACTACTTAAAGATGAAATTTGGGCTGTTGATCCGAAGGTTGGCGTTGTAAGGATCAAGATCGCCATGATTGCTGACCAAATGAGAGTGTGGGTCAATGATCAACAAATGGTCGAGATGCAAAGTAACCTTGTGACTTGGCCAGGCAAGATATTTCTTCACACCTTTGGGGTGATCGCCATTATTCAATCACTAAAAGTTAATGAAATTTGCTAACAGTGGATTAAAATCATGAATGCGAACGGATTCAGGGATCACCTATGATTGCGTTTTTACGCGGCACCCTTCTGCAACGTTCGGCCGATTCCGTCATTCTCGACGTAAATGGCGTCGGCTATCGCGTGCGTATTCCTACTACAACGCTCGCATCGCTCGGCGATTTGGGAACGAGCGCGGAATTGTACACGCATCTCCATGTGCGCGAAGATGACCTGTCGCTGTTTGGTTTCATCACGCAAGACGAACACGATTTGTTTGAAATGCTCTTGAGTGTTTCGGGCATCGGTCCCAAAGTCGCGCTCGGAATTCTTTCGTCCGCGCCGCCGAATGAAATTCGCAGCGCCATCGCACAGGGCAATCTCGAAATTCTGGGCAGCATCAAAGGCATCGGCAAAAAAACCGCGCAGCGGCTTGTGCTGGAACTCAAAGGCAAAGTTCAAGTGGGCGAAGAAATTGCCGAACTGTCGCCGCTCGACGGCGAAGTTGCGGCGACGCTCATCAATTTGGGTTACAGCGCGGCAGAAGCACAACGCGCCGCGCGTTCCGTGCGCGGCACAACGCTCGAAGACAAATTGCGCGCCGCGCTGCAATATCTGGGAGGATAATTTAGAATTTCGATTTTTGATTTTCGCTCGGTGCGTCTCCATCGAAAATTGAAAATTGAAAATTGAAAATGTTTGACGTCATTGTGGTTGGGACGGGTCCAAGCGGCACGACTGCCGCGCGTCATTTGGCGCGCGCGGGCGTGAAAACATTGCTGCTCGAAAAAGAAAAACTGCCGCGTTACAAACCGTGCGGCGGCGGCGTGACCGCCAAAGTCAAAAATGTCCTCGACATAGATTTTTCGCCGACGATTGAAGATACCATTGCGCGCGCGTCGGTGGCATTTCGCGACGAGATTCGTTTTCCGGTAGAGTTTGATGGACCTGTTGGCTGGTCGGTGATGCGCGACAAATTCGATATGCTGCTCGCGAACGAAGCGGCAAAAGCAGGCGCACAAGTTCGTGATGCGTCAAACGTAAAACGTGTCGAGATTGACGACGATGGTGTGCGCGTACAGGTGAACGGCGACGAAATACGCGCGCAAGTGCTTGTCGGCGCGGACGGCGCGAATGGACTCGTTGCGCGCGCGGCGGGCTTGCACGCGGAACGAAATCTCGCGGCTGCACTCGAGGCGGAAATGGAATTGCCGAACGATGCGGTAGAACATTGGCGCGGCGTGTGGCATCTGGATTTTGGCGCGGTGCCGTACGGGTACGCGTGGATTTTTCCCAAAGCCGAACATGTATCCGTCGGCGTCGGCGCGTTCGTGCGCGCGAATCAAAAGTTGAATCTGCGCGAACTCTTGAAACAATACATTTCGGGCGAACCGACGCTGCACCATGCAAAGCACGTCGCGTATCATGGACACACACTGCCGCTCGGTGGAACGTTGCGCGCGGTTTCAAAACAACGCGTGGTCTTGGTCGGCGATGCCGCGAATTTGGTGGACCCCTTTTCGGGCGAAGGCATTTACGCGGCGGTCAAAAGCGGTGGATTGGCAGCCGCGCACATTTTGCGCGGACTGGTGACAGGCAATTTCGATTTTTCCGAATACATGACGCAAATTCAAAATGAATTTACGCGCGACTATGGCTATGCCCAAAAACTGGGCGCGGTCTTTTATCGCGCGCCCGTCACCTTGCTAAAAATTTATCAACAGTCCGATTTGCTGCGTCGCTTTACGCAAGAAATCGCGCACGCCGACATGGACTATCACACGGTCATCGGAAAATCACTGCGTCAAGCGCCGCGTTTTTTCTTGAGCAAGGCAATCCAAAAAATTCGCGGCGGATAAAAAAAACCTTCGAGGGCAGCAGCGCAGAGAAGTGCCAGAGACACTCGAAAGTTTTTAGCGGTTTGCGAAACAAGAATCTATCTGTAAAAAATTGAGTTGGGTACTTGGGAAAATTCTAAAGCGAAAAATTTTATTTGTGATGGCTCCACAGATAAAAAAACTGCGCCGCAAATGACGGCGCAGTTTTTTTATTTTGTTCCTCGCAGAAAAACCGCTTGCCACGGGTCATAGCGACTGAAAAATTTTTGCCGCGAGACGAGTTGTCCGTTTTGGTAAATTTCGCGGTACAGCGTCACGTCTTCGCCGTCCACCGCAAAATCAATTTGCTTGGTCGTGCCGCGCGGCAGGGTCGGGTCGTCAATGTATTTTGCGGGTGGATGCGCGACTTTGTTTGTGACTTCGGGTTCGGTCATTTTCACTTCGCGCCCGTTCGGTTTCGTGCCGTAAAAATTGAACGTGAGCCGCAAATTCTTGAGGTCCAACACCGGTTCAATCAAAATGTAATTCGGCGTGTCGTTCACAAATTTCATGTCCGCACTCGGCACAAACACCGCCGCGTCCAATCCTTTCGGCGGTTCGTAATAACCGACACGATACGCGTGTTCCCAACGTTCCGTGATGGGGAATCCGGCAAAGAATGCGGCGCGAAACATTGTCGTGGAAACCTGGCACACGCCGCCGCCGGGTCCCAACACCGTGCGGTCTCCAAAAATCACGTACGCGTCTTCGTACCCGTTCGCTTCCACAATATCCGTCAAGTACTTGATAAACGAGAACGTCGCGCCGGGCGGAATCACCACGCCGTCAAAGGAGGCTTGCGAGGTAGTGATGTTGACGATGCGACTTGGAATCGAACCGCGAAATTGACTCGTGCCGCTTGACACCAATTCCTTGATACCGAGTTTGTCCGCGTCGCGCGCATCCACTTCCGGTTTCGTAATCGTGACCGCGAGTTCAATTGTATTTGCGCGCAGCGCGTTGATGGGCGAATCATTGGGCGACGCGTTACCGTTGACGCGCTGCTGCGCGGTGGCTTGTCGAAATTTTGTCGCAATCGCCTGAACCGTCGCATCCACATTTAACGCGCGTCCTTCTTGGCTCATTACGATTGGAGTTAATGCGCCTTCGTTGAAACGAAAACGCGCGTCGCGCGGCGCTTGATTGATTTCACGCGCGAGCGCTTCCACTTTTTGGCGAATGGCTGCTTCGTTCAACGTCACCTTGTAGCTCAAGGAGCCGTCCGCGTTCGCTGCGGGCTGAAGTGTGAGCAGCTGGGCGAGCGCGGCTTGGTCAATTGCCCACGCGCGTTCTTGAAATTGCAAAACGAGCGGCGCGGCGAGAAACGCGTTGATTTGTTTTTGCGCGAGCGCGGCATCCACCGCGTGCGGTGCGAGGTCCTCAATGGGCAGCGTCACTTCACCGCGCGGATTGGCGGCAAATGCTTTGATGCGCTTGAAAGTTTCATCGCCGTCGAGGCGGCGTCCGGCTTGCGCGGGCGTCTCGACAAGTTTCATTCCTTCCAGACGAAACGACGCGTCGCGCGGCGGGCGGTCCATTTGCGACGCGAGGACGCTGACGTACTGTTTCGCCACGCTGTCGTCGAACGCGGCGGACGCGTTCACATCCGCGCCGACAATCAACGCGCGCGATTGCTCGATGACCGAAAGCGTCAAATCGCCGCGATGTCCGATTTGAAAGGCGGCGTCGAGCGCGGGTTTCAAATCACTGCGAAAGCCGAGTTCCCAGGGCCACGCGCGATATACATTCGGACCATCGCGCAAAACAATTTGTTCGCCACCGAACCGTTCGAGCAACACATTCGGGTCGCCCAATTTTTCGCGAATGCGCGCTTCGGCTTGCGGGCGTGTCATGCCGCCGATTTCTTCACCCAATACGCGCACGCCGGGTACGGCGCGCTCGGCGAGATACCATTGATAGCCAAAAAACCCGGCGACGACGAGCATGAGGGCGAGGATGAGAACAAACAGCGGCGCGCCAATTTTTGGCAGCGCGCGGTTTTGCGAACGGCGCACGCGGCGTAATTCGATGCGCGCTTCGGGCGTCAAGGTCGGCGGAGGGGGGGGGGTGACGGGCGCGGATTTGGGATTGCGCGAGGCGCGACGGCGACGTGAGGGCAAAGATTGAAAGGGTTGAAAATCTTGGTCAGCCATTGATTAGAAATGTGGGAATGAACCTGTGCGGAACGAAAAAGATTTTACCACAACTTACGAACACGATTGTTTCTCATGCAACGCCGCAAAGTCTATTCGACGAAATTCAGAGCGATTAATGTTATCGCGCAACAAATTTTATCGCATCCCAAACGACCACCGTCGAGCCGAACGGTTCGTACGTTACATCCGAGAGGGAAACAAATTCATTGCCTTGCGCGCTGAAATTGAAAATGCCGAGCGAGACCCACGTATCTGCGTACGCGGCTTGCGCGACGGAAATCGAATCGTACTCACCCGCGTGATAAATCCAATAGCGCGCGTTGTGCGTGGTCGCGAGTCCTCGCGGAATGTACACAAAGATTTCATAGTTGCGCGCTTGCGGCAAACGCGGATACCAACGTCCCCAGTTGTAGAGTGGTTGAATGAACGCGTTGTTGTTCGCCCACAGCGCGCTGTCGTTGTAACCATTTGACGCGGTGCGCCATCCGGCGCCATTGCCGCCTTGTGTCCATCCTTCGCCCAATGCGTCCACAATAATTTCGTTCGATGCGGAGGAGAGGGAGGCGGCGCGATGCGGTTGTGCAATACCCGCGACGACATGAAAAGAAATTTGCGCGCCGCCGGTACTTTGAAAATATTCGACGCGCCAATCGTGTGCGCCCGCATTGAGATACACGGTTGTCGAAAAGTTGGCCGGCGACTGTTCGCGCCACGCGTCCAGTACGAGATTGCCGTCGAGGAAAATGCGCGCGCCGTCGTCAACGGTGAGCAGCACGGTATAGAATCCGGTTGCGGGCGCGTTTTGTGTGGACTCCCAACGCGCGGAAAAAAGTTGTCCCGCGAGCTCGCAGCCGGGTGAGGCGCCTGCCCAATTGAAATTCGGTTGCGCGGTGTTTTGTGAACACGCGGCGGGAGGGGTGAGTTGGGTGTTGTTGAAAAATTCGCCGCGCCAAGTTTCTTTCGACGTGGAGGGGGGGGGGAGAGTTGCGCCGATGAAAACGAAATTGACGACAGCTTGCCCGCCTTGTTCAAAGTATTCGACGCGGAGCGGAAAAGTGCCGTCCAAGTACAATGTGTTTGTGTACGTTTTCGCCTGCTGCGGCATCCAGCCATCAATGGCGAGCGTGTCGCCAACCCAGACGCGGATGCCATCATCCGCCGTCGCGGTGAATGTATAACTGCCAGCGGCAAAATTGTTCAGGCGCGTCCAGCGCACGGAAAAATTCTCCGACGGAAGACGCGGGTCGGGCGCGCTGCTGCCCCAATTGAAATTGATATCCACGTTGTTGACGCGGTAGCGCGGTTCGCCGAGCAAGTACGGATTGTCAAAGTACTCGCCCATCCAATCCGTAAAAGTCCCCGGCGGCGTAATCGTCAACTGCGAAGTCATGCCGCCCGTCGCCTGATAATACTCGACGCGAAGCAGATGATACCCTGCCGCGAGTTCCTGCGTTTTGAAACGCGTGAGCGGCGCATGGTCGTACCACATATCAATGACGAGTTCGTTATCGAGCCACACGCGCCCCGCATCGTCGGACGTGTACGTCAAGGTCCACGCGCCCGCGCGGTCAACGTAATACCAACCTTCCCAACGAACAGAAAAGTCTGTCGTCGGCACACTGCCGGGCGCGGGCGAGCCGCCCACATCGTACGACCAGTTGATGACGGGCTCATTGCGAACGAGGAGAGGAGTGCCTTGCAGTTTTTTACCCAAAAAGTACGTGGCTTGAAAACCGGCGTACGGCGGAGCAGCGAGCGCCGTGGATTGGAAAAAGAAAAGGAACGCGACGAATGCCGTGAAAGCGGAAACGAGACGAATTGTGGCGAACATGGAACTGTTTTTCAGACGCTATTGTAACCGCACAGGTTCCGACAACGAATTTCAACAACCGCGCTACAGTACATGCCGGGGCAATTTTCTGTCATTGCCTGCGAAATGCAAACCCGGTAGATTGTTTTTGAAATGCGTTCGCAGTCGAAAAAAAGACCTGCGAGGTTTGACACCTCGCAGGTCGGATTGTTACCACGGACAAACTTTTAACAACGTGCCTGCATAAATGTAATTGGGATTTTTGATGCCGTTCCACTGTTGCAGCTGCCACGTTGTTACACCAAACTTCCATGCGATGCCGTACAACGTGTCCCCATAGCGGACGCGATACCAACAGGTGGGCTGTGGTGGCGGCGGCTGTGGCGGATATTGGCAGTTGGGCCACGGCTGGCATGGGGGCAATGGTTGACTGCAATAGGGCCAAGGTTGGCACGGTGGAGGCACGGGCGTTGGATAGATGGGCGGACAACCTTGACACGGCGGACAACCGGGACAAATCGGGTAGGGTGTGGGGGTTGGCGGAGGCGGCGGCGCAGGTGGGTACGGACATTTCCATGTGTACGGTTGACCTTTCAAAGCCCACGACACACAGGCGACGCCCGCATTTGGTGCGTTATAGTACTTTACTTCAAAGCTGTAATACCCCGGGGCGGGGATTTGAAAATCGCCTTGATGCCATGTCGGTCCTTGATTGTACCAGGCGTTCATGGCGATTTTGCCGTTCACCCAAACATTCATGCCATCGTCGTTCAGAGTATAAACGGTGTAGGTGCCCGCAGTTGGAAAGTACACTGTCCCTTTCCAACACACCATATAATTGGTGGTGTTGATGATGCCCGGCACGGGCGACGAACCTTCGGGCCAATATTTCCAAATTTCGGTATCGCTCGTCACATATGCGGCATTTGCGTCGGAACATTGCTGCCCGCCGGCGTCAAAATAATTGAAATACCGCGTTTGAAATACACCGGTCTGCTGCGTAGGGCTGGCATTGGCACTTGACGCGACGAGAACCGTGCATACAAGCGCCATAACCAGCGTGCCGGCGAAAACCATTGCCTTTCGGTACATACAAAACTCCTTTCTGCGTTCTGGCGTCAAGACGCACAGGGCGAAAGTCGTCGGGTTACACGCGCACTATACCACAAAAATCAATTTTTGTCGCGCATCAAATTTACGTTCACCGAACAAAAATTTGGGCGACCAAATTGGTCGCCCTGACGAAACTTATTGGACTTCGACTGCGCCGATGTCGGCTTTGACGCCAACCGGACGCGGAAACCCGCGCTGGTCGGTGGTGATGTGGTTGTCCGTTAGCCCTTTGTTAATCAAAGGACTTCCTGCCAGTGGAAGATGCGTTTGGGTCGGTCCGCCGTTGTTGGCGAGTGCGCCCAGTTTTGCGACCTTGTTATTCTTGTCGCCCGTTTGGTTAAATGCGCTCATGCAGCTGTTGTCGCTTGAAAGATTGTAACCGCCGGAAAGGATGGTTGCGCCGCCACAATTCCCATTCGAGTTGTTCGAGAGCGCGGTGTTTTGCATGTAGATGCTCGCGTTCGACACACCGTCTGAATAGACGCCGCCATAGGTCGGTGCGCTGTTGTTGGCGACAGTTACATATTCAAGAGTAATGTCATTGTTGTATGCGAAAATTGCGCCGCCGAAACTCCCCGCGCCTGCGCTATTTCCGCTAAAGGTGGAATTGCGAACGCCGAGTGCAGCACTTGTGTAGATTCCGCCCCCGTGAGTGGTCGCTTGATTGCCGCTGAACGTGGATTGCTGAATATCTGTGCTGTTGCCGAAATCGCGCATCCCGCCGCCCAGATTGGCTGTGTTGCCGCTGATGGTGGATTTTGAAATGCTCATAAAACCACCATGATAAATACCGCCACCTTGAATCGTCGCGATATTGTTGATGATTTTGGAATTGACAACTTCGATGCCGCCAAAATTTTCCAAGCCCGCGCCATTGTTTCCTTTGTTGTTCGAGAGGGTGGAATTTTTTAGCGTGTTCGTAGAATTGTATTGCGTCCAGAACGCGCCGCCCTCATCGCCCCGATTGTTGTTCAAGGTGCTGCCGATAATGCGAACATCGCCATCCTGGTTTGCGACAGCGCCGCCGGTCGCGGACGCGTTCGTTACTCTGTTGCTCGCCAGCGTACTCGCTTTGATGGTGACATTGCCGCCGTTGTTGTAAATCGCGCCGCCGGCGTATACCGCGCGATTTTTTGTAAAGATGGACTTTTTAGCGATGACCGTTCCTTCATTGTAAATGGCGCCGCCGTAATCGGGGGATTGGTTATTGTGAAACGTCACATTGATGGCTTTCAGAGTCCCATAGTTGTGAACGGAACCGCCACCGGCAGAATTGCCCTGTATGAGACGGATGTTTTTTAGGACGAGCGTAATGCCCGGGTTCACGAGAAAGTGAAAGACGCTGGGCGCTTTCAGGACAATTCGATTGCCGCCGTCAATAGTGGTGTCGGACGCGGGCTGCTTGTTGGTCGTCAGGACAATGACAACCGTGCCTGCACCGCAGTTGAACGTGACGCTGCCGCCGCCCGCCAATGCGGTATCCAATGCGGTTTCCGTGCAAGAGGCAGCAGTGCCGTTGCCAACAACACCTGCTGCGAACGCGGGACGCGCGCCGAACGATGCAGCAGCGATGAGACAAAGGGCGCACAGCAAACTGAAACGGACGAACGAAACTTTGCGGACCATACAGTTCTCCTTTCATGAATCGGACAACATTTTTCGGCGCACAGGAATCCTGTGTGCGCCGCCCAACTCGGGTCGTTCAAGAAACGTGAAAAGATGACTACAGTGTGTGCAACGTTGTTTCGCGCGCTATGGAACGCTGAATGTGAACCAACCGGATACGGCAGGATTCATTGTGGAATCGCCGACTGTAAACACGCGCCACACGTACTTGTGACCGCGCATCAAAACGGGCGTCTTGAATGTGGAAACGCCGAGAGGCTGCGGCGGGTTGACGACAAGCGTCCCATTTTTGGAATCACGCCGCAGTTCGACATAAAACAGAGTTCCGCATACGGGGTCATTCCAATCCAGTACGACGCGCCTTTTGTTGACTGTGGTGCCTTTGGCGGGGCTCAAAAGTTTTGGTTTTTCCGGAACGGTTTCACAAAACTCGACCGCGCCGATGTCGGGTGCAGTCCCAATAAAGCGCGGCATGCCGCGTTGGTCGGTTGTGGGAACGCCTGTGTTGATGCCGTCATTCACGTTGTACAAAGGTTCGGACGGTAGATAAGTGGGCGCATAGCCACCGCGATACCCGAGTGAACTCATATATTGCTCTATGTTGTTTTGGTCGCCGGACTGATTAAAGCCCGCACACGTGGCATCATAGGACATGTTGTGTCCTTGCGAGCTCACTGTACCATAGCAATTTTCGGAACTGTTGTACGCGAGCAGGACATTCCGAAGTGAAATCGAACCTCCACTGCGATAGATCGCACCACCGCGCGCCGTACCGTTATTCGACGTCATTGTAACAAAATTCAGCGTACTCGTTCCAAACGACTGATAGTAACCGCCGCCATTGGCTGCTTCATTTTCACCAAGCGTCACATTTTCGAGAGTGGCTGTGCCGTCGTTATAGATTCCGCCACCTTGTCCGGTAGTTGTGTTCAGCGCGATGGTTGTGCGCCGCAAGGTCATCTGATTTCCGTAATTGCTCAATGCGCCGCCTGTCGTGCCGGATGTGTTCCTCGACAAATAGGTATCCTGAAGCGTCAGGTTCCCGCTCAGATTCCAAATCGCGCCGCCGTCGGCTGTGGCAAAATTTTTGTCGAACGTGGTACGCGTCACCGAAAGCGTGCCGTTGTTTTCCAGTGCGCCGCCATAGGACGCGGTGTTTTCCGAAAAGGTGGAATTGGAAATGGTGGAGGTCGCGCCCGAATTGATATACAGTGCGCCGCCATCCTGTCCACTGTTGCTCATGAACGTTGTGCTGTCAACGGTGAGCGTTCCGCTTTCATGCATGACCGCGCCATACGCTCCTTGATTCCCGTTGACATTGGAATTTTTGAGCGTCAACGTTCCATGATTGACGATTGCGCCCGCCCCGCTGCTCGATTGATTATTGGTCAACGTAACCTTTTGCAAAAGCGTCGTGCCAAAATTTTCCAACGCGCCCGCGCCCGCCGCATTGCCATCGCGCAGGGTGATATTTTTGAGCGTGAGCGATTTCCCTGCCAGTACCTTGAAAAGCGAGTTGCCTTGCGCGGCAAGCGTAATTTTCTTGCCGCCGTCAATCACCGTGTTGACAGAGACCGTGTGAAGCGAGGTGAGAACAATTGTTTTGGGACTCGTACCACAATTAAAAGTGATTGTGCCGCCCGTATTGAATTTCGAATCAAACGCGGTTTGTGTGCAGCTCGCGGGTGTGCCATTCCCGACCACTCCGCCCGCCGAAACAGGCGATGCGCCCAAGAACACACTCAAGCCACCCAGCAAAACAAAAGCGCCAATACCGCGCGTGAGCATGAGCAAGCGAATCATGAATCCGTCCTTTCACATTTGAATGTCCGCGCGCATGCTGCCGGGTCGGCGCAGGGAGGCAATGATGGGGCAGAGTTCGAGGAAGAGGTCAGAAGGCGCGGCTTGAATTGTAAACGCACATTGGAGCGCGCGAAATTACAATTTCCAAACGAAATGACAGTGCTGTCAAAACGTTGGATGCACACGAGTGTAGCGGAGAATGAGGTACAAAAGGTGACAAATTGTGACGCGTTTCGAAACTGCTCAGG
Organism: uncultured Chloroflexota bacterium; assembly: GCA_937870825.1. Lineage (GTDB taxonomy): Bacteria > Chloroflexota > Anaerolineae > UBA4142 > SHND01 > SHND01. The sequence goes on along the minus strand of CALMZO010000436.1, from coordinate 136,542 downwards.
CGCGCGTAAACCCATGCAAGCCCTGATAAGGCGCAACGCGAGGTTCACGCCAATTCTCCAGCAGAGACTCTTTGACCTGAAAAATCTGAACACCAAGCGGGCGACAAATTTGAATCGGGTCAACGGCGTTCGGTCCCCAAATCGGCAGAGTCATGTCGCCGTGCGGACACGTTGACAACGCGCACAACAAATCAATTTCCGCGAAAAATTCAAAATAATCGCCGCGTTTTGCGGGACACGGTTTGCAGTAATACTGATGTCCGTCCGCCGTCAAGCCCGTCACCTGAAACACATTTAACACATCGTGCACATCAAGTTCACTCAAACGGTACGGCGCAATTGCGCGCACCAAATTCGAATGACAACAGCAGTCCAATTCCTCGCCCGTCAACATTTTGTGAACATACGGGTCGCAGCGCGTTCCCAGCAAATCGTGACAGCCCGCGCCATCCTCATCATAACCATATTGAATCGTTTCCGCCGTCACCGTCGCCATCGGACGCAAGTACGGCAGCGTGGACCAAAAGCGGTCATGGACGCGCATGTGTGCGCTGTGCAATTGTTTCGTGCGCGCCGCCCAAAAGCGTTCGCGCGGGCTGTGCAAGTTCCACAAATTCAAATCGCCCACTTGCGCGCCTTCGACGGCAACAATACGGCACACCTGCCCGGCGCGGACCTCCCACGCGCGTCCCGCACGCATCGGAATTACAAATTCAGTGACAAGAGTGCGCGATGTTGTTTCATCCGCAATGCGCGTATAAAAATTTTTATCCACCGCGAGAAAGGTCGCGGACCTGGCTTCGTAAAGTGGAGTTGGCATATTTCGTTCTGTTCCCTCCGTTCCCCTGTTTCCCGAATTGATGAACGAACGTTGTGGAAGGGCTGAGGGACTTGAAGAAACTCGGGGGACTCACGGTCGCTCATGCCACGCGCGCAATAATTCTTGTTCGCGTTCGGGTTTTAATCCCAATTTGTGTACGCCTTCGCTCGCATCCCACAACAACGTATCACGAATGGTTTCGGTGATGGGGCGAAAATGCAGTCCCGCCGAAATTGCTTTGTGATTGTTGAACGTGAAAATGCCCAAGTCTTCCGAAAATGCAAATATCGGCAATTCGCCACCCTCAAAATTTTGCGCGCGCAAAAAATCTTCGCTGACCCAAGTGAACGTCGTGTCCGTCCCTGTCACCATTTGCGCCCTATCAAAACATTCGCCCCACGTGAGGTGCGAACCCAAACCATGCGTGTTGTAAATTCCAACCGCGTGACGTTCCACCATATCAATCGTGAACGCGGCAAGGTCACGTCCGTCAATGAATTGTATTGGCGTTTCAGGACTCCCCGGCGCGAGCATTTCGCCGCCGCGCGTGATGCGTCGCCACCACGCGGTCATGCGGTCCGTGTGGTCGTACGGACCGACCACATAGCCGGGACGCAAAATCAACGCGCGTTCGGGAAATGCATTCTGCACCGCGCGTTCGCACAATACTTTTAGCCCGCCATATGTGTCACCGTCAATCACTTCGGTTGTTTCATCTTCCAATGTTGCCAGTGGTGAATCTTCGTTCATGCCTTGTTTAGAGAAATCTGCAAACACGGACAACGTGGAAACAAACACGTAGCGTTCCACCGCGTCCTTGAGCAGCGCGGCAGATGCGCCGGCGATGCGCGGCACATAGCCGTTCACATCAAGCGCCGCGTCCCATGTTCGCTTGCCTTTGGACAACAAGGCATCGAGTCCACCATCGCGGTCACCGGATATTTTTTCCGCGTCCGGAAACAAGTTCGCGTTCGTCTGCCCGCGATTAAACAGCGTCACGCGATGCCCGCGCATCAACGCGTGCGCGGTAATGTGGCGTCCGACAAATTTTGTGCCGCCGAGGATGAGGAGGTTCATCACGCAGTTTCCTTTTTCTTGTTCACTTGATACGTTCGTTTGTTTTCCAACAGCGCGAGTTGTTTGGTGCGATGCGGCTGTGCCGCGTAATTGGTGATAAACAACTCATTGCCTATGGCAGCAAAATCGCGTTTGTAATTATTCATTCCATATTGCAACTGCCACGCGTCTTGAATTGCGAACGAAAAATTTTGGCGGATGATGGGTGAATCATCATACGTAATCAACCACGAATGTGGACATCGTTGCATCTCGTGCGCAAAACTTTCATGGTCAAACGATGTATGCAGTGTGCCATTTAACCCATACAAACGCGATTTCGTCGCGGCGAGGTATGGCGGGTCAAGAAAAATGAAAACCTCATGCCCACGCGCGTGAATAACTTGTGCATAATCTTGATTCGTAATTTTTACGTTTTCGAGCACCCTGCCAAGTTGACGCACACGCGCGATGGACGAATCCGTAAAGCGTCCGCGAAAGGCACCCTCAGAATAGCCGCCCGAATCCACTGTTCCCGAAAATGAAATGCGGTTGAGCACAAAAAAGCGCACGGCGCGCTCAAAATCGAAGAGCGGTGTGCCTACTTGCCCGCGCAATCGCTCGAACAAAGCGCGTCCGTCTTTTGTTTCATCTTTGACACATTGAATTGCGGCAGCAAGTTGTTGCGCATCGCGCTGTGTCTCGCGCCAAAAGCAAAACAAATCAAAATTCAAATCGTTTATCCACATCCGCGCGTCTGGGAACAGCTGCCGCAAATACACAAACACGGAACCGCCGCCGACAAACGGTTCACGATATTCAGAAAAATGTTCAGGTAACTGCTGCGCGATTTTTTGCAACGCGCGCGATTTGCCACCGGGGTAGCGCAGGGGACTGACAATCAGGGACATGCTACGCGTTTCCTCCAATCTCAACTTCCAAATTTCGGTTGTTTGCCGCTTCAAGATTGAGTCTTTCAATAACGCTTGGAACTCGCTTGTTGATGCGCGAAAGGTTCGCATCCAAAAAATTTCTGATAGGACGCTCTTCTGTTGGCAGTCGAAGCGTGCCGTGCACACCAACTCCTGTTAACTTGAGCCGCGCTTTGAATTCAATACGCTTGTTATCCAAGGTCAAATAATCAAGATTGGAAAAAAGAATCAACTTGAACAATCCATCTTTAATATCTGGCAATGACGGCAGAAAGCCGAGTGTTGCATTTTTTGATTCCTGAATTACAAATTTGCCTTCTTCCTGAATTACAAATTTGCCTTCTTCCTGAATTACAAATTTGCCTTCTTCCTGAATTATTTCATCAGCCGTCAGATAGTACACACCCCCCAAATAATTCTCAATTTCAAATGTCGCTTTACTCCCATCCGCGAGATATTCCAGTCCATGGGCAGTTCTGGTTTCACGGAGAGCGGCGCCTCTCGAACCACGCAAAGACATGTCTTTGAACATCTGAAAGTCCTGCATGAGTTTCCCGAGATAGCCAAGTTGGCTGGAGCGATTGTGTACTCGCACTCCGGTTGTGCGCGAGATGCTTTCGTACGCGTCCAACGCCTGTTGGTACACTGAAACGAAACGGTCTTCGATAAGACTGCGGTTCCAATGCAAGGCACTTTGCTTGTATCCGGCAATTTCCAACATTTGAGAATGGACGGGTGCAGAGTCTAGTTTTTGTCCAGTCAATTTTTCGCGATGGCGTTGGCTCAAACTCAAATTCTTTTTTGCATCCACATAGTATCCCAAGACAATATACACATTGAGCAAATTCATCCACGAAATCGTCGAATACTGTATGCGGTCTAAATCTCCGTCAAATCCTTCATCTTTCATAATCGGGATGACAGTCATTCGCATTGGCGAATTGTAGATGTTATAAAGACGCTCAAAAGGGTACGTTCGGGTTCTTTTTGGTGAGACCCACTTGGAGTAACCAATTTGTCCTGTACCCAAGTCCAACAGTCCAAATGGTCTCGCAACATTGATATCGAATTCGGGAAAACTATACACCAACAATGGTTCGGCAAGATACGCTTTGTATTTTACATCGCGTATGAATCCTTTGAAGTGATAGATTGTAGGCATAGGGCGTATCTTGAGGCGCATCGTGGTTCTGCCGACCTGAAGAATAAAATATTCGCAACGAAGGTCAGTATATCATTGAACGCGAACGCATTCACAATCTCTATGCTCAATTCAACTTCCCCCTTGCCTTTTCCCCTTTGCAGAGTAAAATGGCGCGGCTTAGCAAACATGGCGTATCTCTCGGAACTCATCGGACGCGCGGTGCGTGACCATCGCGGCACAACGCTTGGACGCTTGAACGATTTGCTCATTCTCTCCGAAGAGCAATCGGACTATCCGCGCGTCGTCGCGTTGGCGTTGCAGAATGGCGGCAGCGGCCAAAAATTGCTGGCATGGCGCGGCACCGAAGATTTGGCAGGCAATACGATTGTCTTGCAGACACAGCCGCAAGCGTACGCGGAAACGGGTCACGAAATTTTACTTGCGCGCGATGTCATGGACAGACAGGTGATTGATGTACAGGACCATCGCATAGTGCGCGTGAATGATTTGGAACTCGGACGCATCGGCAATGATTATCGGCTCATCAATGTTGACATCGGCGGGCGCGGTTTGCTGCGCCGTCTGGGCGTTGAAGATTTCGCGGAACGCATCACGGAACGGTTCAACTGGCAGATTCCCAACAATTCTCTTTCGTGGAGCGACCTTTCTTTTTTGCCCGATGTCGGCGTGCGCGTGAATGTGCCGCGTCAAAATTTGAACGAATTGCATCCGGCGGACATTGCCGAAATTTTGGAAGATGTCGGTCCGCGTATCGCAGGCGAACTCATTCGCGATTTGGGCGATGAAAAAATCGCGGATACATTGAGCGAACTCGAAACGGATTTTCAAGCCGAAGTGTTGGAATCGTTTCCCGAAGAACGCGCGGCGGACATTGTCGAAGAGATGGAACCCGATGAAGCTGCCGATTTGTTGAATGAACTCGAACCCGAAAAACGTCAAGCCGTTTTGAATTTGATGGAACGCGAAGAGCGCGAAGATGTTCAAGAACTGTTGGAACACCACCACGATACGGCTGGCGGTCTGATGAACAACAATTACGTCTGCGTTCCGCCCAATCTCACTGCCGGACAGGCGTTGGAACATTTACGCAATGACCCGGATTCGCGCGAAGCAGAAACCATTTATTATGTGTACGTGTTGGACAATGAAGAAAAATTATTGGGCGTATGCTCGTTGAGCGATTTGGTGTTGGCAGACCCCGCGATGCCGATTCAAGAAATTATGCACGCGGACCCGGTGTATGTGGAATTGGATACGCCGCGCGATGAGGTCTTGGAAGAAATTTCAAAATACAATTTGTTGGCTGTCCCCGTCGTCAACGAGGACAATCAATTGCAAGGCATTGTGACCGCCGACGACGCGCTCGAAATGATTTTGCCGCAAGAATGGAAAGTGAAACTTCCGCGTTTGTTTCGTTAACAACCTCACCCTTCCCCCTCTCCTTTGTAAGGAAACGGAAGACGAGAGGTTCCCACACCTATGCAGTTGCGGAATATCCTTCAGCGACTCGTTCCGCAGCGCGCCGCGTCCCATTTGGGACGCCTAAATCGGCGCGCGGTGCCGCGCGTCTCCATCCTGGCGTTTTTGGCAATTCTCGGTCCCGGTCTCGTGTCCGCGGTCGCGGGCGATGACGCGGGCGGCATTGGCACCTATTCCGTCGCGGGCGCTCGATACGGGTACGATTTGTTGTGGGCGCTCATCCTCATCGTCATCGGCTTGACAGTGGTCCAAGAAATGACGGCACGCGTGACCGTCGTCACCGGCAAAGGTCTCGCCGACCTCATCCGGGAACAATTTGGTGTTCGCACGACAGCGTTCGCAATGTTGTCGCTCTTTATCGCGAATACGGCAGTGACGATTAGTGAATTTGTCGGCATTGCCGCGGCGGGGGAATTGTTTGGCATCAGTCGTTACATTACCGTTCCGATTGCGGCAGTTGCGGTGTGGTTCATTATCGCGCGCGGGAATTATCGCGTCGCCGAAAAAATTTTTCTCGCGCTTTCTGCCGTGTTGGGCGTCTATGTGATTTCCGCCTTGGTCGTCAACCCCGATTGGCTCCAAGTCGCGCGCGGCACACTGATTCCGACCATTCATGCTGACCGCGATTTCATTTTGCTGCTTATCGCGATCATCGGCACGACCATCAGTCCCTATATGCAATTCACACTTTCGGCGGCGACGCTCGACAAGGGGACAAAACCGGAAAAATACCGCCTGGTCTTTTGGGAAACGCTGTTGGGCGTTTTGTTGTCCGGCGCGTTCGCGTACTTTATTATTGTTGCGACGGGCGCGACTCTTCACGTGAACGGTATTACGGAAATCGAATCTGCCGAACAAGCCGCGCAAGCACTCCGCCCGATTGCCGGTCCGTTCGCCGAAGCATTGTTTGGCATCGGACTCTTGGGCGCGTCACTGCTCGCCGCGTCCATCTTGCCGCTTGCGACGACGTACGCCATTTGTGAAGCGTTTGGTTGGGAACGCGGCGTGAATCAAGCCACCGAAGACGCGCGGATTTTTTATGGCATCTATACGGCGTTGATTGCAATTGGCGCGCTGGTCGCTCTAATTCCCGGCTTGCCGCTGTTTCAGATTTTTGTCTATGTGTATTTGTTGAATGGAATTCTACTGCCCGTGTTGCTGGTCTTGATGCTGCGGCTCGCGAACAACTCACGCTTGATGGGCAAGCATGTCAATTCCGCGTTTGTGAACGCGCTGGGTTGGGGCATCACGATTGTGTTGATTGTGTTGACGGGGATTCTCATTGTCACCACCATCGTGCCGATATGAGCAAAAATTGGATGGACAGGATTAACAGGAAGAGCACAAAATCATTTTCTAAATCCTGTCCGGCTTGTTAATCCTGTCAAATAAAATCTATCGGCTGGAATTGTTTTGTGGTTCGTCCGGCGGCATGAGGGGACGCCGCAGTTGGCGAAAAAAGCCCTTGCGTTTTTTCTCTACCCACAAACGTCCGCGATAATCGAACGCATATTTCGGCGAGCCTTTTTCGGGGAGTTGAACAGGTCCTTCGGGGAGAATCAATTCCGATTCGTCGTCGTTTAACATTTCGGTTTCGGGTAACGATGCAAAAGCGTCTTGGCTCGACGTAACAGTTTCAACAATTGTTTCCAATGCGCCTTTTGCTTCGACATTCGTTTCCTGCAATTGCGCCGCTTCATTTTCTTGTTCAGTCGCTCTCGCGGGCGCGGATTCAATCGCTGCCACAAATTCACTGGGCGCGACGAGCGCATCGGAAATTTTTTCTACAGTGTGGACAGATTCGGTTGCAACGATTTCTGTCGCCTGACGCAATGCAAGCAAATCTGTAACCGATTCCTTCGCCAAATCCACATTCGCAGTTGCGTGTTCCGTTAAAGGCACGCCCGCGCCAATCTCGCGCGTTTGGAATAAAATGACGACCAGGTACGCACCGAGCGGAATCGCAATCAGAAACAAAAAGAGGAAATTCACGCGCACGATTATACGCGCGTTTTATTCCGAATCAAGTAACAGAGGAATCCGCACGTGATTCCAGAATTTTCCATCGGGCATTACACCGACCTTGAGAATATCACGGGCGGCACTGTCGTTCTCGCGCCGCGCGACGGCGCAATCGGCGGCGTCGATGTGCGCGGTCCCGCGCCGGGAACGCGCGACACCGAATTGTTAGCCACCGGACATTTGATTGAACGCGTACACGCGATTGTCTTGGCGGGCGGCAGCGCGTTCGGACTCGATGCGGCGTCGGGCGTGATGAAATATCTTGAAACGCAAGACATCGGCTTGGATGTCGGCGTTGCGCGCGTGCCGCTGGTGCCGAGCGCGGTCTTGTTTGACCTTGCCATCGGCAACGCGCGCGCATATCCGGACGCAGCGAACGGATTTGAAGCCTGTGTCTTGGCGCGGAACGATGCTGTCGCGGAAGGGAGTGTCGGCGCAGGCACCGGCGCAGTGGTGGGAAAAATGTTGCAAATGGCAAACGCGACAAAAGGCGGCATCGGTTACAGTGAACGCGTTTTGCAAGATGAAATCATCGTCAGCGCGATTGTGGCAGTGAACGCGTTGGGCGATGTGATTGACCCGTCGAATGGAAAAATTGTCGGCGGCGCGCGCAATGCCGATGGAATGTGGGCGGACAGCGGACAATTGTTGTTGAATAATGACGCGCGTCTGCCGGAATTTTTGTTGCAAAACACAACGATTGGCGTCGTGATGACCAACGCGACGCTGAACGTAGAACAAGCGAATCTCGTCGCGATGATGGCGCACGACGGCATTGCGCGCGCCACGCGTCCATCGCATACTTTGTACGACGGCGACGCGTTATTTGTTTTGGCGAGCGGCACGCGCGGCGCGGCAAACGTGACACAGCTCGGTCATGCGGCGGCGGAATGTGTGGCGGATGCGATTGTGCGCGGGGTGAAAATGGCGACGTCGCTTGGGAGTGTGAGAACGTGGCAACAATAGATTTATTCGCGCTATGCTCTCACAAGCACCCAGACGAAAAACGCAAATCCAATGAGCACAAAGAGCAAGGGAATCACGAGTGCGATGTACCCGTATTTCCGCATTGCCCAAATCGTTGACCCACCCATCAATGCAATTCCGGCATTCACCAACAGTCGTTCCACTGAAACGTAGTTGCCATAGATATTCGTCACCGTGAGCAAAATAAAAACTGAAATGCCTGACAGAATTGCTGCATACTTGGGGAGCATTAGAATCAAAATCAAGCCAATCGCAAAAATTGCCGCTTGCACGATGGCTCTCAGAATATCATCCCTGTACAGTATGAACACAAACAATGTTCCAATCGCACCCAAGATTGCTCGGCTCACAATCTGTCTTTTTGTAAACACTTGCATATTGCCTCCTCAAATTCAAATCTTTGCGCCATAGTACCAGAAAACCTCTGACTTGCGCTAGTACCCATCAATCTTTATGTCTTCGCTCCTCGTCTTTGACATCGGCAATCAACACATCAACATCGGCGTGTTTGAAAAGGACGCGCTGCGCGCATCGTGGCGCATTTCGACGCGCGTCGAAGGCACGCCCGACGAATACGCGGTGTTGCTGCGAACGCTGCTGCGCCAATCGAAACAAGAATACGCGTTCGGCGGCGGCATCATCGCGTCGTCCGTCCCGCCGATGATTGCAACATTTACAGAATTGTGCCGCGCGGAATTTGGTTGGACGCCGTTGGTCGTCGGCAGTGGCATCAAGACCGGCATCAAAATTCGCACGGACAATCCGCGTGAAGTCGGCGCGGACCGCGTAGCGAACGCGCTCGCGGCAAAAACATTGCACGGCGCCCCCGCCATCGTCATTGATTTTTCGCCGATTACGATTTTCGACGCGGTAAACGCGCAAGGCGAGTACATCGGCTCTGCCATCGCGCCCGGTTTGAATATCAGCGCGGACGCGCTGTTTCGTTCCGCCGCGCAACTGCTGCGCGTCGAACTCGCGCCGCCCCATCCCGAATCGCCGATTGGCAAAAATACCATCAACGCGCTGCGTTCGGGACTCGTGTACGGTTACGTGAGCATGGTCGAAGGAATGGTGGCGCGTTTCCAAAAGGAATTGGGACGTGAGGCAAAGGTCATTGCCACGGGCGAACAAATAACTTTGGTGACGACAGAAACGCGCGTGGTAGATGTGATTGACGAGCAATTGACGCTGCGCGGTTTGCAGTTGATTTACGAGTTGAATCGGGACAAGCGTTGACGAGTACATCGCATCCTGCCAGTAGCAAATTTTGACTTATCAAGCGACAACAAACCGAACAGGGGAACCTGCTCGGCTCGTTGTGCGTCTATTCGTTGCAGGACCATGCTCCGGAGCATGGTTCTTTGCATTGACCCGTCAAGTGTTTTAGAATGTTGCCCGCGACATCAATCCCGGCATCATTGCGTGTACTCTAAGGAGTGGTAGCATGAAACCTATTTTGTTTGTGATTTCGCTTGCGCTTGTCGCGTTGGTCGCCGCGTGCCAACAGGGTCCGTCAGGCACACCCACCCCAACGCCCGGCGCAAGCAAACCGAATGTAGTCATTGTCTCGCCCGCCAGCAATGCAACCGTCCAAACCGGCACCGCCGTTCAAATCCAATCCACTTCGGTTGACACCGCAGGCATTGTGTTGGTGGAGTTGCTCGTGGATGGACAGCCAATCCAAAACAGCCCAACGCCGAACGGTCAGCCGCAGCAGCAATTTTCCGTCATTCAAAATTGGACCGCGACCACGCCCGGCACACATACGATTACCGTCCGCGCAACCAATTCAGGTCTCGGCCTTGGCGAAGCCAGCATCAATATCAACGTAGCCCAACGCATCGCGCAGGCAACCCAAACGCTGGTCGTGAATCCTACCACTGTCATCAACACCGCAATCCCCATCGTCTCAACGGTAACGCCGAACGCCCCTGCGACGCCTTCGGGTCCCACGACTTGTACGCTCGCCTCTACCTTTATCAGCGATGTAACCATTCCCGACGGCACGACGATTGCCCCGGGCGGCGCTTTCGTTAAAACGTGGGCGATTCAAAATTCCGGTACCTGCTCGTGGGGCGGCGGCTACAATGCCGTCTTTGTCGCGGGACTTGCTTTTGGCGCATCGTCACCGCAGCCCATTCCGGCAGCCGCGCCCGGCGACGTTATCAACGTTTCCATCAACATGATTGCGCCAGCCACACCCGGTTCGCATTCCAGCGTGTGGCAGCTGCAGGCATCCAATGGCGTTGTTTTCGGCACACGCTTTGATGCCATCATCAATGTCCCCGGCGCACCGACGCCGCGTCCACCAACGCCCATCCCACCAACTGCCCCGCCGCCGTCCGGCTGCAACGGCACACCCGCGATGGGTGGCTTTACGGCAAATCCGCAAACCATCAACGCCGGACAAATCTCTACCTTGAGTTGGGGCGCGGTGCAAAATGCAAACGCCGTCTATCTGACTTCGCCCAGCGGCACGCAGGGGGTTGGCACACCGGGCTCGCTTCAGGTGCAGCCATCGCAAACGACAACGTACACGCTCACCGCGTACTGCAACAATGTCGCGAATCAAGTCCAGGTCACGGTCATTGTCAGCGGCGGCAGCGGCGGATGCAGCGGCACACCCGTCTTTAACGGATTCTCTGCAAATCCGCAGACCATCAACGCGGGGCAGCAAACAACCTTGAACTGGGGTCTGGTGCAAAACGCGAACGCGGTGTACTTGCAATTCCCGAATCGAAGCGAAGGGGTTGGGTCGCCCGGTTCGCGCGTGGTACAACCGACTGTGACGACGACCTACTCTCTCGTCGCCTACTGCGGCAATAACAAAGCATCCATCTCGCTCACCGTGAACGTGAACGGCGGATGCAGCGGCACGCCCAAGTTCAACGGCTTTGGGGCGAATCCCAGCACAATTACCAAAGGACAATCCACTGTCCTGAGCTGGGGACTTGTGACCAACGCGACCTCTGTCGTTTTGAAAACACCGCAAGGGAACAGCGGCGTCGCTACGCCCGGACAAATCACACTCACACCCCAAACGACGACGACATACCAATTGATTGCGTACTGTTTCAACAACTCGGCACAACTTTCCGTAACGGTCACGGTGAACAATCCCAAGCCCCCAACACCGACACCACAACCGACGCAGCAGCCGCAGACACAGATTCGCAGCATCCGCGTCGAACAGAGCGGCAACAAATCGTTTCGGGTGAGCATCAACTATTACTGGCGCGGCGAAGACCGCCCCGCGAAAATGCAAGCGGTTGGTTTGAACAGCGAAGGCAAAGCAGTAACGAATACTGCCACAGCCGAGGTTGCGACCGGCGCATTCCGTTCCAGTGTTTTGAAACTCAATGTGCACGGCAACAAAACGGTCACGCAATTCCAGGCATGTCTCATCGGCAAGAGCGGCAGCGAACTCGTCTGTCGCACGCAACCGGCTCCGTAAATCAAAAACGGGTAGGTCAACCGACCTACCCGTTTTTTTCCAAGTGAGTGTCTTAAACGTCGCACGTAAAGCCGCAGAGACCGCAGAAATTCAAGTTCTAGTTTCTTTGCGCCTTTGCGTGAGCCATTCATCGCCGAGTTTTAAGACGCACTCTAACCCCATGATGCAGATTCCCCTTCGTCCCGCGTGGCTTGAAATCACAACGCACAATATCGAAAACAATACGCGCCTTCTGAAAAATATCGTCGGCGCGCAAACGGAATTAATGGGCATGGTCAAAGCGAACGCGTACGGACACGGCGCGATGGAAAGCGCGCGCGCCATGCTGCGGGGGGGGGCAACGTGGCTCGGTGTGTACGCGGCAGGTGAAGGCATCGAACTGCGCGACGCGGGCATCACTGCGCCGATTCTCGTACTCGGACCCACCTTGCCGGAATGGACACCCGCCGCGTTGGAACATGATTTGACCTTGACGATTCCCTCGCTCGATTACATTCAGCCGCTTCTCGACACAACGCGCACACTCAAACGACGCGCCTGTGTCCACATCAAGATTGATACGGGCATGACGCGCTTGGGATTGAATGCAGAAACCGCCGCGCAAGAAATTTCGCGCTTGGCACGAAATGACGAGTTCCACATTCAGGGCATGTTCACGCACTTTGCCGTTGCGGATGACCCGCACGCGCGCGGCGTTCAAAATTGGGGCGATGAATTCACGCGCAAGCAACTTGAAACATTTTTGCGCGTCGCCGATGAATTGGAACATGCGGGCTTGCCGCTCGAATATCTTCACGCCGCAAACAGTCCCGCGTCCATTTATTATCAACATCCGCGTTTCAATCTCGCGCGCGGCGGAATTTTATTGTACGGCTTGCATCCCTCGTCCGATGCGCCGCGCCCGGAGGGTTTTGAACCCGCGCTCGCGTTCAAAACCAGAATCGCGCTCGTGCGCGATGTTCCCGCCGGACGTTTTGTCAGTTACGGCGCGACGTTTGAAACACAACGCGCGTCGCGCGTTGGCGTGTTGATGGTGGGCTACGCGGATGGCTTTCGCCGCAAACCGAATCATTACGGAAACGTATTGGTGCGCGGGCAGCGCGCGCCCATCATCGGACGCGTGTGCATGGACCAAACAATGATTGACCTCACCGACATTCCCGAAGCGCAAACGAGCGATGAAGCGGTGTTGATTGGCAAACAGGGCAATGACGAATTGAGCGCGGAAGAAATCGCGGAACAGCTTGGGACCAATAATTACGAAACCGTCACGACGATTTCCGCGCGCGTGCCGCGCATTTATGTTTGAACTTTGCGCGCTTCGAGTACGAGAAAAATTCCACCGACGACGAGCAGCAATTCCATCCACACCACTTTGACAAACCTCAACACATCAACCGTGATCGAAGCCACACCGATTACGACAAACAGGAACAGCAACGCGGCAAGAATTTTCCCCGCCGCGCCAAATTCCCACAACACAAGCGCGAACAATATCGCGGCGAGATAAATCGCCAGATATTTGATTTGCCCCAACCAAAACAGCACGACAAGCGCGTGCGCGTCGAGCGGCTGATTTTGCGCCACTTGCTCCACCGATGCGAGCAGCAGCGAATTTTCGGACAAATCAATCAGCGCGGTCAACACCGCAAACACGAGCGCCAGTGTTGAAACGAGTTTCGCGTGCGGCATCAAATACAGCGCCAACACAATAAACGCAATCGCATACGCCAGCGCAAACGCGTCGTCCGCCGTCATCAATTGCGTCAGTGCGCGCGCGTCAATCTCAAAAAACGACGTCATGCGCGCGGGGTCCACTGACTTGCTCAACAACGCGATTTCATCCCCAATCCCAATCGCAATCAAAAATTGCCAGCCGAGCAAAAACGCGGCAGCGAACGCGGCGAACGCTCCGCTCCGTAACGTGCGTGTGGACATTTTTGCCTCTCTGAAATTTTATTTGCGCCCTCTTGACAAGGTGTGTACAATACGAGTTCTGAACATTTGTTCCGTTCCAAATTGTCATTCCGAACGGAGTGAGGAATCTCCAACTTCCAACATCCAATCTCTATGACTCAAGACAAACTCATCGTGCGCGGCGCGCGCGAACACAATTTGAAAAATATCAGCGTCGAAATTCCGCGCGACCAACTCGTCGTCGTCACCGGACTTTCGGGTTCGGGCAAGTCGTCGCTCGCATTCGACACGATTTATGCCGAAGGGCAACGGCGCTATGTCGAATCGCTGTCCGCGTACGCGCGGCAGTTTCTCGGTTTGATGGAAAAGCCCGATGTGGACTTGATTGAAGGGCTCTCGCCTGCGATTTCGATTGACCAAAAAGGGACGAGCCACAATCCGCGTTCCACTGTCGGCACCGTGACCGAAGTGTACGACCACTTGCGGTTGTTGTTTGCGCGCGCGGGAACGCCGCATTGTCCGGTCTGTGGGCGCGTGATTCAACGACAGAGTGTCGAGCAGATGGTAGACGCCATCAAAAAATTTCCCGACGGCACGCGCATTATGATTCTCGCGCCGCTCATCAAAGACCGCAAGGGCGAACACAAAAAAGTTTTCGACGACATTCGCAAAGCGGGTTTCGTGCGCGTCCGCGTCAACGGCGAAATTTATGATGTCAACGAAGATGTAAAACTCGACCGCTACAAGCAGACGAGCGTCGAAGCCGTCGTTGACCGTCTCGTCGTGAAAAAAGAAGGCAATGATGATACGCGTCTGGCAGATTCCATCGAGACCGCGTTGAAATTGGGGGAAGGCGTTGTGTTGGTGAACAAGCAAGAGGCGAATGGCAAGAAAGGAAATGAAGGAAATGAGGGACGCGAAGAAGACGATGTAATTTTTTCCGAAAATTTCGCGTGTCCGCTCGGTCATGTTTCGTTGGGCGAAATCGAGCCGCGCACGTTTTCGTTCAATACCCCGCACGGCGCGTGCCCCGCGTGCATGGGACTCGGCACGAAATTGGAAATTGACCCCGACTTGATTATTCCCAATCGCGAACTCGCGTTGAGCGAAGGCGCGATTCGGACGAACGGCATGGACAGCGGCGGGGACAGTTACTTTGGAAAATTATTGGAAGCCGTCGCGCGCAAATACAAATTTGATTTGGACGCGCCCGTGCGCGAATTAAAACGCGCGGACCTGGATAAAATTTTGTACGGCACGAACGGCGAACGGATTCGCGTACAGTACGAAAATCAATTTGGCGCGAAACGCG
The DNA here is from genome assembly GCA_937870825.1 of uncultured Chloroflexota bacterium. Classification (GTDB taxonomy): domain Bacteria; phylum Chloroflexota; class Anaerolineae; order UBA4142; family SHND01; genus SHND01. Next base: position 121,398 of record CALMZO010000436.1, on the reverse strand, counting down.
AATACGAAACGAGTTTCGAAGGCGTCATTCCCAACCTGATGCGCCGCTACAAAGAAACGGACTCGGATTACATTCGCCAGAACATCGAACAATACATGACCGCGCTGCCCTGCCCTGTGTGCAAAGGACAGCGGCTCAAACCCGAAGCGCTCGCGGTCACGATTGACGGCAAGAATATCGTTGACCTCACGCGGATGAGCGTCGGCGAGGCGCGCGAGTTTTTTGAAACGCTGCCGAAAAAATTGAGCGCGCGTGAAATGACCATTGCGGGACAAATTTTAAAAGAGATTCGCGCGCGTCTGGGATTTCTTGTCAATGTCGGTCTCGATTATCTCACGCTCGACCGCGCGGCGAACACGTTGAGCGGCGGCGAAGGACAACGCATTCGTCTCGCCACCCAAATCGGTTCGCAGTTGATGGGTGTGTTGTACATTCTCGACGAACCGAGCATCGGCTTGCATCAACGCGACAACGCGCGTTTGCTCGATACGTTGATGCATCTGCGCGATTTGGGCAACACGGTTCTCGTCGTCGAACATGACGAAGACACCATCAATCACGCGGACTTTATTGTGGACCTCGGACCCGGCGCGGGCGAACACGGCGGCGAAATTATCGCGGCGGGTACGCGCGACCAAATCGCGAAAAATCCAAAATCCATCACGGGACAATTCATCAGCGGCAAGCGCAAAATCGCGATTCCCGAAAAACGTCGTCAAGGCAACGGCAAAGTGTTGACGGTAAAAGGCGCGCGCGAAAACAACCTCAAGAGCATTGACGTAAAAATTCCGCTCGGTAAATTTGTCTGCATCACGGGCGTTTCGGGTTCGGGCAAGTCGTCGCTCACCGTAGATATTTTGTACAAAAAACTCGCACAAGTGTTGAACGGCGCGCACGAAAGCGCGGGCAAACACGATACGATTCTAGGTGTGGACGCGCTCGACAAAGTGATTGACATTGACCAATCGCCCATCGGACGCACGCCGCGCTCGAATCCCGCGACGTACACGGGCGCGTTCGGCGACATTCGCGATGTGTTTGCGATGACGAATGAGGCAAAAACGCGCGGCTACAAGGCGGGACGTTTTTCGTTTAACGTCAAAGGCGGACGCTGCGAAGCGTGCGAAGGCGACGGCATTATCAAAATCGAAATGCAATTTTTGCCCGATGTCTACGTTCCATGTGAAATCTGTCACGGCAAACGCTACAATCGCGAAGCGTTGGAAATTCACTATCGCGGCAAAAACATTTCTCAAGTGCTGGACATGACGGTGAACGAAGCGACAGAATTTTTCCAAAACATTCCGAGCATCGCGCGCAAAATCGAAACGCTGCGCGATGTGGGTCTCGGCTATATTCGGCTCGGACAACCTGCAACTCAACTGAGCGGCGGCGAAGCACAGCGCGTCAAACTTTCAAAGGAACTTGCGCGCCGCGCGACGGGACGCACGTTGTACATTCTCGACGAACCGACGGTTGGTTTGCACGCGGCGGACGTGGACAAATTGCTCGGCGTCTTGCAACGACTCGTTGACACGGGCAACACCGTCGTCGTCATCGAACACAATCTCGATGTGATTAAAACCGCCGACTGGATTATTGACATGGGTCCCGAAGGCGGCAACGCGGGCGGACGCGTGATTGCGGAAGGTACGCCGGAAGATGTGGCAAAGGTAAAAGAGAGTTATACGGGGCAGTGGTTGAAGAGGGTGCTGAATGGGAAATAGCGGTTGCTCCCATTTCGGGAGCATGATATAATCTGCGCGTGCGAATCATTGCGCGCAAGACCTTGCGAGAATTTTGGCAAAAACATCCTGACGCCGAAGAGGCGTTGCGCGCATGGTATCACGATGTCAAACTCGCGCGCTGGAAAACGCCGAACGACATTCGCCGCATTTATGCCAACGCGAGTTTTGTTACCAACCATCGCGTTGTATTCAACATTCGTGGCAATACCTATCGCGTAATCGTTGCGCTCAATTATGATTATGGAATTGTTTATATTCGCTTTGTCGGCACACACCGCGAATATGACAAGCTTGACGCAGGAACGGTGTAAGAGATTATGAACGCCATTCGCCCAATCAAAACCAAACGCGACTATCAAGCCGCGCTCAAGGAAATTGAGCGTCTTTTTGAGGCAAAACCAAATACACTCGCTGGAGACCGCCTCGATGTTTTGACAACGTTGGTCGAAGCATACGAAGCGCAACACGAGCCGATTCCTCAACCTGACCCCATCGAAGCAATCAACTATTACATCGAAAGTCGCGGTTTGGCGCGTCGCGATTTGGAGCCGTATCTTGGCAGCCGCGCGCGCGTCGCGGAAATTTTGAATCGGCGTCGCCCACTCACACTCGAAATGATTCGACGCTTACATAGCGGTTTGGGACTCGACCCGCGCGTTTTGATTCAGCCATATGCGGTGGCGCAAGCGGTTTGAGATGCGCGCAGACGGAATCATTCTAGACTATCGCGAAAAAGAGTTGGTTGGGTTGACGATTGCAGAAACCCATTCACACCGTTTGTGGTCTGGCGCGCGATGTTATAATCATCATCACCGTCTATCGTCCCGACCCAAATGAATGGATTGATTGGCGTGTCCGAAAAGAGGTTGAACAATGACCCGTTGTTATTTTTGCCAAGGCACCGTTCAAAAAAAGAAAATTCGCCATGTTCACCAGTGGGGTGAGCATGTTTATATTTTCGAGGATGTTCCCGCTGAAGTGTGTTCGCAATGCGGCGAGATTTATTTCGCGCCTGATGTTCTCGACATGATGGACGAAATCGCCACACACGAAACCGAACCACAGCATACCATCGCCGTGCCAGTGTATTCGCTCGCGTAATCATTCGCGTTACAGAACGATCTCTGCACATATCGCAGACCGCAATTCAAAAATCTCCAATCTCCAGTCTCCATGTCTTATCAATCCAAATCCGGCGTCAACGTCCGCCGCCTCGTGCAGAACATCCAAGACCAATACGATTTCGCGCCGCAGATTGCGACATTGCTCGAACTCGTGGCAAACGCGCTCGACGCGCACGCGACCAAAATCAACATTCAGTACGACGCGGAGCATGGACGCGTGATTGTCGAAGACGATGGGCATGGAATGAACGAAGCCCAGTTCAAAAACTATCATGACTTTGCGGCATCGTCGAAACGGCGCGGGACGGGCATTGGCTTTGCGGGTCAAGGCGCGAAACTCGCGCTGAATTTTTGTACGCACGTCGTCACCGAGACCTGTTCGAAAGAATGGCGCGGTTATTCCGATTGGCACTTGAAAGGCGACGACGCGCCGTACCAGGTGTTTGAACACGAATTGCCCTCACTCGACCATCAGGGCACCAAAGTCACTTTGTATCTCGGCGGCGAATCAAAACATTTTTATTCGCGCAAACTCATTCAACGCTGGATGTACGAACATTTTTATCCGTTGATTGATCGAGGCATTCGCAAACAGTATCCCGAAATTATTTCGCGTTATGAAAAAGGCGTCGCACTCGAACTCGACGGCAAACAACTTTTGGAAAGCGCCCTCGAAAACAAACTCGCGCATTTTCAAGAAATGAGCGTCAAAATTCAAAACCAGACCAAAGCGTTCGGTTGGTTCGGCGTGTACACGGGGAACGACGAACCGCCAATCCCGCCGGGCATCATGCTTTGCACGTACGGCAAAGTCATCGAGCGCGCGTATTTGAAAAAAGAGCCGCGCGACAAGGAGCAAATTTTTGGCTGGATTGAAGCGCCGTACTTGATTGAAGCGGTGACGACGGACAAAGGGCGTTTCATCAAAGGCAACAAACGGTGGGAGACATTTTTCAAACGCGCGCAAAATGAATTTACGTTGTGGCTCGAAAAAAATAAATTGATTGAGCGCGCGCCGCGCAAAGCCGCGTCCCACTTTGCCAACGCCGAACGCGAAATCAACGCCATCTTTCGGAACATGCCCGAACTCTCGATGTTTGCTTCGCATGGACGCCAAGATGCCGTCGCGTTGAATCCGAACGGCGAACTCATTGCGGGTGAGGAACGCGTCCAAATCAGACTCGACGCCGAAGAACTCGAAGCGCGCGAGCAAGAACAAAAAGAAAACGAACGCACGTTTGAAGAACAGCAACGCGAGTTGTTGATGACGCCCGGCGAAGCGATGACCGGGGAAATGCGCCCGCGCGTCATTCGCGGCGGCGTGCATATTTTAGAAGAGGCGCGCGACGACAAGAACGAAGAATCGTGGTTCGACGGCACGACGGTTGTGCTCAACATCGCGCATCCCGCGTATCGCAAAGCCGCGCAATCCAACAATCTCAACTATCATGTGTTCAAGTGCGTGTGCTTGAGTGTGATTGAATTTACGATGGAGAACCAAAGCGAAGAACCGCATTGGCGCCAAGTGCTGGACTTGCAGCGAAAATTTTTCGCGTTGTGGGGCGAACGCTTATGACGCCAGGCATTCGCGTCGCGGTCAACATGCAGCCGCAGCGTGACGAAAATGGTCACGTCATTTTTCGCGCCGCGCTCCCGATGGGCGTCTGGTTTGAAAAATCGCTCGACAAGCATGAACTCGAAACCGCGCGCGGCGAGTTGGAACAAAATTATCGCGCGCTCGTCGAAACATTGCGCGAGCTCCTGCCTCGCCAACATTCCGGTGATGTGATGCGTTATTGGCGATTGGGCGATGCGATTACGGAATTTGAAAATGGAACTGCGAACGCACTCGTCTTTGTTGACAAACTGAGCGAGCATCTTGCGCGCGATGTTGAATATTCCAGAACGATGCTGGACCTTGCGCGACGCTTTCGCCAGAACTTTCCCGACGCCGCGCAGGTGGATCAGAAAATTTCCTTCGACGCGTATCATCGCAGTGGCTTTGACCTCGAACGCGCGCGTGCGTACGAACGCGCGAAACCGCCCAAGCGCCCACGCGGACGCCCGCGCAAGAAATGAACTCGCGCATCCTCTGTTATAATCTCGCGCATCATGTTCCGCGTTCTCGTCCCGTTTTTTCTCCTTTTCCTTCTCGCCTGCAATTCCAACATCCCCTCTCGCCCGCTCTCCATCACAGCATCTCCGTCGCCCTCACCAATCCCTAGTCTCAAGTCGCCACTCTCCAATCTCAAAACCGGCTGGGCGTACGAAGCATATCCCGAAGCGTCGTTTGAAAAAATGCGCGACGATTTTGCCATGATGCGCGCGAACGGCGCGAACGCGGTTTGGATTGGACACAACAATCCCGGCGAGGTGGACGCGCAAAAAGTGGAACCCGGAATGTCGTACGGAGTGTACGCGGCATTGCAGAATGAAAATGATGCGTTGTACAACGACGCGCGCGCGATGGCAGACGCAATCACGCGCGCGTTGGACGCGGCGCGCGAAACCGAAACACAAGTCATTCTCCCCATCGGTTATCAAATCCAAATGGGTGACGTATGGAACAAAAATTATCCAAACGATTTACGTTTGTCGTTTGACGGTTCGCGCTTGAACCTCTACGACAGCGGCTACACTGCCTCACCGTACTCGCCGCAGTATCGCGCAGACATTGCGCGCTATTACGCGTGGGTCCAGCGCGAATATGTCGAACCGTACCGCGATGTGATTATCATGCTCTCGCTCGCGGATGAGCCGATGGGTGGGGATTTTTCCGCGCACGCGAAAAATGAATTCGCGCGCAGGTACGGAAAAACGATGGACGCACTATCTCAAGCAGAGATGTGGATGCTCGGCGAATTTCAATCGGGAGTGATTGCCGACTATGCCGCGTGGAGCGCGAACGAATGGCGGCGGCTCAACCCGCAACTACTAACCACCATGTCCTTTCACGGCGGCGATACCGCGCGGCGCGTGTGGGGTTTGCCCGACGTTGAAAAATTGTTTTCGCAAACGCCCGAAAATTTTGTCGTCACGTTCGACGCGTATCTGCACGACGACTTGGCGACGAAACCCGCGACGCCTGACGAACGCGCGCAATTGAAATTGTTTCTCACGACGATTGGACGCTATTCGCGAATCTACAAAAAACCGCTTGCGTTGTGGGGGGGGGTGAATGCGTGGGGCCTCGCGCAGGAGTCGCCATCCCCGCTCGCCCTTCCCGACGCGGTGACGAATTTGCTGCTGCTGTATGATTTACCCGGGCGCGCGGGCGGAGAGGTGTGGGGCATTTTCGCGTGGAATTACAATGTCAAGCAGCAGGGTTTGGAAAATTACGCGCGTCCGACAACGTACGATGTACACACAATGCAAATCGCCGTCGAGCGCGCGTTTCCCATGCTGCGCGCGCGCGAAAAAATCTCGCCGCCCTATTTGCGCGAAATCGCCCTCGTCGTCGCGCCGCGCGCAATGTACAAGGCGCTCGCAGAATCGCGCGCGGCGGAATATCCGCCAAATTGGTTCGACGCAACACAATACGCGCGCGTATTCGGTGACCGCTTGGCAATGGTTGTCTCATCGCCGCAATCACTCGAAGCCGCGCTCAACGCGTCACACTTTATCGTCGCTTCATCCGCCCAAGACGTTGACCCCGCTACCTTGAAATTCTTGCGCGAACGCTTTGACGAAGGGATTGTCATCATGGGTGATGAAACACTAGCGCGCGCGCTGGATGCGCCAAGTAAAAACTGGGAGGCAGGTCTCGCGCGTTTGCCGCAATTCGGCGGCGCAGTGTATCTTTTATCAGAGAAATGAAATGGCAGATACCAAAGATTTGGTCAAACACCAATACGACGCGCACGCGCAAGGGTACGCCGCAAGTATTGTTCACGCGCAAGGTGAAAGTTTGAAACGGCTCGTCGAATTGATTCAACCGCAAAAGGATTGGCGCGTGTTGGATGTTCCGACGGGCGGCGGACACACCGCGTTGGCGTTCGCGCCATTCGTGCGCGAGGTTGTGTAGGGCAATCGCGTCTTAATGACTGATGTTACGCCTGACCAATAAAAACAACGCTAGTGCGCAGAGACGGAAACGCGAATTTGCACGAATCTAGCGAATCTGCACGAAAAATTCTAAAAATTCGCGTGACTTCGTTTCGATTCGCCTAGATTGGCGTTTGAAAACCTCGCCACAAGTAGTTCCTGCATAATGTGAGTTGATAAATCTTGTGCGGTAGTGCGATGATGGTTCATCTCTGCCCCGAGGTGAACCATGTCCCGGCAGACCAATCTTGGCATCCTTGAACATTTTGGCGCGGTTGATGACCCGCTCATCAAGCGCAGTAAAGAACACCGGTCAATTGATATTGTAACCATCTGATGCCCTTGACCGATGGCGAGAAACTGCGCCGTTCCTGTGACCGCACGAGCCACACATTGGCTGGGTTAGCTCGAAAAACCCGTTTGCTCTTTCGAGAACCGTCTTGACGGCGGTTCTCTTTTTGAATATAATATCACTACATAATGATATGATTATACGAGAGGAATAAAAATGCTTTTAACTCGAAACGCGCAGGCAATCGGACTTGAAGCGAAACTGTTTCGCGGTTTTTCGGATTCGTCGCGTCTTGCCATCTTACGCGCTTTGTTGGATGGACCCCGCACCGTCGGCGACATCGTCGCGCAAACGGGATTGTCACAGCCGAATACCTCCAATCATCTCGCCTGTTTGCGCGACTGTGGCTTGGTGATAACGACACAGGAGGGGCGTTTTGTGTCGTATGCGTTGAGCGACAAACGCATCGCGCACTTGCTGCGCCTCGCGGACGAAATCCTCGCGGACGTCGCCAAGGGCGTGTACGAGTGTGTGCATTACGAAACATCAAAACCGCGCCAGCCCAAGGCACGGACGGTTCGCAGTGGCGCAAGCAAACAGCGCGCGCGTTAGTTTCAACCATGTGGAACATCAATCGCTACACCGCGTTGTCTTTCGGCATTCTTGCTGCGGACCAGATCTTGGACCTGTTGATTGAACTCGCGCTGCCCATCGGCGCGTCCGTGATGTTCATTCCCGATTGGCTCGGTGTAATGCGTTTCGACGGACCCAGCGGCGGCGCTCTGGAAACGAATGGCTTTTTCACGCTCTTGGCGATTGTGTTGATTCCCATTTTTTTGCGCTGGAAAATGCGCGACACTTACGATGCGCTTTATGGTGTCGGAATCAGTTCGTTAATCGGCGGACTGCTCGGCAATTTGGCGGATGGTTTTCGAGTGGGCTATCCCGTAGATTATTTCGTCATGGGACGCGCGTTCAATCTGGCAGACATCGCGTTGCTCACGGGCGCAAGCGTGATGATGTATCGGTTACGGAGGAAAGATGACAGAATTAAAAACAATTGAAGTTCCCATCAAAGGAATGGACTGCGCCGAGTGTACGCAGCATGTTCAGCACGCGATTGCGAGCTTGCAGGGCGTCGCAGCGGTGAATGTTTTTCTCGCGTCCGAAAAAGCAGTGATTCGCCTCGACCCTGCGCGCGTTGAAATGCCCGTCATTCGTAAAGCGGTCGCGGATGCAGGATATTCGGTACCAGAGATGGACCGCGCGAAATCAGAATCAGAACGGCGCACAACGGAAGATTTTACCAAACGCATTCTCACGTTATTCGCGGTTGTGTTTGGATTCGTATTATTCATCGTCGTCGTGGGTGAATGGCTGGGCTTGTTCGAAGCGCTCACCGCACGCGTTCCGTTCTGGCTCGGCGCGGCATCGGTGCTTCTCGCGGGCTTGCCCATTTTCCGCAACGTCATCCGCAGCGCGCTGCATCGTCAAATTACGTCGCATATGCTCATGTCGCTCGGCGTGCTTGCCGCGCTCGCGGTGGGACAATGGGCGACTGCCGCCGTCGTGATTTGTTTCATGTACGTCGGCGAATACGTCGAAAACTTTACAACGGAACGGGCGCGCCGCGCGGTGAAAAACCTGACGGCGCTCGCGCCGCAAACTGCGCGCGTCGAGCGCGACAGCCAAGAAATCGAATTGCCCATTGAGGAGGTGCGCGTGGGCGATGCCGTTGTCGTACGTCCCGGCGAAAAAATTCCGGTAGATGGCCAAGTGCTTGAGGGCCAAGCCACTGTCAATCAATCTGCCATCACCGGCGAGTCCATGCCCGTCGAAGTGAGCGTCGGCGCGAATGTATTCGCCGCAACCATCGCGCAACTTGGGAGTCTGCGCGTGCGTGCGACACACATTGGCGCAGATACGACATTTGGACACATCATCAAACTGGTGGAAGAAGCGGAAGCGAATCGCGCGGATGTGCAGCGCTTTGCGGACAAATTCACCACGTACTATTTGCCAATTGTCACAGCCCTCGCCGCAATCACGTTTCTCATCAGTCGCAACCCATTGGCAACCGCCGCCGTGCTGGTCATCGCGTGTTCGTGTTCCATCGCGTTGGCGACGCCCATTGCGATTCTCGCCTCTGTCGGCGCGGCGGCACAGCGCGGCCTTTTAATCAAAGGCGGAAAATATCTTGAAGCATTGGCGCGCGCCGATGTCGTGCTGCTCGACAAGACGGGAACTCTTACGCTGGGTAAGCCGCAAATCACCGACGTCGTTTCGTTGAACGGCATCGGCGAAATAGAATTGTTGACGCTCGCTGCCTCAGCCGAACGCGATTCGGAACATCCGCTCGGCCAAGCCGTGCGCGCTTTGGCGAAAGAAAAAAATCTCGCGCTCGCCCCGTCACGCGAATTCCAGTCCATTCCCGGTATGGGCATCCGCGCGCAAGTGAGTGACAAACACATCGCCGTCGGCAACGCGCGTTTGATTCCCGGCGCAGACGCCAATCAAAACGCGCAGCATTTGGAAGCGCAAGGCAAGACGCTCTTGTACGTTGCTGTGCAAGATGAACTGGTCGGCGTGCTTGCCGCATCGGACACCCTGCGCCCCGAAGTGCCTGACGCTCTAAAACAATTGCGCGCGCTCGGCATCCGGAGAATTGAATTGTTGACAGGCGACAACGAACGCACTGCCTCCGCGCTCGCCCAACAACTCGGCGTCGCGTATCGGGCGAATCTATTGCCGCAAGACAAAATCGCGATTGTGCGCGAATATCAAAAACAAAAGCACGTCGTTGTCATGGTGGGCGATGGGGTGAACGACGCGCCCGCGTTGGCACAAGCGAATGTGGGGATTGCGATGGGCGCGGCGGGAACGGACATTGCGCTCGAAGCCGCGCATGTGGCGCTGATGCGCGACGATTGGACACTCGTTCCCGATGTGTTACGCATCGCGCGCCGAACGATGCGCGTGGTGAAAACGAATTTGGCGTTCACGGCAGTTTACAATATCGTCGGTCTCACGCTCGCGGCATTCGGCTTTTTGCCGCCGATTCTCGCCGCCGCCGCCCAGTCGCTGCCCGATTTGGGAATTCTCGCGAATTCATCGCGACTGTTGCGGCAAAAATAGTTTTCAATCATTGGAGTACATGTGGAACGTAAAACATTTTTACTGTTAGCGATGGGATTTATCATCGCAATAACCGCTGACACATCGAGTAAGGCATGGGCGGAAAGCGCATTGCAACCGGGACAGCCCGTTTCGGTCCTTGGTGATTTTTTCCAACTCATATTGGGCTACAACACGGGTGTTGCATTCGGCATGTTGGCAAATGTAGGAATTGTGTCAACGATTCTCCCCGCCATTGTCATTGTCGGATTGAGCATCTGGTTTTTCAGAGCATTGCGCGCGCGTGAACTGCCGCAAGCGTCCGCGCTCGCGCTCGGTTTTATTCTCGGCGGCGCGCTCGGAAATTTTCTCGACCGCGTTGCCGATGGACGCGTCACGGATTTTCTCGACGTTGGTATCGGCGCGCTGCGTTTGCCCACGTTCAATGTAGCGGATAGTTCTGTTGTGGTTGGCGTCGCGCTGCTATTGGCGTTGAACTTGACAGATAAGCGTGCAGATCGCGGCGCGACGCACCAAACGGCTGGTGCAAATGCCGAGTGAGTTGCCATTCCGGATTGCGCTCTTGTTTTCGCTTGTCGCGTTCCTCGCGATCCGAGCATATTACCGACGCAAGTCAGGCACACTGGAACTCAACCTGTCATCGTCGAGAGACAGCAACAGGATGAGAATTCTGCTCGTCGTATTGGGCTCTCTCGCCATCGGGTTGCTGCTTTGGCTGATTGTCCCAAATTGGATGAGCTGGTCTGCGGTTGCTTTGCCAGAATGGATGCGCTGGAGCGGTTTCGCGCTGGTCGTTGCGGGACTGGCTTTGTTGACCTGGGCACACCGGACATTGAGTTCAAGTTTTAGCAGCAACCTGGAGATTCGAGAACAACACCAGCTGATTACGACAGGTCCGTATCAGTGGATCCGGCATCCAATCTACTCGGCGATATCATTGTGGTCGGCGGGTCTGGCATTGATGACGGCAAACTGGTTTGTCGGTCTGATGCCTGTTGCTTTCGCACTGTTCTTTATGCTGCGCGTGCCGCTGGAAGAAAAGATGATGGTAGAAGCGTTTGGGAAAGAGTATATGGAGTATCTGAATCGGACGGGAGATTTCGTACCGCGTTTGATTCGTCAGTATTGACGGTAAGCATCAAGAGACAAGGGATACTTTTTCTCGAGCCAAAATCTGCCAAAGTTGCGCTGACCTATGACCCATCCCTGACAAAGCCCGAAGCGCTGATTAAAAAAACTCGAGTCGCTCGGCTTTCCCCCGCAAAAAGGGATGGATCTTGCAGAACCGCTTAAGCTCCGGCGCAACACGAAGGTGTTGACTTGGGCGTCAGGCATTTTGCCATGGCGTCATAACAAAAATCCTGCACTTGAAGAACGAGCGGGACTCGGGTGCAAAGGAGTTTGATGTCGTCTTTGCCGTTTTGCAACTCGACTTTCCCTCATTAAAATCAAAAGCGTCTCCCTTCATCGGAAACACTCTCGCGTCAAATTCTTAAGGTTGGAAAAAGAAAAACCAACCACAATAGGTTGGTTTCTGCAAATTTGAGCGGGAGACGGCATTTGGACCCGCGACCTTGTCCCCGACAACGAGACGTACCACACAGGGCTCCTATTTAATTTGGCAACTGGCTTACTTTACAGAATCAACAAACGTCTCTCCAGCCACTTGTGATATCATTCGGGCGCTTGGCTCTATGCTCTCTCGCTCTCGCAAGAGCGACTAACCACCCATAGCAAAAGTTAAGGTGGACGATGGGTCATCCAAAAAACCTCATTCAACAACAATTTGGCGGACATGCCGACAAATACGCAACGAGCACAGTTCATGCGCGCGGCGAAAGCTTGGCGCGGCTTTTAGAATTGACCAAGCCCCAAGCGCACTGGCTCGCGCTTGATGTCTCGACGGGCGCAGGACACACCGCCTTAACGTTTGCTCCGCATGTGGCGCAGGTAACCGCCGTTGACCTCACGCCCGAAATGCTTCAAACCGCGAGCCGACTGGCGAATGAACGCGGGATTACAAATATCGAATTCAAGTCCGCCGATGCTCACGCACTGCCGTTCGATGACAATACGTTCGACCTCATCACAAATCGGATCGCACTGCATCATTACTCCGATGCGCGTCAAGCAATCGCAGAAATGGTACGCGTCTGCAAATCAGAGGGTTGGGTCGGATTTACCGACAACGTCGTTCCGCCCGAAAAGGTTACCGCCGGTCACATTAACCATTGGGAGCAGATGCGCGATCCCTCCCATCATTGGGAATATCCGGTGGCACGCCTGGAGGCGATGTTCACGGAGGCAGGAGTCACGATTGAACACACCCAAGAATTAGAAAAGGAAATGGAATTCGAGCCGTGGGCAGACCGCATGGGCGCGAGCACCGAGTTGAAAGCCCAACTCCGGCAATGGTTGGCGAACGCACCACAAGCGGTCCAAGCATGGCTAAAGCCTCGCCGCGACGGAGAGCGACTGTTTTTCACGCTGCACGAGGTCGTCCTCGTCGGCAGAAAAAAGCAAGGCAAGTAATCTCCATTGCTTACTTGCCTTCCTGCCTCTACGTTAGCGGTAGCATCAAGTCGATTGGTTGCGATTGCAGCACGAACCATTGCATTTTGACCTTATCACTTTGAAAAATTGCGTGACCCCTCAAATCATTGGGGCTATCCGATGGAACGTTCGCAAAAATATTTAACGGACGTGGGACTCGTCGAGGCATCGCCCAACCACGTCGAGTTTGAAGCGTGGGCAAATCGGATGGGCTGCACGGACGAAACGAAAAAAGAACTCCTCCGCTTGCTCGATACCACACCGGCCGCCGCTAAAGAATTTTTTCATCCGCGCATTGAGGACGACCGGCTGATGTTTTCCATCCGAGAGGCAATCCTCATCGCGCCCAAACCATAGCACCACCTCGGACATTTTCAACCGATTTGACTGTGAATGAGACCATGCGGAGTTGGCTGTCCCGTTCGCGTATTTCAGACTCACACGCCGGTAGTAGGATGGCAGTGGAGCACCTCTACTTATCCCCCCACCTCGACGATGCCATCCTCTCGTGCGGTGGACTCATCTATGCTCAACGTCAGGCGGCCGAGCGTGTGAGTGTGCTAACCTTATGCGCCGGTTCGCCAGAACAAGGTGCCCTATCCACTCTGGCGCAAGAGTACGAGTCAGCCTGGAGCAAAACCGGAGATGGATTGGCGCGGCGTCGCGCGGAAAATGCCGGCATCTTGTCAGACTGGGGCGTGCAGAGTTGGGAGAGCAACACCCCCGACGCGATTTATCGCGCCGCCGGCGAAGCTTTCTATTATAAAACCAGGACCGATCTCTTTCGCGAACCACATCCCCGCGATGCCTCTTCTTTGCTGCCCATCTGGGAGGCGCGCGTCAAGCAGCTTCCAGTGGGAGTGCAAAGTACCCTCCTCTATGCCCCTCTGGGTATCGGCGGTCATGTTGATCATGAAATCACCCGCCGACTGGGGCAGCTGATGGGCGAAGCGGGCTGGCAGGTCTGGTTCTACGAGGATTACCCCTATCTTGAGCTTGAACCGGATGGAGTCGCCGCTGCCCAATGCCGCTTTGGAGACCGCAATTGGACCTCCAAGATCACGCCTATCAATGCGCAAGCCAAAGTAGAGGCAGTGCTTGGCTACCGCACCCAGATTGAGCGAATATTCGGAAATGAAACGGAACTGGTACACCGTGTCAAAGGCTTTACCGCCGAAACCGCTTGCGCCGTCAACTCGACAGAACGTGTGCGCCGCGGGCTGGCACCCTCCGGACTGCGCCTCCGCATTTGGCGGCGGGCGTTGGGCTACCACGCCCATGCGGAACGGCTCTGGAGCTGGTCACGATAGGTGAGAGAGAAAAACAGATGGAGCTCTTGTTTGTTTCCACGCTGAACAAAAGCCCAACGACCGAGAGCATGGTGTGACAAAAACGAAGCTGATATGGTACGTAGTGATGTCCAATGCCCGTTCAAAACATTGACGCGCAGCTCCAAGCTGTAGATGTTGTCTACACCTGGGTGGACGACAGCGACCCTTCTTTCCAGGATGCTCTGCGTCGGTATGCTCTTGCCAATCGAGGGCAAGTAGACCCGGACGCGGCGAGCTTGTACCGTTTCCGGAATAACGGCGAGTTGCTCTTTTCCCTGCGCTCGCTGCTCGCTTTTGCGCCATGGCTACGACGCATCCACATCCTCACCAATGGCCAAGTCCCTGCCTGGTTGGATCGGTCCGACCAACGAATCCACCTCGTCACTCACGCGCAAGTTTTTCCAGAGCCGGAAGCATTACCCACGTTCAATTCCAATGCCATCGAGATGTGCCTGCACCGTATCCCCGACCTTGCCCGCCGTTTCATCTATTTCAATGACGATGTCTTTTTAGGGCGACCGGTCCGAGAAGCAGATTTCTTTCTTACGGGCGGAGGTCAAAAGGTTTACCTGCAAGATACTTGGCTGCCCGGTGATTATCAGCATGGCTCGACGCGCGACCGCGCCTGTGCCCATACCCAAACGATTCTCACGCGTCTATGGGGACCCTCGCATTCCCGGCGCTTGCTTCCCGCGCACGCACCACAGCCCTATGACCGCGATCGGTTGGCTCACCTGGAAACCCTGCTGCAAGACGAATTCCGCCGGACGGCAGCGCATCGCTTCCGTGCGGCAGATGATCTTGTGTTGAGCGTCTTGTATGCTTATACACTGCGCCAAGCCCCCGCGGAGCAGGGGCGACATCAATTTGAGGTTGTGTCCGGGCTTTCAGCCCAGTCCTGCTTCCTCATGCTTGAACACAATCCCCTGTGGGTATTGTGGGTATTTGCCTACATCTGGCGCAAGCAACCCAAGTTCTTTTGCATCAACGATGACCTTGGGAATGTGTCACCCCGGCATCCTCTCCTGAAAGCACTTCGAACTTTTCTACAGCTCTACTTGGCAAAAAGCGCTCCGGTGGAGCGACCAAATGAGGCGGTGCGCAGAGAGTAATAATCCCGATGCTTGCAGCGTCATTTTCGTTCTCATTGCAAATTCCTGTTCAATGTAAAGTTCTTTTACTTTCATACGATTCGTCGCGGTGATGCCCGTGACGAGTGCGAGCAGTCCTTTTTGAAAATCATTTAACGGTCATCTTCGGGATGCGGCATTCGTTCAAATTTGCGCGGCGCACATGTGAACAAAACGCGTGCGGCGGTACGGACGCAGCGCGGGCTGCAAGAGCCACGTAATCGAAATCAAATTCAATTCGTCGTAATACACTTTCCATGTCACATCGGAGCAATGCGCGTCTTTGATGCGATTAAAAATCGTCGGCGAATGATGAAACAGCCAATTCACATACGGCGCATTCACGACGAGTCCGTTTGATGTTGCCGAGTGCGCGAACGAGCGATTGCAAAAGGTTTGGCTCGACACCGACGCGTGATAATGCTCGCATACCGCATTGTTGTGCGCGAGCGCGAACAAAATTTTGCGAAATTATTGCCTCCAAAATCTCAAAACACGACCGGCACTATGCTATAATTTTTTGGCTCCGCTCAAGCCCATTCGTCTATGCGCGTGTACGATTCAAGCCAACCCTGGCGCTACCTTTTGGAAATCACACAAGCGATTTCGGCGCGCCTTGACCTCGACAGCGTTTTGGACCGCGCCCTGCGCTACGCGGTCGAATTTGTGAACGGGAACGCGGGGCTGATTGCCTTGCGCGCCTCCGAAGTGGAATCGTTCCGCTTTGTCGCGCGCTATGGCATCGAGCCGACGCTGCTCTCGCTCTTTCGCCCGCTCCTCACCGAAATTCCCCTCACCATCGAACATGACCGCACGCCGCGCTGGCGCTTTCCCGAACTCGAATTAAAGTTTGAAGGCGTCATGCGGCATCCTGTTTTGTATGATGACCATGCGCGGCGTTTCCGCTACGTGATGGCACTGCCTCTAATCGCGTCCGAGCGACTCATCGGAATCATTTACGTTTTTCGTCCGCCGCGTGCTGCCGCGTTCACCGTGCTGGACGAAAACGCGCTCGAACAATTTGCCGCGCACGTGACGCTGGCGATTGAACACGCGCGCGTGTACGAAGAAGCGGCGCGGCGCGCGCAAGAACTCGACGCGGTGATAGAAGCCAGCGCGAACGGATTTTTCATTGCGAATCGCGAAAGCAAACTCTGGCGCGTCAATCGCGCGTTCGAGCAGTGGACGGGTTGGACGCGCGAACATGCCTACGGCAAGCCGGTCGCCGACGTGCTGCGTTTGACGGACGCGCGCGGGCAATTGCTTTCACTCCCCGCGTTTTCGCAAAACAACGCGCCCTCGTTCACGACCGACGGATTCGTGAAACGCCGCGACGGCACACGCGGCGCGTTCGTGCATGTCGTCCTCACACCGCAATTCGACGACGCGGGGCAGCTCTTTAGCCTCATCGGCAACGTGGTGGATGTCTCCGCGCTGCGTGAGGCGAGTGATTTGCAGACCGCGTTCCTCGCGGGCATCTCGCACGATTTGAAAACGCCGCTCGCGCTGATTCGCGGCTATGCCGAAACGCTGCGCCGTCCCGATGTGAATTGGAACGAACATTCGCGTGATGCAAGTTTGGGTGTGATTCTGGACGAAGCGGAGCATCTCACCGATTTGGTCAATTCGCTGCTGGACGCCGCGCAGCTGCAGCGCGGCGAACTGCCTCTGCAAAAAAATCGCGTGCGCGTGGACGAACTCGCGCGGACGCTCGTCGAACGCTTTCGCGCACTGAACCCCGAATACGAATGGCAGACCGATTTTCCGGACGAATATCCGGCCGTCGCGGCAGACGCGCAGCGCATTCGTCAGATATTGACAAACCTGTTGAGCAACGCCGTCAAGTATTCGCCGCGCAAGACGCGCATCACCGTCGGCGGGTGGATTGAAAACGAACGCGTGGGCGTGGTGGTGCGCGATGAGGGCGCGGGCGTGCCGCTTGAAGAACAGCCGCGTCTGTTTGAACGCTTTCAACGCGGCAGAGCGCGTCAGCACCAACGTTCCGAAGGCGCGGGCTTGGGGCTGTATTTGGCGCGCGCCATTGTCGAACAGCACGGTGGTAAAATTTGGATGGAGAATTTGCCCGAACGCGGCGCGGCGTTTTATTTTACGCTGCCGCGCGAAACGACAAAAGACGATTGACAAAAGCGCAAGGAATCGTGCAAGCCGCAGTTTTGGTTCGCAGAGCGAACCCACGAATGATTCCCGCGCCCGTCTTTTGTCGTTCGTCCCTGGTCATCCTTTATGTCCAATCCTCTCAAAGACCGTTTGGTTCTCGTCGTTGACGATGAATCGCGCATGATTCAATTTGTGCGTATGAATTTGGAAGCCGAAGGCGCGCGCGTGATTCAAGCGCAGGACGGCATCGAAGCACTGCGCCAGGTGCGCGACCAATTGCCGCACGCGGTCATTCTCGATGTACAGATGCCGCAGCTCGACGGGTTCGAAACCCTGCAACGACTGCGCGAATTTTCCGATGTGCCTGTCATCATGCTCACCGTACGCGCCGACGAAGAAGACCGCGTGCGCGGGCTCGAACTCGGCGCGGATGATTATTTGGGCAAACCGTTCAGCCCGCGCGAACTTGTGAGCCGTTTAAAGGCGGTACTCCGCCGCGTAGCGCCCGAAGCGGAACGCCAGGAAATTTTACGTATTGACGATGACCTCTCGATTGACTTTCGGAATCGGCAAGCGCTTGTGCGCGGCAGCCCCGTCAAACTGCGTCCCACGGAATGGCGGCTGCTGTATCATCTCGTACAAAATCCCGGCTGGCTGTTGACGCATGACATGATTTTGGCAAAAGTGTGGGGACCCGAATACGCAGGCGCGGACGAGTACGTGCGTTTGTATATCACATACCTGCGTCAAAAAATAGAACCCGACCCCGCACAGCCTAAATACATTTTGACCGAACGCGGGATGGGCTATAAATTTGTTGATTATCGGAAACGATAATCAAATTATCGGCAACGAGAATCGAATTCTCGGAAACGAGAATTGAACTATCGAAAGAAAAAAAAAGCACAGCCGAGGGGAACTACCATCCCTCGGCTGTATCATTTTGAGGACCCCATGAGCAAATCAAGCGTCTGAGTGGTCCTCGTTCCTCTCCTCCTGCAAACCTTCGCACACGAGACGCAGGTACCATGACTGAAAAGTGAGTGTGCCTTTTGACAGATTCTGACACGGCGTCAGCGCACGAACATTTCGTCTGCGTCTCACACATCGTCGTAACGATGCGTACTCTTTGGACAGCGTGCCAAAGTGGAAAAGGAGTTATTTATTTGTTCAGGGCTTGAATTTGAATTTTCTTGGGTTTGACTTCTTCCGCTTTGGGCAAGCGCAAGGTCAAGAACCCATTTTCGAGCGTCGCCTGAATCTTGTCCGTATTCACCGGAATGGGCAAGCCGATTTCGCGATGATATTGCCCGTACGCCAGTTCGCGATAGTGCCACGTCGCGTTTTCAACTTGGGGCGGCGTCAATTTCGCATCAATAATCAGCCGTCCGTCGTGGAATTGCAATTCCACATCTTGCGTCTTGAGTCCCGGCAAGACCGCCTGGACCAAAATTTCATCCGCCGTCTCCCACATATTGACGGGGAGCATGTTCAAGCGATTGTTCGTGTCCGGGCTGTAGAACCAGCTCGGCGTAACAAACGAATCTTCAAACAAGCGATTCATCGCGTCGCGCAGACTCAAGGTCTCGCGCACGGGGTCCCAACGGACAACATTGTTTGCCATCGTTGCACCTCCTGTGAAAGGATTTTGGATGCGTTGAAATTTGATTTTCATTTGTTCCCTCTGCGTCAAGTTTACGTCCTCTTTATCGCGCTCACATGTTAGAACAATGCTGGAGCAATGCTAGAGCAGTGTTAGAATAGCTCACAGTGCGCGAATTTCCTGCCGCATAAATTTCACATACGCAATCGCAAAACACAACGCCATCAATGCGAGCAAGCCGACGACTTGGGGCCAGATGAGCATTAGACTTTGCGAAAGCGGCAGTGGGTTCGGCAGCGCGCCAAGCACATCCGTCAGCAGAATCGGACCGAGCGTACGAATTTTTGGCGCAAGTATCGCGAGCGTCGCTTCCTGGAACAATGTATTCGGCGAAAGACGCGCGAGCATCAGGCGCAAATTTTCCGCTTGCAGCGCGGCGTCCGGGTCGAACAGTGCGTTCACCGAAACGAACACATTCGCGAAAGTATCCGCAATCATCGCCACAAAGAACGTAAAGAAAATCCACGCGGCAATTCCCGCCAGCGCCGCCGTTGCCGGTTGGCGCAGGACGACCGAGAACGTCGTCGCGAGGGCGAGCCAAAAACCAACGTACAGCACGCACACCGCATAAAAGGCGAGTACGCGGAAAATTTCTTCCGGCGTTGGAATCAGCGAAAGCCGCCAGATGCCGAGCGCGCCGACGATGATGAAAATGCTCGCGAGCATAATCGCAATCGTCGCAAACGCGGCGAGAAATTTTCCGTTCACCACCGCATCGCGATAAATCGGCTGCGCGAGCAAACGACTCAGCGTACCGCGATTCCATTCGCTGTTGATGGCATCAAACGCGAGCGCCAAGCCCACCAGCGGACCCAAGAACGCGATAAAGGTGATGAACGAAGGCAGCGGTCCGCTCGCGGTGGTAAAGAGCAAGAGAAACGCGTTTTGCGAATCCGCGATCTGTTCGCGGATGGACTGCGCGGCGACGTACACCGAAGACATGCCCGCGAGCAAAATCAACGCGAACAAAATCAGAAAGCGCCGACTGCCGAGATGGTCAGCCAGCTCTTTGCGAAACACAGCTGCAAGTCCACGCATAAGGCACCACCTCCGAAGAGTGACGAATCCCGATGTTAATTTCCCTTATTTCCCTCAGTTCCCTCTGCACAAACGCTATGTGGAAGGAACGCAAGGAAACAAGGGAAATCCGCGCAAAGGTCAGCCCTGAAAATACCTCAAGTAAATTTCCTCCAGTCCGAAATCACGCTCGCTCAAATGATAGAGTGACCAGCCGCGCTGCGTAATCGCGCGCGCAAGTTCCGGACGTACATCGCTCGTTGCCCGCACGCGCCACACATCGCCTTCGCGTTCCACCGAGAGGACACCGGGAATCTGTTGGAGCGCGTTCGCGGCGTCCATACCGTTCGCGTCGAACGCGATGTGGAGCGTGTGAACGCCGCCCGCGAGTTGACTCGCAAGCTGTTGAATCGTGCCGTCGGCGATGAGCTTGCCCTTTACGAAAATTCCCACGCGCGAACAGATGCGCTGCACTTGGGGCAATTGATGCGACGAAAGCAGAACGGTCATGCGTTCTTCGTGTGTCATTGCCACAATCAAGTCGAGCAATTGATTCACCGCTTCGGGGTCAAGCCCGAGCGTCGGTTCGTCGAGAATGACGAGGCGGGGTTTTTTAATCAACACATCGGCTATGCCAAGCCGCTGGCGCATGCCATGTGAAAACGTGCGCACTTTTTTCTCGGCGACGTTCGCGAGTCCCACGCGCTCCAGCGCCGCGCCCACGCGCGTTTTCGCTTCCTTGAGAGACAAGCCATTCAAGTCGGCGGTGTACATGAGATTTTCGCGCGCGGATAAATCGTCGTACAGCGCGACATGTTCAGGCAAATAACCGACGACGCGTTTGACGTGAATCGGTTGACGCACTGGGTCAAAGCCCAACACGCGCACCGAACCCGCTGTCGGTTCTGTCAAGCCCATCAGCATCAGAATCGTCGTCGTTTTCCCCGCGCCGTTCGGACCAAGCAGCCCAAAAATTTCGCCTTCGCGCAGATTGAGGTTCAAATCATCCACCGCCGTAAAGTTGCCATAGCGTTTCACCAAATTGCGCGTGGTGACAACATCCGAGGTGGTGATTTCTTTTTGTGCGCGCGTGAGCGTTTCAGATTTTGGTTTCTTGAAATTCAAGGTCAACGTTTCTGCCATAGCCATCACCTCCCCTTGCCGACGCGAGACGGCAGACGACAGACCACAGACAGCCATTGTCCATTGTCCACCGTCCGTCGTCACATCACCTTCGGCTAAAGCGCAAAAACACAACAGCAAGCCCAACCACGACCAGCGCGATTGCACCAACAGCAGCCCAACCCCACGTTGTCGGCGTTTCTACCGTCACGCGCAAATCTTTGCTGTCAGAGACGCCGCTCGACGACGCGGTAACCGCGACAAGATAATCACCGGCGAGCGCGCGTGTGCTGGGTTTCAACGCGACGGTTACATCCGCGGTTTGTCCAACCGCCAGCTGTTCGATTTTTTCAGGCGTGAATTTCACATCCCAGCCGTCCGGTTTGGACGCAGAGAGCGTAATGTTTTGCAGAGGAGCGGAACCTGTATTGGCAATCACCCAGCTCACTCGAGTTTCCGCATCGCTGCTCGCTTTCGTGGCGAGATTGCCGCTGACGGTATTCAAGGACATATTCGGTCTGCCTTGAATCGCAATGCTCAAGGGAAATTCGGTGGCGTCGCTGCCCGCCGTTGCGCGCACGACAACCTGGTAATCGCCCGCATCCACAAAGCGCGGCGGTGTAATATCCACGTCAATGCTTTGCGAGCCGTTGGCTTTGAGCGCGAACGACTGTACTTGTTTCGACTCGTACGTCGGTTTGAAAGAGACGAGCCACCCTTCCGGCGCGGTGGCGTCCACATCCACCGTACGGTCCTGGTCCGATTGATTCGTCAAATCGAGTTTGAAACTAAACGTGTTGTCAGGCGAACCGCGCAGGTTCGGAAATTTGGTGTCGAGCTTGAGTCCGCTCTTGGTCTCTTTGTCTTTCAGCATCACCGAGAGCTGCAATTGTTTTTGCGTTGCGCCGTCCGGTGTCTTGGCTTGGACGAAAAATTGGTAGGGTTGATTTGTCGCCACATTGTCGGGCGGCGTCAGCTGCAATGTGACCGATTGCGTTTTCTCCGGCTCGACCATCACTTGATTGACGATAACGCTGCCGCTCTTGAAGGTCGCTTGCCACGCTTGGGGCGTTTGCACCGAGAGCGTCAGCGCTTGCCATGCCTCGGTCTTGTTGTCGAGGTTGATGGAAAAGGAAATCGAGTCACCCTTGGTCACGACAATGGAAGGATACGATGTCGCGAGAAAAATATCATTCGTGCCTTCCGGTCCTTGTGCCGCCACCAGCGCAGGCGTCAAGAGGAACACCGCGACCAGAGCGAGGCAAATTAGAATAAAAACAATGCGTTTCATATTTTTTACCTCCTTCGGTTTTGGTACGGATTTGACGTTGGCGATAAAATAATAAAAAATCCTCGATTAGAACCAAATTAACCGTCTGCTAGAAAAATGCTAGACGGGTGTTAGAAAACTGTTGATACGTCAACAGTCCCTTAGGCATCTTTAATCAAGCTCTTGGGCATCCGCTCCTCCAAATCGTTTGGAATTGTGCGCTTGTTCAAGCGCACTCTACAAGTTGGTTAATGATGCACTAACGATTCGCTAAAATCAGACTCCTGGCGGGCAAAGCCCGGACTGCGCGCGCGATGCCGATTGCTGTGACGCGTACGATTTGTTTGACGAGCCACGCGCCTGCGACACACATCGCTGCAAGCGTGAGATACACGACGAGGACATAAATCCATGCTTTGGTCCCGAAAAAGTTGTACAACATCGTTGCGCCTCCGTTTTTTTTCCAACACACTCTATCTTGACCGCGCGCGAAAAACCGGACGCACAAGGCACACGAACGGGGCGCAAAAGGGGCGCACAAAAAAACGGCGCAAGAGAAAAAATTTCTCTTGCGCCGTTCGTCATTCGGTTGTCTTGACGCGTTTGACAGCATTTAAACGCGCGATACTTTTACATGTTCGGGACGAGCCAGCCGCCTTGGGCGGATTCATTCCACGCGTACTTGACGACGGGGTTGGATTTGGTATACGCGCGTGCGCTTGACCTGCGCGCAGCAAAGAAGAATTGTTTCATGCTGTCTCGTTTTTTTTGCATTAGCGGGTCCGGATGCGAATCTGTGCGAGCGCGTCACCCGGGGCAGCGAACGGCATCGCCAGCGTACCATGTCGGTCTGCCCGAATGCGCCGCGCGCGTGTTACGACCTGCGCGCACCCCTGTTCACCCGGCTGAATCGTATTGAACGTTACGGTATAGGATTGGCGCGGCGCAAGACCCTTGACCACCAATCGAAAAGGCGCCAGTGCCGCGCCTGTGCGGTTCACCACGACAATGTCTGTCGCCCCGCGCTTTTTGACGGCTGCTACGCGCAGCGCCGCGCGGCTGCCGCCGCTCCCCTCGAATTTTGTCTCGACGAAATCCCCGTCGCGCAGTTCGCTCAAAAACTTGAATGCATGATACGGCGCCCGTTTGCACTCGACGTCAGAGGCAGGAATGACGCACCCATCCGGGTCGCCCAAATCTATCTCTCCGTGAATCGTGGACACGAGTGATTGGTAAGGAAAGCCGCAACGATAATCGGGGAATGACTGCCCATCCAGATTCCATGTGTAATAGAATGCAGTTTCAATCTGGCGCGTCGGACTGCCGATTTCCGCCATCTCGATAACCGAGCTCGTGAGATGCGCCGCTTCAAGCATCAAACGCGCATCGTCAGACATGGAACCGTCAACCGCCTCTCGATTTCCGAACGTGCCGTTCCACCCATCGAGATATTGCGGAATGTCCGCGCGATACCCCATCGCGCTCAGCACACCGCGAATGTGCGCCGCCCCCTCGAGCAAGCGCGCCTCACCATACCCGTCAAGTCCGTACCAATAATAGCCCTGCCAGCCGATGGCAGAGGGTTCAAAGGTCGGGTCGAGACGTTGGAGCGCTTCGAGCCAATCTTCGATACCCAGCCCGTACGGATTCTGCTGCAAGTCGCGCGTTATATCGCGCGAGTAAGTGCCGGAAATCGCCCCCGCCACACGAACCTGCGGAACTTGCTCTTGCAGCGCGTTTTGTGTGAGCATGTACAGCTCGGCATAGTCCTCTGCGCGCGCCGTCGCAGTTTCCGGCGTGCCGTCATACAATGGGCGGTCCTTGCCATAAAAGAGATTCTCGTACTCGCCAAAGAGAAAGACCAGCGGTTCGTTCCACCCGATTTCGGCGAGATACTGCCCGGTCGCGCGCATGACCGCGCTCCATTCCTCCGGGTCCCGCGGCGACATTGACATCCAGTTCGGACTATCCGGATTAAAAGACAACGTGCGTGGCATCACATCCAGAACAACCGTTTGGCGCAAGTCAGTGCCCAACACCGTTTGCCATTCTTGCAGGTACCTTTCAAACTCGTCCATGCAAAGCCACAAATCGTTTTGTGGTCCGAACGGTCCGCGCGCGCCCCCTGCGCATTCCGCCACCGGCGGCTCAGTCGCGCGCCAGACTTGAATACCCCCACTGGGCCAATAAGACTCGTCATTGAGCAACGGAGTCACATCCGTTCGCATGCCTAAATCTTTCCACGCTTTGGCTTCAAAGCGGTCATGGGCATCCCACGGCACGCCTTGCACCGCAATCAGGTTTGAAATGCTCTCCGCGCTTCCTAACTCGACTTGCCGATTGACCACAAGTCGAACGGCGTTCTCACCCTCGAGATTTTTCCGCGCACTGCCCTCGCCGGTTACCAGAATCATCAAACCGAGCGCCAGGAACGTCGCGACCCACAGACGAATAATGAGCTTGACCATCGCACACCTCCATAGAATCCAAGATAGCCGGACACCTTGGTGAATGAATATGATTTTCGAGTTCAAGATACCATCAGAGCCCGCGCCCAATTGGACGCGGCGGGGGCGCAATGCGGACGCTTGAGGGGCGCAAACAGGGCGCGCACCTCTTTCTCTGCGCGGCGTTTCAAACTATAATCACCGCACATGAGCGCAGTGGAATTTTCGCCGGGACAAATTCTTGACCACTATCGCATCCTCGCGCGCATCGGACAGGGCGGCATGGGCGTCGTCTATCGCGCGGTGGACATCGGACTGGGTCGCAACGTCGCCATCAAAGTCCTCGACACAACGCGTGTAACAAACGCAGAGGCGCAAACGCGTTTTCATCGTGAAGCCGCAGCCGCCGCGCAATTGAAACATCCGAATATCGCGGCAGTGTACGAATTTGGCGCGCATGAAGCGCAGCCGTTCATCGTCCTCGAATGGATTCAAGGCGAAACGCTGCACGCGTACCTTCAACGCGAAAAAAAATTGCCGCTCGCGCGCGCGCTGGAAATTTTTTCTGAAATCGCCGACGCGCTCGCGTACGCGCATTCGCGCGGCGTCACGCACCGCGACGTCAAACCTGCCAACATTCTGCTCACAGCGGACGGGCACGCGACACTCGTGGATTTCGGACTGGTCGGTCTCGCGCAAGATACCGACGCCACACTCGGCGGAAATTATTTTGGCTCGCCGCGTTACATGGCGCCCGAACAAATTCGCGGACACACAACGGATGGACGCGCGGACGAATACGCGCTCGCGTTGGTGCTGTACGAAATGCTCGCCGGACAACCCGCGTTCGATGCGCCGACCACTGCCGCGTTGTTTCATCAACAGCTTTACACGCCGCCGCCGCCGCTTTCCGAAACGCGCGCCGATGTTCCGCGCGATGTGGAACGCGCAATTGTGCGCGCGCTGGAAAAAAATCCTGACGCGCGTTTTGCCAATGTCGCCGCGTTTCGGGACGCGGTGCGCGCGGCGGCGCAACCCGCCCGCGCAAAAAAATTGCAATGGCGTTGGCTCGGTCTCGGCGCAGTGTTTGGGATGTTGGGCGCGGCGCTGCTTTTGTTCAATGGACTCGTTCCAAACATTCCGCCCGCGACGCCGACTACAACACCAAGCGCGATTGCCACATCCGACGCGCCGACTACAACACCAAGCGCGCTTGCCACATCCGACGCGCCGGACGCAACACCAAGCGCGCTTGCCACATCCGACGCGCCGACCGAAACTCCTGTCGAACCTTCTCCCGCCCCCACGCCCATATCCGGCGGGATTTGGAAAATGCCCGGCGGCAATTCCGCGCACACGAATCTCTCTGCCGATTTTTTACAATTGAATCCGAACCCGCGCTGGCAGACGGACGCGCAAGGCGCGCCGGTGAGCGCAATCGTCGTGGGGGGGGGTGTTGTGATTGTGCCGCTCGAAGGCGGCATCGTGCGCGCGTTTGATTGGGCAAACGGCACGCAGGTTTGGGAAACAAATCTGGGTGCGCCCATCGGCGCTTCGCCGGCGTTGTTCTCCAGCGCCGAACGCGTGTATGTGTTTGTTCCAACATCGGATAGTGAATTGCACGCGCTCGATGCGGCGAATGGCAAATTGGTCTGGCGCAAAAAGCAAGCAGAATTATTGGGCAACATCGTGGGAAGTGTGACGCTCGCCGATGACGGCACATTGTACGTCGCAACCGACAACGGCTATCTGTCGGCGATTGAACCAACGGGCGGCACAGTCTATTGGACGCTTGATACGTACAAAGACTTGGGATTCGTTCAACCACCGACCCTTGCGAATAGCGCGCTCTTGCTCGCGTCATCAAGCAAAATTTTTGTGTTGGCATCCACGCTTGAACAAGTGTGGCAAGCAGAGATGCCAAGTCCGCCGAGCGCACCATTGACGGCGCTGGTGAGTCAGGGACTTGCGGCGGTGGGAACGGAACAGGGCAATGTCAAGGTGTACAATGTTTTGCTCGGACGCGAAACATGGAGCGCAGAGGTGAAAGGCGCGGTGAATGGATTTGCAACGGATGACTGGTTCTTGTTTGCGACGACGCGCGAAGGTGTGGGTTATGCGTGGATTGCATCGTCGGGCGAACTCGCGTGGAGTTTTGAATTTGGCAGCCCCATTCACGCCGCGCCCTTATCGAGCGCGGGCGTTTTGATTGTGACCTTGGACGACGGACGCGTGTTCCATTTTTTGCCGTACTCGAATTTTCAAGCCGAGCCGAGTTTGGATTTTCAGATTCCTGACACCATCACATTCACACCCGCGCCTGCGAGCGACTGGCTCTTTGCGCGCGGGCGAGCCGTTTGGGGGTTTGGACCATGAGCGCGTTTTTGCGTTTGAGCGGGGAACAACAGTGGAATTTGGATTCCGCCGAGACGGTTATCGGGCGCGCCGCGCCCGCGCATATCGTGATTGCGCTCGCGCCCATTTCGCGCGCGCACGCGCGCATTGCACAACGGGACGGCGCATTTTTTTTAAATGATTTACAG
This sequence comes from uncultured Chloroflexota bacterium, assembly GCA_937870825.1. Taxonomy (GTDB): domain Bacteria; phylum Chloroflexota; class Anaerolineae; order UBA4142; family SHND01; genus SHND01. Next base: position 93,861 of record CALMZO010000436.1, on the reverse strand, counting down.
AGTCGCAACGGCACGTTCCTCAACGGCAGCGCGGTGACGACAACGCCCGTGCGTTTGAACGACCGCGACGAAATCGTGTTGGGCGGCGCGGTGACGCTGCACTTTTTTGACCCCGATGCCACCGCGCAAGGGAAACGCGTGGGGCGTTTGAACGGCGTGTGGCTTGACGCGGAAACGCGCGCGGTGTGGGTGGACGGCGTTCGCCTCGAACCCGCGTTGTCGGCGGCGCAATTCGCGTTGTTGGAACGCTTGTATGCGACGCCGCGTCGTTTGGTCACGCGGGATGAAATTGTCGCGGCGGTGTGGCGCGATGAAAACGGCGCGGGAATTAGTGAAGAAGCAATTGACGGGTTGATAAAACGGTTGCGCGCGCGTTTTGCCGAAATCGCGCCGCAGAAAAAATATATCGTCGTGCAGCGCAAGCAGGGCGTTTTGCTCGCGCAGCCGGATGAATGACAAATTGCTTTGACAGTCCACACTACAAGACATACAATACGCGCCTAAAGTGATACCGTATCTCCTTCAACTCCGTCATTTCCTTTGTTCTCGCATCAAGGGAATTAGAGGAAATGAGGGAAATAACGTCGTTTTGCGCGAGATTGTTAATCCCATGAAGTACCATATTACGACCTACGGCTGTCAAATGAATACCGCCGATTCGCAAAAATTGGCGTCCGAAATGGAAAAACTCGGACTGCGCGCGACGCCCATTGCCGAAGACGCGGATGTCATTGTGTTGAATACGTGCGTGGTGCGGCAAGGTCCCGAAGACAAAGCCGTGTCGCGCCTCTTGTCGTTGAAACCGCTCAAACAGAAAAATCCTGATGTCGTTTTCGGCGTGATGGGCTGTATGGTGGGTGTGCGCGAACCAAAAGTGCTGCGCGAAAAATTTCCGTTCGTTGATACGTTTCTGCCACCGTCTGACCCAACCGCGTTGGTGGAATTGTTGCAAGCACGCGGCGTGCAGGCGGAAACAGGACGCGATGATTATTGGCTCGAACGCGACGAAACCGAAACGCGTTACGCGCTGCAAGATGCCGATTTCATTTTGCCCGCGCACGAACGCGGACAACTCGTCAGCGCGCACGTGCCGATTATTTTCGGCTGCAATCATGTTTGCACCTTTTGCATTATCCCCTATCGTCGCGGTACCGAGCGTTCGCGCTCGATTGGCGAAATCGCCGCGCATGTGCGTTCGCTCGTCGCGCAAGGCGTTCAGGAAGTGACGCTGCTCGGGCAAATCGTTGACCGCTACGGCTATGACGTTCGCGATGGTCCGCGCTTGCCACACCTCTTGCGCGCGATTCATGATATTGATGGATTGCAGCGCATTCGTTTCCTCACTTCGCATCCGAATTACATGAACGACGAATTGCTCGACACCGTTGCGGAATTGCCAAAGGTGATGGAACATATCGAGGTGCCGATTCAGGCGGGCGATGATGAGGTGTTGAAACGTATGAAGCGCGGCTACACCGTTGACGACTATCGTCTGCTCGTCGAAAAAATTCGCGCGCGCATTCCGAACGTGAGCATTGCCACAGACATCATTGTCGGTTTCCCCGGCGAAACGGAAAAGCAATTCGAAGGCACGTACAACATTTTGCAAGAATTGAAACTCGATGTCGCGCACGTAGCAATGTACTCGCCGCGTCCGAACACCGCGTCCGCGTCACGATTCCCCGACGATGTGCCGCCGGAAGATAAAGAACGCCGCCGCCAAGCGATTGACGAATTGCAAGGCGAGGTCGTCGGCGAAATCAACCACCGCTATTTGAATCAAACAGTCGAGGTGTTGGTCGAGGAAAAAAATAAAAATCGTTGGAAGGGACGCACGCGCACAAACAAGTTGGTGTTCTTTGAGGACCACACGCGCGAGTGGAAAGGCAAACTCGCGAACGTAAAAATCAATTGGACGGGTCCGTGGTCCATGATTGGGGAACTTGCGGGAGGTGAATAATGCCGTCGCCGTTTCCGGGGATGGACCCGTACCTCGAAACGCCTGCGTTATGGCAAGACTTTCAAAACGACTTGGCATCGGCGATTCGCGAACAGCTTACGCCGCATTTACGGCCGCGCTATCAGGCGCGCCTTACACCGCGTTTTTCTTACGAAAGCATTAAAATCGGCGAAAGACGCGCGGCGCTGCCTGACATTGGAATCCTGGAAACACCGTTTTCTGGCGTCGCATCGTCGAGTGCAGTTCTCATTGCGCCCCCTCCCTATCACAGTCGCGTCGAATTTGAAATTCCGGTGCAACTGCAATCTATCGAAATTCGAGCCGTAGACGATATACGGTTGGTCACCTCCCTCGAACTTTTGTCACCGGTGAATAAACGCCCGGGGCATGATGCCTATAAAGCATATCGCGAAAAACGACGGCGCTTTTTGCGCCGCGATGTACACTTGCTCGAAATTGATTTGCTGCGCGGCGGGGAACGGATTCCTTTGCATGACCCGCTTCCATCAGCATCGTATTTTGTCTTTTTGAGCCGCTTCAATGAACATCCACGCGTCGGCGTATGGCCCATCCAACTGCAAGAGAGAATTCCGATTATTCCTATTCCCTTGCTCGCCCCGGATCGGGATGTGCCACTCGATTTGAATATTGCCATTGCTGAAACGTATGAACGCGCCGCGTATGACCTTGCCATTGATTATCGCGAGCCGCCCCCGCCGCCCGCGCTTTCGGAGGCAGAGGCAAAATGGCTTGACGAATTTTTGCGCGCGAAAGGATTGCGATAAATGGGTGTCACAATTCATTACAACGGAACGATGGACCGCGCCCGTCTGGCGGAAATGCTGGATGCGGCGCGATTGTATTGTGCCGAAAATCGTTGGCTCTATCACGACGTTGATGACCGCATCCTCGGTCATGTGGAACGCATCGTCGAAACGCGCGAAACGGAAATTGAAGTGAACGGCATCCAAGGCACCGATGTCGAAAGCATCACCAAAACCTTTCCGATTGACGATTCCCTGCGCGGACTCATCATCAACGTTCATCCGAAATGCGAACCCGTTTGGCTCACGTTCAACGAAGCGGGCGAACTCGCGTACTATATGCCGCTCAATGATTTGGGCGAGTATTGGGAAATGAAATCGCTCTTTACCAAAACGCAATTCGCGGGCACGCGCACGCATATCGCGGTGTGCAATTTTTTGCATTATCTCCAAGACAATTATTTTCCCGGACTCAATGTGTACGACGAAGCGAATTATTTTGAAAGCGGCGACGCATCGCGCGCCGCGCAGCAGATTGGTTTTCTCGACAGCATCATGGACCGTTTGCAAAGCGCGTTGGAAGATGAAACGATTGAGGATGAGGCAGCCGATATGATTCGCGGCGCGTTAGATTCCGCTGAATCAAACACAGAGAACGCAGAACCCAAACCCGGACGCAAAAAAATCAAGGTCGAACGCGGCAAAGCGATTGCGCATCGTGACCCGCAGTGGAAACGCGGACACGGCAAGAGCGCAGGAAAAAATTGATGTAGCGCAGAAATTCGGCGTTACAGGAGGACGCATGGCATCACACGTTCCCGAACACAATCCCACTTCCAATCCTGCAATTCCCCTCTCACCAAAAACGCGCGTTGTCAAACAGCGCGGCAAATTGCTTGTGTATGGCGGCATCGCGCTGCTGTTCGGCATCTTTGCCGGTACGATTTCGTTTGCGCTGGTCTATCCTGTGCAAGGCGCCGCGCCGAGACCGCTTGTTGCGGGCGCGGACCTCGCCGCCGTTCTCGCGCCGATTGCGATTGCGGCATTGGGCGTCGAGCGTATGCTCGAGATGATGTGGAATCTCATCGAGAGTTACATTCGTTCGCTCGTTGCGTTTCTTGCGGGACGCAGTGAATGGTTGCGCTGGGCGAATGATGAATTGCGCGCGGCGCGGGAACGTCTGGAAACATTGGCGCAAGAGGGTGACCCAACGGAACGCGTGACTGACATGCTGCCGACGAGTCAGGACGCGCTGTCCCAATTGATTGAACGCGCGGCGAATGATGTCGCGCTCGCGGAACTGCGGCTCTCTACGCTCACTTCGACACAGCAATACCGCGACGCGAAACGTGTGATTTCCATTGTCTCCAGTTTTGTTTTGGGCATTGTCATTGCCACCGTCGTCGGTCTGCAAATGTTTGCGTTGCTCGGCATCAGCGTCAACACGCGCGTGGACATTTTGATTACAGGCATTGCCATCGGCACGGGTTCAACGCCCGTCCATTCGTTTATCGGCATTTTGCAGCAAGGCAAAGACACGCTCGAAGGCGCGCAAAAAGCATTACGCCTTCGTAACACGGAAAAAGTCCAAGAGTTGGCGAATCAGCAAGGTTAAAAAAAAGAACCCCGTCCTTTTGAAAAGGACGGGGTTCTTTTTTTTCTCATTCGTCTTTTTTCCTTCGCGCGCGAAAAATCATTTTGAGCGGCGCGCCCGTGAGTTTGAAACGTTCGCGCAACTTGTTTTCCAAATAGCGCTGGTACGAAAAATGCACCATGTCTTTGCGATTCACAAAAAAAACAAACGTTGGCGGCACGATGCCGATTTGTGTGACGTAATAAAATTTCAATTGCGTCTTGCCGTGCGTCGGCGGTGAATGCTGCGCCACTGCATCGCGCAACACCTCATTCAAGTCCGCCGTCGAAATGCGCGTGCGCAATTCTTGGCGCACGCGCAGCGCGGTATCCATCACCGCAGGAATGCGCTGACGAAATTTGGCGGAACAAAACACAATCGGCGCGTACGGAATAAAATTAAAGGCAACGCGCACGCGTTCTTCGTACTCTTTTTGCGTGTTCGTTTCTTTTTCCACCGTATCCCATTTGTTCACCACCAGCACGATGCCCTTGTTTTCCTCCAACGCGTACGCGATGACATGCGCGTCTTGCGTGGTAGGTCCGTCCTCGGCATCCAACACCAACAGCACCACATCTGCGCGCTGAATCGCCTTGAGCGCGCGCAGACTGGAAAATTTTTCAATCCCCGGTTCAATTTTCCCGCGCCGCCGAATCCCCGCTGTGTCAATGAGTGTCACCGGTTCGCCGCGCCACAACACTTGCGTATCAATCGCATCACGCGTGGTCCCCGGAATTTCCGAAACAATCGCGCGTTCTTGACCGAGAATCGCGTTGAGCAGCGATGACTTGCCCACATTCGGGCGTCCGATAATCGCGAGCTGTGGAATCTCGCTTTCGGTTTCTTCGGGCGCGGGCGGAAAATGCTCAATGATTTCTTCCAACAAATCGCCCGTGCCAATTCCATGCAGCGCGGAAATCGGATGCGGCTCGCCAAGACCGAGCGCATAAAATTCTACCGCCTCTGCTGTACGCTTTTCATTGTCGGCTTTGTTGACGGCGAGATAAACGGGCGCGTTCGATTTACGCAAAATGTCCGCGATTTCGTAATCGCCGGGCATCACGCCGGCTTCGGCATCGGTGAGAAACAATATCGCGTCGGCTTCCGCAATCGCCAACTGCGCTTGCGCGCGCGCCAGCGCGAAAAATTTCGCCGTATCATTTTCGGCAACCGCTTCCCGTTCGCCGACGATGCCGCCCGTGTCAACGACGGTAAATTCGCGTCCGGCAAAATCCGCGTCGGCATACAAACGGTCACGCGTCGTTCCCGCAATTTCGGAAACAATCGCGAGCCGTTCGCCGATGAGACGATTAAATAAAGTGGACTTGCCCACATTCGGGCGTCCGACGATGGCGAGGATGGGTTTGGATGGCATTTTTGATTTTGGAATTTCGATTTTCGATTTAAAGAGAACGCGTTGGATCGGCGTGAGCAATTTTCCACAGACTAACGGCGCGTAATTTTCCACAGCGCACCTGCGTTATTCACTGCTTCATTCCCAAACAACGGAACATCGAGCGTTGTGACGCGTTCAATTTGATATTCGCGTCGCAATTCATTCAAAACATTCGCGAGTGACGCGTTGTCTTCAAGCAGATAGATTGTATAATTCTTTTCTTGTGTAACCTCTAGAAATTCGCGCAACTCGCCACATTGCTGAGGACGACACCAATCCGCCGGACGAAACGCGTGTCGTTTTGCATACAATTCAAGCGCGCCCGAATTGAGCGACGCGCCGATGATGGCGTTTTGCGGTGTGATGCGCGCAATTTCGTCGAACGACGCGCGTTGTGCGTGCGTCATCGCGCCGAAGCGCGCAGGCGGTTCTTTCAACACACGCGGCAATGTATTCCACACCCGCGCGAGATTCAATTCCAGCGCGAGAAAAATCAAACCCGCCGCGCCTATCGTTGCCCACGCGCCTTGTTGTTTCAACAGGAACAAAATCGCTGCGACGATTCCATAACTTGCGTAAAACGCGAAGATTGGAAATTGGGGAATCAAATCGCGCAATCGCAATGCCGCGTACGGCAAATGAACCGCAAGCGTCGCGCCGAGCCACAACAATAACGCGATGCTCGAAATTTTTTCGCGGCGCGTGTAAAAAACAATTCCGAGAATGATAAAGAGTGACAGCCAACCAAATTCCGAACCGATGAACGCGCTCTGCCCTAACGCCGCGAGCGTTTGCGGAATCGAGCTCAGTGAAAACAGCGCGAGTTCTTCCGATTCGGGCGTGAGCCAATTGCCAAGATAGATTTGATGATACCACAGGTCAGGCAGCGCCATCAGAAACGCGGTGATGCCTGTCAGCAAGAAATTTCGCAAACGCGTTCTGCGCGCAAATGGCGCGCACAACAAGAGCGGCATGAACGCGACGGCGATTACCAATTGTGTGTGGCGCACAAAATAGGCAATGCTCCAACAGAGTCCCGCGCCGATTGTCCATACCCACATTCCATTTTTGTCATTTCGAGCGGAGTGAGAAATCTCGTTTGGAGCAAATGAGATTTCTCGCAAGGGCGGCTCGAAATGACATGTGCCCATTGAACTATTCAGGCGATACGCGCGCAGCGCGCAATACATCGCAAGCGTCGAAAAAACCAGCGCTTGCGTATCCACCATCGTCACACCCGCCCAATTCACGATTTCGTTCGAGGTGGCGATGATGAGAACGACAACTATAGTCGTCACCACGCGGAGTGTAATTTTTTCATTGCGCGTCAATTCCCACGCAAGCAAACCTGAAACAATAACACTCAACAGCGAAAAAATCGGATTCACGAAATACAACGCGTTCTCGCCCGCGAGCCGAAACGCGAGCGCGTATGCAAGGGAACCGCCGATTGACCAAACGGTGATTGCGTCGCCGTCGAGATTGAATGGAAGATGATAACCGACGTGGACGATGGGATACCATAAAAGTTCTGTTTGGGAAATCAAAGGAAACAAGGGAAAGGAATGGCTCGCAGTGCCGCGCGTCGCCAAATCCCTTCCCATCTGCACGTACGCGAACGGGTCACTCCCGGTCGCGCCGAACGTGCGATGCCCGAAATATTCTGCAATAGCCCAAACAAAAATCACGAGCACAGTGACACATGCGCCAAGGGAGACTGCGCGGCCGCGTCGAGGAACGAGAAACGAGAAAAGAATCAGGACGCTGTACAACATTGCCGCGCCGATGAGAAATTCAAACTGCAACAGCACGCGCGCATCGGGCAGCGTGTAATCAAAATATCCTTCAATCGCACCATCGAAAACGCGCAGCCACACAAAACGGAGCGCGGCGAAAAAATAGGCAATAAAAAACGGCGCAAGCAGCGCGGGTGAAAAAATTTCGCGCGCGTGTGGAACGAACTGCGCGATCACAAAACAGAGCATGAGCGCGCTGACCATCCACAGCGGCACGCGGGCGAGTTGCGCGACGAGGATGAGCGCGGCGGTATGAACGACGAGGAGAGTCAGAGCAAGCGAGAGGGGGAGCGAGGGAGGACGAGTGAGTGCAAGCGCGGACAGATGAAAAGAGACGACGCGCGAAAACAGCGTGTTCAAAGCAACTCGATCTGATAATCTAAAATGTTGGCGTCGAACCGATTGCGTTCAATCCAATCAATTACTTTTTCCAAAAGTCCATGCGCGTAATTCGCGTCGTTCGACACACACGCGAACGCGAGCGTCGCGCGCTGCCATGAATCCAAATCGTCCACTTCTGCCGCCGACACGTTGAAATGGTCACGCACCCGCGCGAGAATCGGCTTGACGACATGCCGCTTGCCCTTGAGCGAATCGTTGCCGAAAATTTCGAGTTGGACGGTGCAGACGCCGACAACCATGAAATTCAAAATTCAAAACTAGAAATTCAAAATTCGGTTCGATAAATCTTGAATTTCTAATTTTGAATTCGCCGCGAAGCATGTTTCTCACTCACCATACACGCATTGCATTCCGCGCACACATCGCGCCCGCGTTGGGCAAACACATTTTTTCGCATCGTCGCGAGTTTTTGAATTTGCGAATCGGTTAACGGCGTGACGGGCTGTACCGCGTTCGCTTGCAGCGCAATCAACGCGGAATGTTCCAAACGTTCGAGCCGCATGTACGCTTCCCACAAATTTTTACCGACTGTCACCGAGCCGTGCCGTTCGAGCATCAACGCATCATAACGCGGAATCAGTTCGCGAATGCGTTCGGGTCCCTCGATGCTCGTCGGCGTCGCGTACGGCAAAGTGGGAATGATTCCCAAGTCGTACACCACTTCCGGCAAAATACATTTCGCCAGCGAGATGCCGACAAGCGTACACGAAATCGCGGACGGCGGATGCGCGTGAACGACGGCTTGGATGTCCGCGCGTTGGCGATAACATTCGAGATGCAATTTTATTTCCGATGAAGGAACGAGTTCGCGCGCCGCGCCAAAATTCGCGCCGATTTTGTTGCCTTGCAAATCAATCACGAGCAAATGTTCCGCGTTCAAAAATCCTTTGCTCAAGCCGCTTGGCGTACACAACAAGCGGTCTGCGCCGAGCCGCGCGCTCAAATTGCCGTCGCCCGCGGCGATGAAATTTTTTTCCCACATCAACTTGCCGATGCGGACGATTTCTTCGCGGAGTGCGTATTCAGTTCGCGCGTCCATACATTTCCGTGTCATTTCGCGCGGAGCGAGAAATCGCTTTTGGCGCGCGCAGAGATTTCGCGCTCTGCACGAAATGACAAATCCTAAGCATACTTGGCGAGCAACGCGTCTGTAATTCCATTCCCGCGAATGATGTTGGCGTACGTGTCCGCAACGGGACGCTTGGTGCGCGTTTGCGATTCGACGTCGAGATGATACAAACCGAACTTGAGCCAATAGCCCGCATCCCATTCAAAATTATCTACAAGCGTCCACCAAAAATAGCCGTTGACCTGTACGCCCTCTTGCCTCGCGCGCTGAATCGCGCGCAAATGCGTGACGAGATAGGACGATTGATTATCAATAGAAGGCAATTGATTGTCGTTGCCAATGTCGAACGTTCCATTTTCGGTAATGTAAATCGGCAAGTTCCACCGCGCAAAACGCTTCAGCAATTCATACAACGCGTTTGGCGCAAGGTCCCCGACATCTGTTAACTCTTCGAACGATGTTCCTTTGAGCCAAGTGGGAGGCAAGAGGCGCGCAAAGACAGAACCCGGACGCGATACATCAAACGTGACATGGCTTACAAAATAATAATTGAACGCGAAATAGTCGAGCGGCATTTTCCCGTCGCCGATGGTTTCACCGCGTCCGAGCGGAAACGGCATCTTGCCTGTGGTCAACGCGCGGACGAACATTTCGTTCGCCACGTAATTGCCTTGCCATGTCGCGAAACGGTCAAGCGACGAACGCGGATTGGCGGGCGCAAGCGTACGCCATTGATGCGCGAGCGAGACCTGCGCGTCTTTCTGTACGCGATGGATTGCCTCGTACGCGCGGTAATGCGCGAAAAGCATGTTGCGCGCGACGCGCAATCCTTGGGGCAAACTTCCCGCGCCGGGTGGACGCGCGTTCCAAACATAACTGAGCACCATGTACACATTTGGCTCGTTGAGCGTAATCCAAAAATTGCACAAATCGCCAAACGCTTCGACAACGCGCGTTGTGTAACGTTCCATCCACGCGAGCGATGCTTTATTGAGCCAACCGCCCTGCTCCATAAACCAACGCGGATGCGTGAAATGCACGAGGGTTACGAGCGGCGTCATGCCACGCTCGCGCAGCCCCTTCAACTTGGCGCGATACGTTTGCGCCGCGTCCTCATCCCATTCGCCCTGTTTGGGTTCCAGCCGACTCCATTCCACCGACATACGATGCGCGTTGTGTCCCAAACTTTGCGCGAGGTCAAAATCGTCCTGCCAGCGTCCGCCCCACCAATCGCACGCGACGCGCGCGGAATGTCCGTGTTTGATGCGCCCGGGCGTTTGTTCCCAGTCCCACCACTCGTTATTGAAATTTTGACCTTCGACTTGATGCGCGGCAGTGGCAGCGCCCCAGAGGAAATTTTGGGGAAAGGACAACATGGGGGAATGTTCGATTTTAGATTTCGGATTGCAGAGAAACCGAATCAATCACGCCAACAATCGAGGAACGCACGGGCGCACTTCGCATGCCAATCACTTGACGCGTCGAATTGCCTTCTTGACAAACAAGCACCGTATCGCCAATTCCCGCTTGCGCCGCGTCCACCGCGATAAAATCATCTTCGGGTTTTTCGTTTTTAAGATGAAGCGGGCGCACGAGCAAAAGTTTTCGTCCCGCGAACGCGGGATGTTTAATTGTGGAAACAACAGTGCCGACGACTTTGGCGAGAATCATACTGTTCTCAAATATATTCGAGGTGATTCGCCATCTGTTCAGGTTCAAGGACTTGAAAGACAAGCATCAACCCTTCGATCATTCTGCGAATCGCAGTTTGTTAGTGGCAATACACGATACCACCGTGTGGAACGCCGCGGGCATGCAGTCGTGGAAAATCCGCATCATTCGTAAAAATGACCCATCGTTCTCGCAACGCAAACGCAAGTAGGTCAATGTCGTCTGCGAGTTGCATGTTCGCTTCTTGCACAGTCAACACCTCTGCACCGCGTCGGCGCAATCCTTCCGTGACAGCGATATGCACGTGAACATCCATCAAGAATTTGAGCGACATAACGCGAGTTTATTTCTTTAGGAGCGAGGGCGTTCGCTTTTTCAATTCATTGACAAATTCCTCATCGGCGCGAATGGATTCGTCAATCTCGGCGCGATTATCAAAATAGTACGCGAGCGCTGCATACACATCGGCGAGTGTCACATCATACGCAGTTGCTATTTCATCAGTGCTTAGCCCCATTCGCTCATGCCAAATCACGATATTCTGCACAGTAATCCGACGTCCCGCAATACGTGGTTTGCCACCCGCCACGCCCGGCGTAATCTCAATGTGCTGTGTTAAAACATTTTCAACTGCCATCTTTCACCTCACGCATAAAAACTTTCACCTTCTGGCAATTCCAACTCGACGTTCTCAACCGCATCCGCCGTTTCCACAATTCCCACAATTGCCAAATCCACGGGACCGACGACGGGATACGTTGCTAACGCGGCTTCGCGCGCGCGGACGAGAAAGACAAAATCATTTGGTCCCGCGTCCACCACATCAATCGCCGCCTGCGGACGCCCGATTTTTTCGCGCTTGCGATTCATTAACTGCACGAGCAAAAGTTTTTCGCCCGCGAGTTGTTCGTCTTTGATGGTGGCGACGACGGTGCCGACGACCTGACCGAGAATCACAGCGCGCCCACCACACGTTTCACAATCTGCTCCACCACTGCGCTGTCCACACCCGCGCCGAGCCGCGCAATCACGCCGCTTTTCACTTGCTCGATGACTTGCTGCCTCTCGGCGTCCGTCAGCGACGCGTTGTTCGACGCGGCTGCGCCGGGCGCAGATTGCGCGTGCAAATTCGCGACGTCGGGCGATTTCAAAACGCTCGAGGACGCGGGCGCGCCGTTCGTCACTTTGCGTTTGATGCCGAGTTTGTCCATCATCTCGCGCGCAACGTCTGTGATATAGACCGAATCGTCCACTTGGATTTCGGTAACGCCGCGTTTTGCCATGTCTTCAATATCGCGTTCGGTGTAAAAGATGCGAGCCATATTTGTTGGATGTCATTCCGAACGAAGTGAGGAATCTCGATTTTCGCGCCCACGATTTCTCGCTCCGCTCGAAATAACAGACGGAATCACTTGCCCTGCAAATTTTCAATCGCCGCGACGGCGGCTTTTTGCGCTGCCATCATTTCCGCTTCGCTGCCCGACATCCACATGCGTCCGAAACGTCCGACAGAAGAAACGTGAATGAGTTTGATGTTTGCGTATTTTTCTGCTTCGTTCGCCGCGAGATTGATGTATGCCGCAGGCGCAACTTCCATGATAAACAATGTTTCGCCCGCCACCAACATCGCGCCGCGTCGAAAACGATTGAGCAATTGCACCTGATACGTGTTGACGTGCGTAATGATTTGCAGCGACGCAACGGTGGGCTTGATGCGGTCTTCGGGTTTCAAGCCGAGACGGTCAAGGACGATGCGTCCCGCCTCCAGCACTTCGGCTTGCTTGAGCGAATGCACTTCAAACATGCCGAATTCGCGTTCGACGATTTGCGCGCCCGGTTTGGCGTCGGTGGATTTTACGGCAATGTCCACGAGCCGAAAGACATCATTGCCCGGCGCGACTTCGACATACAATGATGCCATGCCCTCAATCGGCAAATCGCCTTGCGTGATTGTGCCGACGAACGCCGCGTACTGCGGCTGCATGCGGTCCAAATAACAATACGCGCGGAGTTCAAATTTTGTGTCTGCCATGTGAGAGGATACAGAGCACAGACGACAGAATACAGACGCGGGGCATCTGTATTCCGTTATCTGGATACTGTCATCTGATTTTGTCGTTCATCGCAATCCCAAGTGGTGTAATGAAAAGCGGTTTCGGCGGGACAATGGTCTTGACGCCTGTTACGCGCTCAATCACTGGTCCCATGTTGGGAAACATGCTCGTTCCGCCGACGAGATAGATTTCATGCACATCATAACGCGCAATGTGTTTTGAAACAATTGCCCCAACTTTTTCCATCACGGGCTGCACGAGCGGAAACAAACGCGCCTGTTCGCGCGCATCGGTTTTCAATTTTTCCGCGTCCTCGAACGAAATGTCCAGCGCGCCCGCAATGACGAGCGAAAAGTGTGTGCCGCCGGTTGCTTCGTCCGCCGTGTAAATTACTTGCCCGTCGCGCAAAATCGCGACCCCTGTGGTGCCGCCGCCAACGTCAACGACTGCGCCATCGCGAATTTGCAATACGGCGTTTGCGGCAGTCGGTTCGTCCACTTGGTTTGTGCATTCGAGCCCCGCCGCGTGCAACACATTCGCGGTGGCGCGCACTTCGGCGCGTGGAACGCCCGGGGGAAATCCTGTCGCGCCGTGCGTGAGTTCAAAGCCCAACCGGTGTTCGATGCCGCGTTTCAATTCTTTTAATAAATCAATCGCGCCGATGAAATCTACCACGAGTCCGTCGCGCACCACTTGCGCGAAACGATACGTGCCGGCAAGCGGTTGAAAATATTCGTCGAGGACGAGCACAACAGTGTATGCCGTTCCCAAATCTACGCCGACATGCACGCGCCCACGATATTCGACGCGCTCCGTTTGCATCGCGCGTTCCGTTGCGTCCAGTAAGTGTTCGAGTTCCCGATTCATACGTCTCCCCTCTCCTCAAATTTTTGCATAAAAATTTGAGGAGAGGGGCCAGGGGTGAGGCGCTTCATCGCGTGCCCTTGACCGCCCACGCGCGCCCAATCAAATCAATCGAACCGTCTGCATTGCGCGGCAGAATTTGGGCATAACGTTCGCGCAGCGCGCCGCGCTGGTCTTCATTCAACGCCATGACGTAATGCGGCGCGGCGCCCTGTCCGAGCAGGAACGGCGCCCACAACTCGTCGAAATTGGCAAAGTGCATCGGCACATCAATCGCGCGCGTCATGACATCATTCAAATACGCATCCAGAAAAAGATTCCACAATCCCTTCGCGTTCGCGAGCGGAAAGCGCGAACCTTCGTCCAATTCCCGCGCGCTCAGGTCCAATGCGCTCGCAGCATCCCAAAAATAGCGCAGCAATTCCATCTTGTCTGCGTAATCCCAGAGATAGACGCCGACGCGCCCATTCAAACGACAGGCGCGCGTCATTTCCGCAACCATGCGTTCGGGGCTTGGCACAAAATTCAAGACAAGTCCCGACACGACGGCATCGTAGCCGCCGCGTTCCGTTTTCAAATCTTGCGCGTCGCCAACCTGAAATGTCGCGCGCGCGTCTTGCGTATGTTCGCGCGCGTATTGAACATATCCTTCCGAATTGTCCACACCGACGACAGCTTGCGGCGCGGCGAGTTCGAGAATTGCCTGCGTTACCGCGCCCGTGCCACAGCCAACGTCGAGCCATCGTTTGTCATTTTGGACATTGAGCCACTTGATAAATTCGCGCGCGGCGACGCGACTCCAACGTCCGATGTACGGTTCGTACGATTCGCCTTGCGCCCATGTCTCGCGTTTTTGATTTGGTTCTGTCATAACTTAGCTTGACCGATTTTGTTTCGCCAACAAATCGCGAATTTCCGTGAGCAGCAATTCTTCTTTTGTCTGCGCGGGTTCAGCGGCTTTTTGTTGATAGACCACGTTAATGGCTTTGACGAGCAAAAACACCGCAAACGCGATAATCAAAAATGTGACGATGGATTGAATCAACGCGCCATAGCCAATCACTGCCGCGCCTGCTTCTTTTGCCGCGCTGTACGAAGGATAGGCAACGCCCGAAAGATTGATATACAAGTTGCTGAAATTGATGCCGCCTATCAACAGCCCCAAAATCGGCATGATAATTTCTTTGACGAACGCGTCCACCACTGCGCCGAACGCTGCGCCCAGCACTACCGCTACCGCAAGGTCAACCACATTGCCGCGTTCGATGAATTCGCGAAATTCCTTGAGCATTCTTCCTCCCCAAGAAAAAGTTATGGCGTCGTCCCAATTCGGGCGAATCGGGTTACTGTGCAACCCAATTCGCAGGATACGTCACGTACATGAAATGCGCGAACGTGCGCGTGCAAAACAAAATGCTTGTCCCGTGAGGAATAAAAATCACATCGCCCGCGTGTCCGATAAAACTCTCGTCGCCCACGCGAATTTCCAATTCCCCATCAATCACGTACTCGACTTCATCATAATTCAACGTCCACGGAAACGAACCATTTTCAAAACGCATAAAGCCGACGCCCATTGGCGAACCATCGCGGTCGGTAATCACATCCGTCGCGCGAATGTTCATGTCGGGACGTTTCACATCGAATGGAAAGGGACCCAGTTCGACGCGGTTCGGATGAATCAATTGCACGCGCGTCCCGCGCACATCCGGCGCGCGTTTGTCCACTGTCCGATTTTGCAACTCGCGCACCACATTGCGTACTTGGTCGGCGAGCGGGTCGGTGGACGCGCGCACGAGCGCGATTTTCAACGCGCGCGCGACATCTTCCGCTTCCGGCGTCACAATGTCGTCGGGCGCCAAATCAATTTTCGTTTCGCCGCACTCTTTCCAAATGCGAATGTCGGCGGCAGTGAACAAACGTTTGGGCATAGAACGTGGTTTGTCATGGGTCGTTAGTTTTTAGCAAAATGCGGCTGACTAACGACGATTGCCTAACGTCTAGCGACTTTCGAGCATCCAATCTGCCAACACATTTCGGTCTACGAGTTTGCAACCATTTGCCCGCGCGAGTTGTTGTGCGCCGGGGGAAAATAAATTGTTTGTGACAACCATCGCGGCGTTGCACTTGTAATGCGCTTTGCCTGCAACCGCATCACTGACGGCTTGACGCGAAACGGGATTGCTCTGGCGTTTCACCTGCACTGCAAATTTGTACGGCGTCTTTTCCGCAATCAAGTCCACGCCCAAATCGCCTGCCTTGCCCGTACGGGTCACACGATAACCGCGTTTCGTCAACAAGGATTCTACGTATCCTTCAAACGCCGCGCCGTCGAGTGAATCTATCGCGCTGTGCTTGAGGGCATCTCCGCGCCGCGACGCGAGCCAGCGATTCCAAAAATACAAATAAATTCCGAGAAACAACAATCCCGCGCCGAGGGCGAGTATAACACTGATTGGGTCAATGAACATGGGTGACAGATAACAGATAGCAGATGGCAGACAGCAGAGCAGTACATAAAATTTTGGTTGACGATTCGCGATCAGCCATCAGCTATCATTCCGCGCAAGCCATCCAAACTTGTCGCGTTGCGCGTGCGCTGATATTCGGTTGTCGCGTCCGCGCCTTTGGCTTGCCAATTTTTCACCAACGTTTCGCGGTCGCCGAGATATTCATAACGCGGCACGCCGTAGCCGCATGAATCGGATACGCGCAAAATTTCCGCTCGGATGATGGAACGCATTCCCGAACGCGGTTCAAATTGTTCGAGCAATTTTTCAAATTCGGGCGAGCCGACAGGATGCACAAATCCTTTGCCGTGCAAACGCACAATGCGCGGCACTTGCTCGAACGAACAAAACATGAACACGATGCGCCCATTCTCTTGCAAATGCGCGACGGTCTCGATGCCGCTCCCCGTCAGGTCAAGATACGCCACCTCGCGGTCATTCAAAATGCGAAACGCGTCGTACCCTTTTGGCGAACAATTCACCATGCCGTCGGCGGACAACGGCGCGGTACTGACGAAAAAGATTTTTTGTTTTTCAATCCAATCGCGCAGTGAATCGTCAATACGTTCAAATACTTTAGCCACTTGTTTCTCCCGGCGAGTCCGTGAAATGAATTTCACGTCTGCAAAGGTAAAAACTCGATAAATCGAGTTCAAGCGAATTCGTTTCAACGAATTTCCATCTATTGAGCCATCGAATTCATTCGATGTCTTCAAAATGACAACCCCGCCGCGCCTTGCACGCCTTTCAACGCGGCGATTTCGCCCGCGTGCGAAAGATTGTGAACGACGAGCATGGACAGCATGTCGCCGATGCGCCGCTCGCGCCCTTCAAACAAAACACGGCGGTCCAATTCTTCGGGCGTGAGAGTTTCAATGTACGCATCCGTCGCTGCGCGCACCGTCTCTTGAAACTGTGCCACGTCGTCGAGCGTCAATGGTTTGCCGCGCAAGTCGTCCCAATTTTCGCCGCGCCATGGGGCGCGCGAACCAATTTTTTCTTCCCAACCTTGTTCGTCCCACAAGCGCGCTTTGCCCAAAATCGCTTCTTGAATGTACGCGTCTTCGATTGTGACCATGTGCAAAAAAATCGCGCTGATGGGACTCACGGTCCCGGGCGGCGTCCAGTTGAATTGTTCTTCCGAAACATCCAACAGCACGCTGTCCGACTGCCGCCGCGCCCAACGAAATTGGCGAATGATGTATTCTTTGGCGTCCATTTTATTTTTGTCATTCCGAACGGAGTGAGGAATCTCATCCGCCATACCGGAGATTTCTCGCTCCGCTCGAAACGACGGATTGGTTCACCGATAGTCCCCTTCGCCGCGAATTTGATTGCGTTCCAAACGCGACATCAGTTTCTCAATGTTCGCTTGCGCGATGTCGTCGAGCGACAAATTCAATTCGGTGGCAATCTGCGCGAGATACCACAGCACATCGCCCAACTCGTATTTCAATGCCTCGCGGTCTGTTTCCGAAATTTCGCCGTGCTTGTCGCGAAAAATTTTTTTCACTTTGCCCGCGAGTTCGCCCGCTTCATTCACCAAGCCGAGCGTGGGATACACAATCGGATGGTCTGTGTGTACGAGCTGCCATGTGCGGCGCGATAATTTTTGATACTCGTCAAAATTTCCCAAGATGTTTCACTCCGTTCGCACTGACGAACTCTATTCTTGAGTCGGGAAAACGGCACAAACAAATTATCGAACTTGGTGTCGTAAATTGGCAACCGTTGAATTTTTATTCCGCGCGCGTCCAAATAATTTTCAATGAATTGCGCGCGCTGCGCGTTGCGCAATGTCACGAATTGTTTGCAAAAACCGAAACGTCCGTTTCCATTCAACGGCTGCGCGGGCGTTTCGGTGTACGCGAACATATCTTGCAAATACAAAACGCCGTCGTCCCAACTGTTCCAATTGGCGATGATAAAGGTCAGCAGTACGACGAGCGCCACAATGCCGAACCATTTCAACACGCGGGTCATTCGCTAACGTCCAGCGGATGCAAAATTTCTCGAACCGCGCGCACTGCTTCGGACACGACGCGCGGTTGTTGATTCACCGCGTCGAGAATCCAAAATTGCGCAAGGACGTTCAGCGCGCCCGTCGTGAGCGATTCCATCAATACGCGCGGCGGCGGATTTTTGGAAATGCCGTCAATGTTTTCCAACGCGCGCAAAACTTGGCGTTCCACCTCCGCGACATCGCTTTTCACGTCGAGCGTCAATTTGATTTCACTGCGGAGCTGCGCGCCGAGCGAGTTGTTGGTGACAACGTTTGTGATGATGTTGGCATTGGGAATGATGACGCGTCTGCCGTCGAATGTGTCGAGAAACGTGCCGCGCCAACCGATTTGAGCGACACGCCCTTCGCTCGTTCCCACCACAATCCAATCGCCCAACGAAAACGGACGCGTCGCCATGATGAGCAAGCCCGCCGCGAAATTTTGAATCAAGTCTTTGAACGCAAACCCGACTGCGACGCCGAGAATCACCACCGACAAGCCAAAGCCGCCGAGAATCCAAATGATGCCCAACGTGATGATGCCATAGTACGTGACCTGGACAACGAGTTGCTCCACGCGCGCATCGAATTTTGCTCGACGCAAGCCGCGCTGCAAAACCCCGCGCAAGAAACGCGCGAGCAGATAGACAAGGACGAGAATAAAAATCGAGCGCAGGACATTGCCGAGCGAAAAGTCAACGTCGGCGGGGAGTTGTGCCGTCGAAACGCCCGTCGCCGCGAAAATTTGCCTTAGGATTTCCGAGAGGTCCATTACGTACGTGAATGTCCCGTGAGACCGAACGCGCCGGCGAGGATGACCAAGCCAATGGCAACAAGAATCAGGGGCCAGCCCTTGGACAACAATTCCTGAAGATTTTGATTGGTGGAGGCGATTCCGCTGATGGTGATGATACCGCCGGGGATGAGGGGCCACCAACGCATGTTGCGCGTGTAAATCCAATCAATCACAAAAATCGCGAGGAAACCTATTCCCAAACCGATGCCGCTCAAGCCGTCCACCGCGAACAGTCCACCGCGCGCCGCAATTTGTCCCAGCGCCAAGCCCGCGAGAATACAGCCGGGGATGAGAAAGCCGTACGTGCGCGTGTAAAAATACGCGCCGAGAAAGATTAAACCCACGACAAACAGAATTGCCGACGCGCCCAAGTCGCCAAAAAATTGCATTGCAAAGAATGCGACGCCGAGCAAGACCAACACGGCGCCCGCAATCATGCGACCACGATTTTGATTGTCCATTTTACTTGACCCTCAGTGAAAGAGATTGCCCATCGCGCAACGGCACGAGCGTTGTGAAAAATGTGTCGTCGTCGAACAACGCGCGCGTCGTTTCCAACACCGCGCGCGTGTCCGCATCCGTTTCACTGACGACGCGCCCCTGCCACAACATGTTGTCGTAAATCAAAATGCCGCCGACGCGCAATTTTTCGCGCGCAATCGCAAGCGCGTTTGGGTAATCGTGCTTGTCAATGTCACAAAAAATAATGTCAAAGGGACTCGGATATTTTTTCGCAAGCTCCAACGCGTCGCCGACGTTGAACTCGACCCGTTCGAGCAATCCCGCGCGGGAAAAATAATCGCGCGCGCGGTCTTGATTCGCCTGCTTGCCTTCGGTCATTATCACTTTGCCGCCGTCACCCACCGCGAGCGCGAACCACATCGCAGAATAGCCAAAGCCCGAACCGAGTTCCAAAACACGTTTTGCGCCAATCGCCCGCGCGAGAAAATGCAGCATCCGCCCCGGTTGAATGCCGATGATGGGGAATCCTTGGGCGCGTCCATAATCGCCCATCTCGCGCAAAATTTCTGTCTCTTCGGGCAGCGTGCGTTCAAGATATTCGTAAATTTTCGGATGAGTGATGTCGAGGTCAGGCATGTGACACTTGACGTTTTACGTTTGACGAATGACGTGTTCCGTCAAACGTAAAACGTCATCCGTGCGCGCACGCCACAAACGCGCGGCGCAAAATTTTATTGCCTTGTTCGTCGTACGCGATATAGTACGGCTGCTTGCGCGTGATGAGATGCGTAATGTCCGCTTCGTCGCCGGGGCACGCGTCATAGATACGTTTCTTTTCGGCAAGTTTTTCCACATGGTCACGAATCGCGCGCACATCGTCAACACCCGCGCGATAGTATCCCGAAAACGCGACAGCGCCCGTCGGATTCACGTTCAAGGTCAAGCCGCCTTGCAGTGGAACCATCGCGCCGTTCGCTGGACCGTACTGTTTGCCTTTGAGCGGAATGAAGCGTTCTGCGCGATATTGCACAACCTTTTCATCTTGCATTCGTCCGAGTTCGCGCGCAAAAATCAATTCCTCGCCGCGCAGACGCAGCGCGTTTTGTAATTCCTGCGGTGGCATCGGTTCGGCGGTCGTGCCTGCCATGCTCAACAATCCGAGATTCACCCCGGACGTTTTCGCGCCGACGGTTTTCGTATGCGGCTTGAAGACATTTGCATCCTGCACGCGCAAGATGTGGCGATTGGAAAACACTTTTTTGAGAATTTCAAAGTACGCGCCTTGAAACAATTGCTGCTCGGCTTTGAACATTGACGTCGCCATCACGCGAAACACCGCGTCACCGGGCGGCGCAAGCACGAGTGCCGTCGCGAGCATTTTTCCAATTTCGTCGCGTGCCTGACACAACGCATTGTCGGCGGACAAGTTCGCGTCGGCGGCGCGTTTCATTTCATAGATGCCGACAAAAACTTGGTACACCGCGCCGCTGAACACGCGCGAGAAATTGTGCGATTCCGAAGAGAGCCGATTGGACGGCGCCGACGCGGGCAGGAGCCACGTTTCTTTGTAGCGAAAGGTATTCACCAAATCGCGCAAGAAGGTCGCGCCCGCGACCTCTTTGCCGAACTCGACATACAGCGCCTTGCCCAATTGTTCCGCGAGCCGCGTCACGTTGCTGCTCGCGCGCAAATTTTCGTTCGTCTCTTTTAACAACCGCGCGCGGACGCTGGGAAATTGCAAAGTGGTGAGCAGCGCGGTAATGTCGCCGAATGCTTCATGGAACGCGCCCGTTTCGGGATGCAGCGAAGACCAGTAATCGGGATGATGCGCGTCGAGAATCGCATGACCGCATTCGTGCGCGGCAACGTCAGACGATTCGCATGTGTATAGCGTGCGCTTGGTGAGCGAATCGGTGGTGTAAAAAAACTTTAGCGCGGCGCGGTCATAGTACGCGTTGAGGTCGCGTCCCGCGCGCGGCATCACAGGCAGCACCGAGCCCATGTGCCATTCGTACGGTGCGCCAAAATAATTTTCCCAAATGTCGTACGCGCGCGAAAGAATGACGAGCAGGTGCGCGGCTTGAAATTCCGCCGAACCCGGTTTGCTCGTGTCCAAGTCGCCTGTTTCGGGAAGACCGGGAATCGAAAAACGCGCCGCGCTCGCGCCGGCTTCGGCAATTTCCGGGGCGTCGTCTTTGGCGCCAGGGTCATTCAGGAATGCGATGAGCTTTCGCGGAGGGGGCATAGAAAATTTTTGCGCGGCGCGTTACGAAATCCACGCGCGCTTGAGATGTTTGTTGCCTTGCGCGTCTTCTTGGACATACCACGCTTTGCCTTGACGCCGCAGACGTTCGGGGTCAATCCGCTCGCCGGGCTTGGCGACATACACCTGACCGTTCGCGACCAATTTGGCAAGATGGTCTGACATGGCGCGCAATTGGCGCGGGTCTGCCGGCTCGACGTGATACGAAATCAAAATTCCGCGCGCATTGAATTTCAACTCACCATGCGCGTTCACGTCCACCCGAATTCCTGACACTGCACTTTGGTCATCGTCCAGTTTGACGCTGTGTGTGTACGAAAATTCGATGCGGGTCGTGCGCGCCGTTTGGGTGACCGATTCAACGCGCACGTTCGCATCCGGCGGCAATTTCAAAACAGGGCGCGCTTGCTCCAACACGCGGGGCGCGTCGTCCTTTTGAAAATCAGAGGGCAGCACAAGTTCCATTCACGTTTTGAGCGTCGCGTTCAGCAAGAACGCACCGTTCACGCGAGGAAGGTAAAACGCGCTTCAGAGGCGCGGTTTCAAAAAAGACCGCGCCTCTGCACGTTTCATGCACAAGTCGTGTTGCACAATTTGTGCAAAGAGGTTGTGAACCGGAAACGCTAGCTGCAAATTTAACCGCCGCGTCCGCCGACCGTGCCTTTGCTGTTTTGGGGCAGAATCATCTCGACGCTTTCGTGCGGGCGCGGAATCACATGCACGCTGACAAGTTCGCCGACGCGTTTCGCCGCCGCCGCGCCTGCATCCGTCGCCGCTTTCACCGCGCCGACATCACCGCGCACCATGACGGTGACAAATCCGCCGCCGATATATTCACTGCCGATGAGTACGACATTCGCGGCTTTGACCATTGCGTCCGCCGCTTCAATCGCGCCCACAAGTCCTTTGCTTTCGACCATGCCGAGAGCAATCATGTTGGGGTCTGCCATGTTATTCCTCTCCTCCGAGAGATTTTGCGCGAGCGTTTCTTGCGGTAGAGAAACGACAACCGCGCGCTCATTCGATTTTGTTTTATGTTTCCCCGCGCGCACCGCCCGCGCGGGTTTGGCTTGCGATTTGCGAGGCATTTAGCTTACACAGCAACAGGTGCTACCTGATAATCAATCTGGCTTGGCGCTTTTACTCGTCGCGAAGCGTCAAGTATTTCCAAGGAAACGAGATTACCCAGCGCGTCATAATCCAAGATGACGCCCGGTTTGTCTTCATCGCTTTCCATTACGGGTACATCCAAAAGGATAATTGTCAGCGTGTCCGTTTCTTGGTCATAAATAACTTGCATTATTTTCCTTTCCAATACTTGCGAATCTTGCTCGTTCGATATGCGCTGACAACTTCCGGCGGCTTTCGGTCAGTGTCCACAATTACCCGCAATAAATAATCTTCAGGCGGATCGCCCCACTTTACCTTTGACTGATAAATCTTGCGTCCAATTCGAACGGATTCTATCTCTGCGGGTTCATCCAAAACTTGAGCTACCTCTGCTTCACTGACTTGACGGCGTCGCATCTCAAATTTCGCGTGGTCAGTCAAACGATAAGTTCGGATTGAAGGTTTTGATGCCATGAATCAATTGACCGCTTATTGACAAACTTTCGTGATATCCGTGGCAAACTACCAAGGTTCTCACAACCTGTCCGCTTATCTCGCCTGATTCATTCACGCACCCTTGATGTCAAGCGCAGACGAGCTGCGGGACGTAGTTGGGAGAAATGTTTGGGGTCCACTTTTACTGCTTTAATGTTTGTAAAAGATTTCCTGTTATATGCTATTGAGAATTTCAGTTCTCTTCTTCTGGTATTCCTCTTCGCTGATCAAGTTTGTAGCCTTTAAGTTGTCGAGTTCTTGCAACCGCTTGACTGCTTCATAGCTTTGGGATGCGCTTGCGCTCGGCTGTAGCACGGCCGTACCAATGCGCCCAGCTGGTGCTAGTCGGCCGCCACGAGGAACAACTAACGCCAAGCCAGCAACGATAATCGCCCCGATTACTCCGTAAAGGATGGCATTTTGTCTGAGAGCATAGCCTGATTGAACATCTTGATTAATGCGCCCAATTGCTTGCTCATTTTGCTGTGTACATTGTTGGTAGTCTGGCGCCGACAGGCAATTACTCGGCACCCAGGCACGTCCGCTCAAGAGGCTATCAGCATAACTGGAAAGGCCAAAGAAGATGACTACAAAGGCAACTACCCCAGCCAAAGTTGCGGTTCCAAGTTTGCGTTCCATATCCAAACCTCCTCTTGCATGAACCTTAATGAATTTCTGTGCGCCTATTTTCCTCGTATCTCTGCCAACACCCTCCGCACAATCTCTTCAATCTGTGCGTCGCTCGCACTCGCATTCACGCTTGACCCTTCGTTCCTCAGGGCAGGCTCATTCACGTTTGACGACGAATCAGGATTCCAATCGCGCACGCCATACGCGACGCGTTTGATATTCAAAACGTGTTTGACCGAAATGTTTTCGCTGAACACGCCGCCGCCGATGCCGCCGGTCGCGAGTGTCATGGAAGGTTCTAGGTTTGTGGTGAACCCCACTGCGCCGAGCGTTGCCATCGTGTTGACGACGATGCGAAACGCGGGTTTTTCCAAACCGAACGCCATAATCACTTTTTCATCGCGGCAGTGAATCGAAAGTGTGTGTCCGTCGCCGCCAAACTTGAGCAGTTCGATGCAGCGTTCGCAGCCTTTTTCCCAACCGTCCGCAACGTACCAACCGAGAACGCTCGTCAATTTTTCGCGCGACAATGGATATTCGGGTCCAACACCTTTCAACCGCGCCATCAACACGCGCGCGTCGGATGGAACGCTGATGCCCGCCATTTGCGCGAGCGCTTGCGGCGATTTGCCGACGGCTTTCGGATTCGGCAGACCGTTCGGCTGATGAAGAATTTTGCTCATCGCCGCGATTTGCGCGTCGTCCATAAAATATGCGCCGCGTTTTTCCATTTCGGCTTGCAATTGTGCCGCAATCGGCGCGTCGGCAACAACCGATTGTTCACTCGCGCAAATCGTTGACCAATCGAACGATTTGGATTTGACGATTAAATCGGCAGATTGTGGGATGTCCGCGCTGCGGTCCACATAGACCGGAACATTGCCGGGTCCGACGCCGATTGCGGGTTTGCCCGAACTGTGCGCCGCGCGCACGACAGCTTCACCGCCCGTCGCAATCAACATGCTCACCGCCCAATGCTTCATCAATTCATTGAGCGCGGGCATCGTCACTGTCGTCAAACTTGCAATCAGACCTTTGGGCATTCCCGCGCGTTCACCCGCTTCTGCCATCACGCGCACCGTTTCACTTGTGCATTTCACGGCGGACGGATGCGGCGAAATAATCATCGCGTTGCGCGCTTTGACCGCGATGAGAACTTTGAACATCGCGGTTGATGTTGGATTCGTCGAAGGCGTGAAACCTGCGAGTACGCCGACGGGCCAACCAATTTCAATAATTCTTTTCGCGTCGTCGCGGCGAATCACACCAACCGTTTTTATGTCCTTTAAAAAGTCCCACAAAAATTTGCTGCTGAATTCATTCTTGACGCGTTTGTGCGCGGGCACGCCGTACGTGGTTTCGTCCGTTGCCATTTGTCCGAGCCGCGCGGATTCGCGGTACGCCGCGTCTGCCATCGCCGCGCACACCTTGTCCACCTGCTCTTGTGAGAAATGAAAAAATTCGCGCTGCGCGTTGCGCGCGGCAACGGCAAGATTCCGTACTTCTTGGATGGAACGGAGGTCAGTGTCGAGTTCGGGCATTGTGTTGGTAGTAGGTAGCAGGTAGTAGGTAGTAGGGACAGCCCTGCTACTTGCTACTTGCTACCTGATACTCAAAATTTCAATGGATTGCGCGCAACATCGAGAACAGCTTCTTGAAATGCGCGGGCGGCGGCGCGAGCGGCGGCTTGGTCGCCTGTCAAGAGCGCGCCGGAAAAATTTGTTTCGCTCGGCGGATTGAACCACACGCGCATTGTCACATTCGCCGCTTTGAGTGCGGCATCAATTCCAAAGGTCGCTTCCAGCGGCGGCGCGATGAGATATGCCATCGGCGTACCGAGTGGGACACCCGCCACTTCGCTCAAGTAACTGCCTGTGCGCGAAATGACGTGCGGAAAAAACGCGATGCTGTTGTTTTCGTTCGCGGAATAAAAATACGCTTCATCGCGAATGTACGTCAATGCCGCGTTCAAGCCCGCGCGCACTTCGGCGGGGTCGGGTCCCGCGAGAATCGCAATGATTTCACCGGACAATGGACCCGACGCGTGGCCCGAACCCGCGTAAAAACTTTTCGCGTACGCGACGCGCACATCGGCTTGTTTCGTTGCTTCGTCAATCGCGGTGTAGGTTGCGTCGTCAATGTCGGCGGTGAGAAAACCGATGCAGCGTTCGTTTTCGCGCAGATTCATTTTTTCCGCAAAACCGCGATCTACGTTTGGAATGATGCGGACGGCAAGCACGTTTGCTTTGATGGGGTCGAGGACAGCCATGATTTAGAGATTCGAGATTGGAGATTGGATTCCCCGGTTCCTTTCCGGTTGGCACAGAACCAAATGAGGAAGCGAAGGGAACTCAGTCTCCCGTCTCGGCAGGTAGTTGTAACGATGTCTCTTGCTTTTTTCCGAACGGCAACTGCGGCATTTGAATTCTTGGCACGTACACTTTGGGCGCGCGTTCTGCGAATGTCGCGGCGAAATTTTTTCCGCGCTCCAGTGCTTCGCGGAAAAAGTGTTCGATGTCTTTGCGGCTGACTTGGCTACCCGTCTCGTACCATTGCAGTGCGCCGCGTCCCAACGCGTACGTCCCGGCATACGAAATGGCAACTTTCGGCAAAATCCCAAAACCGGGAATCAACCCGATGAGCTGGCGCGCAATGGTGCGCCACACAAAACCAAAGCCGACCGTCGAACCGAACGCGGTAAGATGGTCTTGCCACCGCGACGACAAACCAAATGCCAAGCCCAGGCGATACACCATGAACGCCTGCGCTTTGGTGAGAATCACCATGTCGGCAACATTGAACGGCACATTCAACACGGGAACAATTTCCGCGAGCCCGGTGGTGAATGAGTAACTCGCATTGGCGAATGAGGTTTCGTTGATCTGGTCAAGCGCGACCGGAATGCGAAACAGCGGATAGTTGCGCGCGAGCGCAAGTTTCCTTTCGGGTAAAAATTGGAGCGCCGTCGTGACAA
This sequence comes from uncultured Chloroflexota bacterium, assembly GCA_937870825.1. Classification (GTDB taxonomy): domain Bacteria; phylum Chloroflexota; class Anaerolineae; order UBA4142; family SHND01; genus SHND01. The sequence continues at coordinate 67,010 of CALMZO010000436.1, read as the reverse complement.
ATTGCTTTTCCAAAAATTCGCGCTTGACGACTTGGCCCTGCAGGACGCGCGCGCCCATCCAATCATTCAGCGCCAACATTGCATTTCCCGAAGGCGGCTGATTTACGATGACAATCACTTTCTTGCCGCTCGCCAACCATTTTTGAAATGCCGCGCGTTCAAGTTCCGTTGCAGGACGCGGTTTGTCGAGCACAAAGACAACGAGGTCGGCGCGTTCCGCCAGTGCCGCGTTTTCAATGGTCGTCAGAATCGGTCCGGCCATCGAAAAACTTGCATCATTCGGCGGGAGTGGACGCGGCGCAAGATACAGCGCCGTTGCCAAATCGCGTGCGCCGCTCGTTTCCTCACCTACAATTGCTATCCATGTTTGCTGCTGCGCTTCATCCGCGATGGCTTGCAAATCAATTTCGCGGACGGTTTTGAAAATGTTTCCTAAATCGGTAATACTCGCCACAATACTTGTGGACAAAGGACAAAGGACCGGGGACGAATGCCGGAATCATCCGCGACGCTATGTCTTGGCACGATTCCTTTGTCGTCCGTCCGTCGTCTTTCGTCGTTCGTCATTTGTTTTGTCCTTGCTCAATCAATTTCAATTTTATTCCACTCGCCTGATGTTTCAACATGCGCTTGATGTATTCTACCACGTACGCGCCCGCTTCGAGCGGATTCGTGCCGCCGTTGAAAATGTTGCACACCACATCGCGATCGGCGTCCGTCGAGTCGGGCTGCGGTTTGTAACCCATATACGCGCTCGCGGCTTCCGCGCGTCCAAGCCCCGGACGTTCGCCAATCAACGTCACCACCACTTTCGCGTCCACCACCGAATTCACATCGTTCAACAAACCGACGCGTCCATATTTTACATAGAACGGCGTCCCCATTTTCAAACCTGCTTGCTGCAAACCTTGTTGAATCACCGGGAAAATGTCGCGCAAATTGTGTTCAATCGCAGACGCTGACAAGCCGTCCGCAACGTACACTTGCACGTCAGGATTTTTTACGCAGCGTTCCGACAATGTTTTGCGTGCGGCGTCCGAAAGTTTTCTGCCCAAATCAGGACGCAAGAGATATTCCTGACGACTCGCCGCTTGCGTTTGCACCTCGAACAAATTGAATTGCTGCAACAGCGCGGAGTCAATCTCTTTGAACAGCGCGTCTTGCGTGACCGCGTGGTCTGCCCAAAAAATAAATTGCGGAATGTTGCGATAACGCGGACCCGCATGTCCGATGCCGATACGCGCGGGCGTTGTCTGCATCAACGCGCGCAGCACATCGGGTTTGCGAACGTTTTCCACATACGAACGCGTGCGATACGCGGACGTGGTGATGTCGGGGAGGTCGAGGGAGAGAGAACCCAACACCCCAGCCCCCCTCCCCCCTACAAGCGAAGGGGGGGAAGAAATGCCTTGTCGCTGCAATTCGGCAACGACGGCGTCAATGATGGCGTCAATCTGTTGTTGGGTAATCATTGTCTTTGTTCCAATGGCGGGTGTATGCCTGCCGCAACCCAGACTCTTCGCGCGTTCACAAGCCACTCGTTGTTCATACGTAGCGCGTCAATCGTAGCGCGTCCAATAGCCGTTTTCCCAATCACGCGCAAGCCACTGTCACTCCATTCAAAATGCTCGCGCCACGATTCGCGCAGTGGATTAAACAGAGCAACTGTTGTGGATGTTTCAGCATCTATGCCACGAATGCGATTGCCCTTGAATTCATTGCATCGATAGCAAGACAAGACAAGATTTGAAAGGATAGTTTCGCCGCCCAAACTGACTGGAGTGATATGCTCAATCACCATTGGAATTCCGACGCGCTCCGGGCATTGGCAATACGCGCAGCGATGCCTATCACGTTCTCCAATTTGCCGGCGTAATTTTTTTGAAATGCGCTTGCGCTTGGGCATCCCTCAGCGTTCCAAGAGCGTGTGTCCGCGCCATTTCAGCAGTGCCAACGCGAACGATTTCCGCAATACTTGGTCATCCGTTTCAACACGCAGTTTTTCCAACTCGGCTTGTTCCTTCAGAGTCAATTCGCCTTCTGAATTTTTCTCTAGTAAACGTTGATGACGGCGCCAACGCGTTGGATTGATTGGTGTCCGCACCACTTGCCACAACTCTTGATCCTTCAAACGCAGCAGCCCACTTACTTCGCCACGCGTTGAGGGCGTCAGATCCTCCAAGACTGGAGGCAAGTTGCCCCGAATAGTTTGCAACAGAACAGCATCCACTGTTTGATTGGTCGCCGTCGCTAGTTTTTCGAGGCGACGATACATTTTCTTGGGCAAATCAATTTTTACGCTCTGTGTTTCCATCTGGGTAACAGTTCCTTTCTTGCCCTCATACGCAGGAATGAAAACAAAACGCAAACCATCATTTCACAAACATCGTCGCGTCACCCGCTTTATCCGTCAGCAACAATTTTTCTTTGTCCCACAGTCCCATCTCGACGAGCCAATTTTCAAATTCGGGCAGAGGGCGCAGTTTTAGAATTTGGCGCAAGCTCGGCGCGTCGTGAAAGGAATTGGATTGGTACGAAAGCATCGGGTCGTCGCCCATCGGGACGCCCATGAAATAATTGCAGCCGGCGGCGGCGAGAAGAATGGAAAGATTTTCGAGCGAGTTCTGGTCGGCGCGCGCGTGATTGGTGTAGCACGCGTCGCAGCCCATCGAGATGCCGGTTAGTTTCGCGCAGAAATGGTCTTCGAGTCCCGCGCGCGTAATTTGTCGCGCATCGTACAAGTATTCCGGTCCGATGAATCCCACGACGGAATTGAGTTGGTACGGCGCGTAACGTTTCGCCAAGCCGTAGCAGCGTACTTCGAGTGTCAACTGGTCCCACCCGTGATGCGCGTCGGCGGAAAGTTCCGCGCCTTCGCCCGTTTCAAAATACATGTAATTGGGTCCGGGGACAACCGCGTATTTTTTCGCAATCTCGTACGCTTCATCCAACATACCGACAGAAATGCCGAACGACTCGTTGCCTTTTTGCGAACCCGCGAGCGATTGAAAGACAAGACCGACGGGCGAACCACGCTTCATCGCCTCCATCTGCGTTGTGACGTGCGACAATACACAATTTTGGGTCGGGATTTTCCAATCGGTGATGACCTTGTAACTCATGTCCAACAAACGTTGAACACTCGCTAACGAATCATCAACCGGATTGATGCCGATGACGGAATCACCGGAACCGTACGAAAGACCTTCGTAAATTTCCGCGCGAATGCCGTCGGGGTCATCGGTGGGATGATTCGGCTGATTGCGCGAGGCGAGCCGTCCCATTTCGCCCATGGTGTTCGCGGCATGAGTGACGACGCGAATTTTCGACGCGGCGAGAACGAGGTCCATGTTCGACATCAGTTTTGCGACGGCGGCAATCATTTCGCTCGTGAGTCCGTTTTGAATTTTCTTGATGTCGTCGTTCGTCGTCTTGTTGTCGAGAAGCCATTCGCGCAATTGTCCAACTGTCCATGATTTGATTTGTGCGTACGCGTTTTGGTCTACCGCGTCCATAATGACGCGCGTGACTTCATCTTGCTCGTACGGCGCAACGGGATTGTCATAGAGGGCAGAGAGGGGCACTTCACTCAACACATATTTTGCCACGGCGCGTTCAATTGCCGATGCTGCGGCGACGCCCGCGAGATGGTCGCCCGATTTGTCCTCGTTCGCCTTGCCCATGAGATCGCGCAGGTCGCGAAATTCGTATGTCTTGCCGAAAAGTTTGCAGCGTAAAAGCATGATGAGGTTCCTATTGCGGTTGCACGCGCAGGGTTTTGAGCGCGCGCAGCATGTTACCAAAAATCGGGCGAACGCGCCATACCCACATAAAATACAAACGGTCACGGAGCGGAGCATTTCGCAAACGGTATTTTAAAAAAAATTCGCGCTGGGGCATATGTGAACTAGGGTCATGGCCCGCCCAGTGAATCATTGGAAAACGTTTCCCCAAAAAATTGCCCTCCCGTTCGGCGATTTCGTAAAAGTCGGTGCGTCCCAAAAAAGACGACGGCGCCCAATTCCAATCGTACAAATCGGGAAGGTATGCCGAGGCAGATTCCACCGGAATTTGTTCGGAATCCAGATAGAAATTAAAGAATGGTTGTTCGCCGCTAGATTTCAAGTGCGAACGAAGCGCGAGCGCGCGCGGGACAAGTTCGAGCATCCGTTGAAATGTGATGACGTGGCGTGAGGAAACAAAAAAGCCGCCGTTGAATTGAATCGCGCGCCCTTGACGTCGAAACTCATCCAAGAATTCCCCAGCGCAATACACATCCGTCTCGGAACGTCCAAAATACCAAAAGCGCGAGCCACTCGTCATGTACGCGTTCAGCAGCTCGTCCCAATTCATGAGCGCGACAATATCCACATCTGCAAAAATAAAATGCTCGAACGGTCCCCAAAACGATGCTAACCGCCGAAACATGTGCGCGTCAATCGGGCGAACGGGATAAAATTGTGAGCCAACCGCATCGAGTTTTGAAACGTCTTGGTCATTCCAAATTTCGAATTGATATTTCGTCGCGAGTGTTTCGAGACGCTGCGTGCGTTCGTCGAAAGCAATAATGCAAAGCGGCAACGCGCAGTGGTGCGCGCGGATGCTTTCGACAATTGTGATGACCCAATCCAACACCGCATCATTCGCAAGCAAGTAGATGCCGTTCATGCGCGTTCTTGCAATTTCTCGTACTCACTCGTCCAATTCTTTTCCTCCACCTCCCAATTCGTAGTGTTTCCCATTTTGCGAATGGAAATGTGCATCATCGCTTCGTGCGGCGGCGCGCCGTGCCAATGCCACACATCTTTTGGAACGGTGATAATTTCGCCCGCGTGTACAAGTGTAACGCCGTTCTCGTCTCCGTACACACACGTTCCTTCAAGCACATGCAGCGCCTGGTCAACATCGTGAATGTGCGGCATGGTACGCGCGCCCGCGCTGAACCACACGGCGAGCAGTTCCACATCCGTGCTATCGCCCGCCCACACAAGACGTTTCAGCGTCACCTCGCCCGAAAATTCCTTGGCGGAACCTTTGTAGGGAGTGTGCAGCGCGTCGGGTTCAGGTTGGGTTTTGTTAATTTTGATGGGTTTCATAATCTGTTTGTCTCCGTGAATTTCAATCGTCTGCTGCTCGAAAACTTGCTGCCAAAAGGGTGACAGTTCGCGATTTTCGATTTCGTCCGGTGTCACGCCGCGCGCTTGAATTGGCTTGAGGATGCGTGCTGCCGCAATGCCCAAAACTTCAAAGCGCTCACGCAATCCATAATTCACCCAGTCGCGCGATATCACAAATAAATCAATATCGCTGCCTTCATGTGCTGTACCAGCAGCTTGTGAACCAAAGAGCCGAAACCCTTCGACATGAATGCCCATTGATTCCAATTCGTCTTGATATTTGGTTATGATGTGTGCAAGTTCGGATGTGATTTCAGCCATGCAATCACCTCCTTCGTTTTTCGTAAATAATCCTCTGCCACATTCTTTGGAAACTCTTTTAGCATTTTCTGTAAATCTTCAGGATACCGTGTGGGGACACTTGTTGTGTTGATTTTGCCCACAAAATCCAAATACTCTTTTGGCAACTCGAGTTTCACCTTCTCCACCAAATAAAGTAGGTCATGCGTCTTTCTCGGAATTTCTTTCGTCACTTCGGTCACGTGCGCTTTGAGCATTTTCTCCAACGCCAAATGACACATGAAAATCACATAGAGATAACGCCCTGTGTTTAACATGTGTTCGGCGGTGCCGATGTCATAATCCGACATCGCAATCCAGTTTTGAGTGTCAGCGCGGAGTGTCATAGTCCAGTTCGATTACTTTGACAAGTTATTTAAGCATCAAATCGCCATCAAAATCCGTGCCACTCCTTTGTCCGGCGTGTGCAGCGCGTCGGGTTCAGGTTGGGTTTTGTCAATTTTGATGGATTTCATAACTTCACTCCCCCCTCACTCTGCAGCATACCCGCAATATCGAAAATCATCTTTCCAACTCAAAAGTGAGCGGCGTTTTCCATCTGCGCCCTCAATTCATCCATGCTATAATTCCTCTCGTCGCACATGGCAGAACGCACGATTCTCTGGACAGTCACGGACCCGCGTGGGTTGAATGTCACTTGCACGAGTGATGTTTGGAATGAGCATGTTACACGTCATTCCGAACTGTCGGGTCATGTTCAAGATGTCAAGATTTGTGTACAAGACCCTGATGAAATCTATTTTGACCCTGTTTCCACAGCAACCAAAAAGGCGAGTGTAAGGGTGTATTTTTATTACAAGCGAGGGCTGCTTTCCGAAAAATTTGCAGATAACTTTGTCGAGACGTGCGTCAAAGTTGTTGTCGAAAATGGCGAACGGCAAGGTTACGTCCAGTCGGTCATCTTTCCCAATGAGATTCGCAAGAGGTTGGTAGCAGAATGGAAGAAATAAAAATTACACAATTTCATGTATTTCCGGACCCCGATATTTCGGAACTCGACTTGCAACTGAACGGCGCAACACTACAAGCCGCATCCGTTGTTCACGTCAATGACGAAACGTCAGAGCCCTATCGGGTAGATTTTCGCATCAATCCGGAAACAAAAGAAATTGTCGGTGCGACGATTCTCTATTCGGCGAATCTTTTCCAAGACCTCGCGCGCGCCTTTGCCTCCATGGACCTCAACCACCCTGACGTGCGTTTCTTTCTCGAAAAGAAATTGGAACAGTACGCGCAGCGTCATCGCGATGACCTTGTATCCGCACCGGAATCCCTCGAACCTCAAGCCGCCTAGCGCGGCTTTTTTGTTCCACTAATTTTCCACTCCCCCCTCACTCTGCAACATGTCCGCAATATCAAAAAACCCGCGTTCGAGCGCGACTTTTTTATTCTGTCATGCAGGTTGTGGGTTTCGTGCGTACTCAAAAGTCACGCGGTCAACTTGACTCAACATCTTGGACGCCTCCAAGATTTCAATCGCCATTGGCTTTCCCGCTTTATCGTAATCCACGATGACACCCTCAGATACTTCATCGCTTTCCTCATAATCGCTTTCACGTAAGCGTATGTAAAGAATGTCAACCGATTCGTCATAAGTGATTCTCATTACTCACCTCCCCGCCAATACTTGGTTAACTTGGATGTTGGATAGACTGTCAATACAAGCAGAATAACAAATTCATCTTGCTCAACGCGTTCAACCAAGACTCGCAACAAATATCGTTTTCCATCCTTCTGAATTCTGCTTTCCGCAAAATATCTTCCGTGCGCAGCAACTGTCAATTGCTCTGGAGTTGTTACAACGCGAATAACTTGCTCAACTGTCAGTTTACGCAAACGAATTTGTTGCAATGCGTGCGGTGAGATTCGCATGCGTGGCTCACTCACAATTCAAGTCCTCCCTCACTCTGCAACATGTCCGCAATATCAAAATACCCGCGTTCGAGCGCGATGGTGAGCGGCGTTTTGTTTTCATAATTTGGATAATTCACATCGCTGACGCCGTTCGCCAAAAGCCACGTCACCATTTCGGGATTGCCGGATAACACTGCCGCGTGCAGCGCAAATTCTTTGCCGTCCGTTCCACCGTATTGTTTCAACAAATCCGCGATGCGCGTGTTGCCGCTCAATGCCGCGTGGTACAAGACCGGGTACTCGTGGGAACCTTTCGCGTGCGCGAGCGATGCGTCCTGTTTCAAAAATTCCGCGACGCGTGTTTCATCGCCCAACATCGCGGCAGTACAAATGTCAACAGGCGCGCCATGTGAAATCAAAAATTCGGCAATGTCGCGCTGTCCTGTTTGCGTCGAGGCTTGAATCGCCGTTTCGTTCGCCTCTTGCCCCACCGCGTTGAGCAGTTCGGGATGTTCACGCAGCATTTCTTTCACTGCGTCGAGATTGCCGTGTGCGTTGCCCACAAATTGCGCGACGAGTTCTTGGTCAAGTTCCGTCATTTCCCTCATTTCCCTTTTTGCGGCGACAGTGGCACAACCGCGCGTTTTTTCTTGCGCGGCGTTTTCATCGTTTCCGTTTGATACACATATTCCACCACCCGGTCTGTTTCGGTTGTGAACCCAACATGTTTGCCCCGCGCATCCACCGCAATCAAATTCATTCCCGGCGGAAATGGAACGGTGAGCGCGCGTAAATCGCGCATCGCTTCACCCGCCGCGCGCGACAAACGCATTCCGCATTTCATGTACAACACGACCGAATGCGCCGTGTTTGCGCGCATTGCCATTTCGCCATAACCGGTGCACGCGCACGCGCCGTAGCGATTGTCGCAATAGTTTCCCGCGCCGATGATGGGCGAGTCTCCGACTCTTCCCGGATATTTCCACGCCCAGCCGCTTGTGCTCACGCCGCTCGCAAAATTCCCCGCGCGGTCTATCGCAATCACATTCGTCGTGCCGAATCTCTTTTCATCACCGTAATCATCTACACTCGCGGCGATTTCGGGGTCATGCGTCGCGCGTGAAACCAATTCGCGCATTGTGTTGTAACGCGGAGAATCGCTCACGTTGCTTTCGTAAATCGCGCGCGCAGTATCGCTCAACAAATTTTTCTTTTTCATTCCCAACTCGCGCGCAAAACGTTCCGCGCCCGCGCCCGCCAACATGACATGCGGCAAACGTTCCATCACCTGGCGCGCAATGGAAATCGGATGCTCGTAATGTTTGACCGCGCACACCGCGCCCGCCGCAAGCGTTTTGCCGTCCATAATACTCGCGTCCAATTCCACCTGCCCGAGAATGTTTGGCAAACCGCTATAGCCGACACTGTGGTCATCGGGATTCGATTCGACAGGACGAATCACCGCCTCCACCGCGTCGAGCGCGCTGCCACCTGCGTGCAAAATTTCCATTCCCGCCGCGAAACCAAGTTCCGCGTTCGTTGAAGCGACGAGTAGCATTTACTTTTTGATGTATAAAAAGTACGCGTACGCGGAAATGAACAGAATCCCGAGAACAATAAAAATCCAACCGCTTGCACCATATTGGCGCGACACGACCAATTCGTAAAGGATGCCAACAGATTGCGCGACAAAACCGAGCATCATCGTCGGCCCCACAACTTGCTTGAGTGTCTTTTCATCGGCGTGGCGCGAAAAATACGCGAGGAAAACGTACAACATTCCAACTGCGCCGCGCACATGGATATTCGCAAGCGCAAAGTCAGAAAGTGTCCCCGTAGGATTCAACATTGCGCCGAGCGGCACGGCTAGAAATAAATCGCCAAGCACAAACACAAGCGCGGCAACACCGGTAACGTACACGAGATTGCGGAGCGTCATTTTTTTCTCCTTTGCCAGACCTCAAGTCATTCAACGATAAAACACAAGCGTTTTCACGCTCAACGGCACAACGCGTCCATCGAGCATCGGCAAGCCAATATCAATGTAATCCCCTTCATCCAACCCAACCTGGTCAATCGCGAGCAGCGCGCGCTGCGGCGACAATGCCTTCACTGCCTGTCCCAAACTCTGCGCGTAATCGCGTCCGAGAATCAAAATCAACGGGCGTTCACGCGGCAATTCGCGCGCCGCATACTCCGACAAACCTTTTGCCAAGTTTTGCAACTGCGCGAAATCGAGTGCGCCGTGAATGTCCAACGCAATCGCGGCGTTTTCATTCCGCGCATCAATTTCCATACGCGCCATCGCATCACGAATCGCGTTCGGAATGTTTGACGTTGTTCCCAAATTCGGGCGCACGACGGGAACATTTTTGATTGGCAAAATTTGCTGCTCTGCCCAAATCGTCGAACCACTCAACGTAACCGTTTGCGAACTCGCGCCAATCACTGTCGCGCGAATCGTTTCCGGCGGTTCCACCGATTCCATTGCTTGAAGCGTTTTATTTTCGCGCAGCGCAAGTCCGAACAACGGACCAATGTCATCGTGCTGTGTTACATTTTCAAGCGTCACATTTTGAAGGGGATGATAAAAATAATGTCCGACGCCGCCGCTGATAAATAATTTTGTATTGCGCCCGCTCACACTCATCGGCGGCGTGAGCATCACTTGATGTCCGAGTTGCGTCTCGCGCCCTTCAATTAATTCGACGGTCAATTCCGCGAGGAGGTTGCAAAATTCGCGCAGCGGTCCCAACTCTGCATTGCGCCCGACGACGATGGGCAAATTGTGATGTTGAATAATTTTGCGCGCCGGTTCGGCAATGTGACGAATCTGCATGGTGTTGCGGTCAATCTCGATGATGCGCCCGCCCACGTTCATCGCCGCCGCCGCGAGCGTGTTGCCCAATTCAAACACCGCGCTGTTCGCCGTGCCGCCGCCAATGTCCACGTTCGTCACGCGCGCATAATGTTCGCGTGAATACGCTGCCGCGCCGCTGCCGCGTCCTGCCATCTGCGCTTCCAGACGCGGACCCGCAACCGTCACCACAAATTCGCCCGCGTATTTTCCGAGCGATTGCAAAATTTCCGCCGCGTTTTCTTTTTTCGCAATCTCGCCCGTGACAATCACTGCCCCGGTTTCGACTTGCGAAGGAGTAATGTTTGCTTTCGCATATTCTTTATCAACAATATGTTCGAGCGCCAACACATCCACACGGTCACGCGTTGCGAGCGGCGTAAAATAAATTTGCGATTGGTAAAGAATCTCGCGGTCACCGATGCCGATGCGCGGCACTTGCGACGACGGCGCGATGTTTCGCAAATGAATCCGCGAAAAAACAATCTGCGTCGTCGTCGTCCCGACATCCAGCCCAACACTCAACAGCGTACGCGCGTCAGCCATTCATTGAATCCACGAATTACACGAATAGAAATTTTTTGCAAGAAAATTCGTGTGTATTCGTGTTATTCGCGGATACCGTCATTTCCGAAACGTGATTTTTCCATCCACTGCGAGCTCGTCAATGATTGCCATGATGACGGCATCCGTGGGGGTGTCTTTGGTAAAGCTGGTTTGGCGCGCGCTCGAACCTTGCGCGATGAGAACCAAATCGCCGATGCCCGCGTCCACCGTATCAATCGCCGCAATCGGTTTGCCGACGAGTTCGTTTTCGGTGGTGGTCTCGCGCACAATGAGAATTTTTTTGCCGGTCAGTTTTTCGTCTTTGATCGTCGAGACAACGTTGCCGACAACGCGACAGATTAACATGGATAAGATGACGAGTGACGGGTGACATGTAAGGGGCTGTGCTTGTGCCTGCCCATTCTGCGTCAAACGTCAAACGTAAATCGATTGATGATGGAAGGATTATAGACGCGCAAAAAAATTGTTGCAACAGCCATACTATTCAAAACGCTGGATGAGCCACTTTTCGCCGCGCTCTCGCTGCCACGCGGCAAAATTTCGCAAGGAATCGGTGGTGGGTTCGACGAGGAGCGCGCACTCCGTCGCCCATTCGAGCAGCGTCCAATCGCCGATGCTGTCACCCGCGCAAAAATTCGGCGGACGTTCGCGCGTGACAAACAAATTGTACGCATCCAATTTTCCATCGCCCCAGGAACAGGGAGACTCGATGGCAGCCGTGATGCGCCCGTTCACCAGCGCGCGGCGCATCCCAATCACATTTTGCGGCGAAATGAAATAGCGTTCCGCAAACGCCTCGATTTCCCACTGCGGCGACGCAGTAATCACAAACACTTGCCAGCCCGCGCTCCGAAACTCGTACATCAATTCGCGCATTTCGTTTCGCACGCGCAAGCCGCGCGCAAGCGGCAGCGTCAGGTCCGCGTCCAAATCCGTCGCGCGCATGTGCGCGGCCCGGTCTAAATAATGCAACGCGCTCAAATCCTGTTTCACCGCGCCCGCGCCAATTTTTTCCGCGCGCCTGGAGGCAGGATGAGTCAAGAATTCCGCGCGCAACGGCTGCGCCAACTCGCGCGCAATGACGCGGCGCGTGTATTCTCGTACTTGCTGCGGCGTCCAGCCGACGAATGCGCCCGCGTCCCACGCCCACGCTTGATTGTCGTCTTCGCTTTCGTGCAATGCCCAGCGCGTGCGCTCCAATTCAAAACGCAGCGCGGCGCGCGTCTCACGCGTATCGCGCGCCAAAAACCTTTCCGCGCATTCGAGAATCCGCGACGGAATTGGAATTTCCTCCACCCAATTCACAAAATCAGGATGCTCAAACTGAAATGCCAAATCGCGACACTGTTGATGAAACACCATGTTCGCCGTGTCGCCCGCAATGCACGTATAGTCCCAATCAAAAATCGCAATCGGCGTGTACGAAAATTTTTGCGCGAGCAGTTGTTCCAGCGCGGCGCGGTTTTCGTTCGTCCAATGTCCGTGTAACATAGCAAATGGCAGATAGCAGATGGCAAATTGCCAATCACCCCATCACCGAATCACTCTTGTCTCCATCACCCCATCTCTCTCACTCTATCACTCTTTCACACAATCTCTTTCTCTCCTCTTCCATCGCCGCCAAATTCATGCGCGCGCGCAGTAAAATTTCCGCGCGTTCACTTTCGTATTCGGAACGATACATTGCGCCGCCCGCGCGTTCGCGTTTCAATTGTTTCAATTCGTCCAACGCACTTTCACGCTGCAACAACAGGTCAACGTAATTCCCGACAGTGGGCGCGGCGTTTTGCGTATCCAATGCTTCCCACAAAATCCGTCCTTGATTGTGTTCCGGAATCGCGCCGCCGAGCAAAACGGAAAGCGTCGGCGCAAGGTCAATCAATTCGCACGCGTCGAGTTGCGCGCCCGCGCGGATGCCCGCGCCGCTGAGAATCATCGGAATATGCCGGTCGGTTTCGCACCATGCGCCGTGATAGCCCGCAAGCGGACGCGAAAATTCAAACATCGCGCCTTCGCGTAATTGCAAAACGTGTTCGCCCCAACGCGGTCCGTACGCGCCCAACAATTCCAATTCCTCGCGCGCGAAAATATCATCCACGCGCGGGTCATTGAGCAGCGCGTCGAACGTCGCATCATCAAAGCCGCGCGGCGACAACGCGACGCGTCCGTGTGCGAGCGCGCCGGCATTTTCCGCAAACGAGTGCGGTATCGTTTCATGCACGGGAGCCATGCCGTGGTCGGCATTCACGACAACAACCAATTCGTCATCCAGATTTTTATCCGCATACGCATTCAACAGGCGCGCCGTCATTTCATCCATCTGTTGAATCGCAAACAATGTTTCGTCCGCTTCGGGTCCGTACAGATGCCCCGCCGAATCCGCGACATAGAACACAACGTGAAGATAACGCGGCTGCCAATCGTTCAACGCGGCAATCGCGCGCTGTGTAATGTCAACAAAATCTTCGCCAAACACCCCTTCGGTCTGCATCATGTCCGCGCCGCGCAAAAAACGCGAACCGATGCCGGCGGTGGTGATTCCGCGCGCACGCCATGCTTCCGCAATCGTCTCTGCGCGCATAAGCCCTTCGGAAAATTCCAGCAAGCGATTGCCAAACGCGTCCAACATTTTCGGATACAAAAAGCCGTGGGTGCCAACCCGCGCGCCCGTGAGCATGGACGTGTGCGATGGACCTGTAATCGTCGGAAAGACGCCGCGCGCGTCGGTTGCCGAGACGCCGCGTTGTGCGAGCGCGTCGAAGGTCGGCGTGGGCGCGCGTTGTAATGCTTGCGGCGTGATGCCGTCGGTGAGAATGTGCAGCGCGTATTTCGGCGCGCGTTTGAGAAATTCGCGCGGCGCGGGTTGATACGGAATTTTGTCGAGGGCACGGAGGAGGGTGAGGAGGTCAGACGTTAAGGAGAGCATGGTTGTAATAACTTTATTTCATACTGAATATGACAATGTGGTATTATGTCTGTTGACCGAACTCGTAATATGGATACGCGTCCCATTCTTTGGCAGGTCATAGACCCGCGTGGGTTAAGTATCATTCTGGCACAAGAGTCGTGGGAACATGCAATTTTGCATCATCCTGAAATTGCCGATTTTTTGCCTCAAGTCCAACTAACCGTTCAAGACCCTGACGCAATTTACTATGATCCAAAATCAACCGAAAGTCGCGATACGGGCGCAATCGTATATTGGTACGTGAAGCGAAATTTATTGAGCGGCGCGTTAGAACAAGATTTGCTTGGCGTGGTCGTCAAAGTTGTAATAGAAAATTCATCGAAACAAGGTTATGTTTCGACTGCCCTGCCAATTGACAAGCCGCTCACAAGGTTAGTACTCCAATGGATAAAGAACTAGAAATCCAAAAGATGCATGCCGATAGCGACGCCGACGCGAACGAGTTGATTATTACAATCAACGACGATGACCAACACGCCGCGCGTAATGTGCTTGCCGATGATGAACACGGGATTTATTTGCGCTACGATTTGGAGACTGAGCGTATCATCGGCGCGCTGATTTTTCATCCCGACGAATGGTTTGAAAAAATTGCGCGCGCGTTTGCTACCCAAGATTTAGAAAATCCCGACGTGCGCTTTTTTCTGAAAAAAAAGATAGAGCAATTGGCGCAGCAAACTTCACCTTCGCATTAATTCTTCCCCAACTCAAAACAAAATCCTTACCCCCAACACCATAATAATCACATTCCCCACCACGCTCGTCCACAAACGGAAACCGGGCGGGAGATGTTTGTGCGCGAGCGCGCCGATGGCGGCGATGAGCGATTGCCATGACCACGACGACACTGCCGCGCCCAAAACAAACGCGCCTTTGTCAGCAAGCGTTAACGTTCCGCCAACCATACCGCCGAGAATCAACGCCGCGAAATACGCCACCGTTGCGGGATTCAAAATCGTCAGCCCGAGCAGCGTAATGTACGTTTGCAAAATGCTCGCGTGAATCGCCTTGACGTTTGCATCGTTTTGATTCCGGCGCGCATGCCACGTTTTATACAGACCGCGCAGACCCAACGCGACCAGAAATGCCGCGCTGACCATTCTTAAAATCGGCGCGATGGGTTCGAGAAATTGCGCGACGAGTACGCCCAGTGTCGCCGCAATCGTCGCGTAAATCAAATCGGCGGTAGCGGCTCCCGAACCCGCCGCGAACGCGTGCCAAAAACCGCGCTGCAATCCGGTCTCTAAAATGAGAAGCGCAATCGCGCCAACGGGAATGGCAATGGCATAGCCCGCGATGGCGCCGTTGAGAAAAGAGTCAAACATTGCTCACATAGAGTACGACAAATAAAAAGAGAAGGCGACACAGCGCCTTCCCCTGCATGCGAGACGGGATTTTTGTACGTTGGTCGGCTAGGTCGTTTTGGATGCCGACGGGTGTTCCGGCAAAATCAGCACGGCATCGCGCGGAAAGCGAATGATGATTTTTTCTTCGCGACGCGGCAACGCGAGATTTGGATTGTTGAATGTGTCAAAGGAAATAACGCTTTGTCCCAGACGCACGCGCGTGCGTACAATCGCGCCGAGAAACATCGTGTCTTCCACTATCACCTGCAATTGATTTTGTTCGCCTTCACTCTTTCCGTTCATGCCGATGAGCTCGGGGCGCAGCGCAATCGCCACCGTTTCGCCTGACATTCTTTCCAGCGGTTTGGCGGAAAAAATCGTCTGTCCTTCGAGTTCCAATTTGCCGCCGGCCGAATCCATCACGCGCGCCTGCAATTGATTCAATGTGCCGACGAACGACGCGACGAATTGCGTTTTCGGAAAATTGTAAATTTCAAACGGCGTCCCGACTTGCTCCATGCGTCCTTCGCTCATCACGACGATTCGATCCGAAAGCGACATCGCTTCTTCCTGGTCGTGTGTGACATAAATGGTCGTGATGCCCAATGTGCGTTGGATGGAGCGGATTTCTTGACGCAGCGATACGCGAATTTTCGCATCGAGCGCGGACAGCGGTTCGTCGAGCAAAAGCACTTGCGGTTGAATTGCCAACGCGCGCGCGAGCGCAACGCGCTGCTGCTGTCCGCCCGAAAGTTGGTACGGATACCGATTCCCCAACTGCGGCAGATGAATGAGACGCAGCATTTCATCCACGCGTTTTGCAATTTGCTCTTTCGGTTTGTGCGTGACCGTCATGCCGAACGCGATGTTATCTGCAACAGTCATGTTCGGAAACAGCGCGTACGATTGAAATACCATCCCGACGTTGCGTTTGTTCGGCGGCAGATTTGTCATGTCCGCGCCGTTGATGCGGATGACGCCGCTCGTCGGTATTTCAAAGCCCGCAATCATTCGCAGCGTCGTCGTTTTGCCGCAGCCCGAAGGACCGAGAAACGAAACAAACTCGCCGCGCTCGACATCGAGATTGAAATTCTCGACGGCGGTGGAGGTTGCAAATTTTTTCTGTACGTCTTTGAGTTCGACGAATGCCATGTGGAAGGATATGGTGAGGGGTGACGCGTGCCAGGTGGCGCGTCACCCCTCCCTTTAGTGTGACCCTGCTGCCGAACGCGTATCTCCGCGCGTGACAAAATTTATCAAGACCATTGCAAGCCACGTCAATAGAAAACTCACAATCGTCAATGCCGAAGGTTCGTACGCCTTGTGCTGTCCCAGTTGCTGCAAGTAGGGACCGAACGCGGGGGTGCCCAAAAAGGTCGCGAAGGTCAATTCGCCGACGACGACGGCGAACGTCAACAGCGCACCGCTCAACAACGCCGTTCGCAAATTCGGCAAAATGATGCGAAATAAAATGGTGCCCCACCCCGCGCCCAAACTTTGCGCGGCTTCGGTGAGCCGCCGCACATCAATCGCGCGCAAACCATTGTCCACCGCACGATACATGTACGGCATTGCAAGTACCGTATATCCTGCGACCAGAACGATGTTCGTACTGAGTTGCGTACTCAACAACGGCGGAACGAGGGGAATGCTCAACAATTCCACCGGACGGCTGTACACGCGGATGAATCCAAATACCAACACAATTGCAGGAATGACAAAGGGCAAAAGTGAAATGGCTTCAACCACCGGACGCAATTGCGGCAAATACAAATGCACCCAGTATGTCGTCGGCACAATCAGCAAAATGGACACGACGATTGTCGCGACGGCGAGGATATTCGAATAGACGAACGATTGCACAAAGCGAGAGTCGGCAAAGGCGCGCTCGTACGCGGCGAACGAAAGTTGGTCACGCAGCGCGGTCAACGAATACGCAAACGTGCCGACCAGCGGCGCGAGAAAATAAATCGCGCCGAGAATGACGACAATCCAACTCAACCACGAAACATTTCGCAACGTCCGCGCGTTCATCGCAGCCACCTTTCCGTCAAGCGTTGGAGGAGGGTGTAACCGATGATGCAGACGAGCATGATAAACACCATCCCCAATGCCATCGCGTAACCCAAGTTGGGATTGTGCAGCACATCGCCGCGAATTTGCGCGCCGATTTGAATGGTCAACAAATTCAAACGTCCGCCCGTCAGCGCAAACGCGGTGGCATACGCGCCGAACGCGTTGCCGAACAAAAGAATCATCGTGCCGAGCAGCGAAGGCAAGAGAATCGGAAACGCGACGCGCCGCCAATATTCAAAACCTGTTGCGCCCAAATTTTCCGCTGCCTCGCGCCACTCGCGTTTCAATCCTTCGAGCGAAGGAATCATAATCAAGAGCATCAGTGGAAATTGAAAAAACAAATACACCAAGCTCACGCCCCAAAAATCATACAACGTGAAACCCATCGCGTACAGGTCAATGCCGATGGACTTGAGGAATGCGGTGATATTGCCCACACGTCCCAGCACGGCGATAAACGCGAACGCCAACGGCACGCCTGCAAAGTTGGAGGCGACCCCACTGAATGTGACATAACTGGAGCGAATCCATCTCGGCAGTCCGCCCAACGTGACAGCATACGCGAGCAAAAATCCAAAGATGCCGCCGACGAGAGCCGTGAACGCGCTGATTTGAATGCTCGCGGCATATCCCGGCACAATGCGCGGGTCGCTGAACAATGCCGCGATGTTTTCGAGTGTGAACTCGCCTTTCGAGTTTTGAAAACTCTCAATGAACAAGGACGAGGAAGGCAAGATCAAGAACAGAACGGTGAACAAAAAGAACGGCAATACGCCGAGCCACGGCAGCACAATCGTCCACACACGCGGCAAAGTGAACGCGGCTTCCCGGCGACCAACTGCAACACTCGATGCCATAATGGGTAGAGACCTGACAGGTTAATTCTTAACCTGTCAGGTCTTGGAAAATCTATTGTCCTGCTTTGATGTCCGCGCCGACGGCGGCATCCCAACCCTTGACGACCACCTCTTTACCTGCAACGAGGTCGGCATTGGATGGAAAGACAGCGCCTTCGGTGCTGGGCAGTTTCGCTTTCAAATCTGCCGGAATCTTGCCTGCTTTGTCCATGGCGTCTTGACGAATGGGATGGCAGTAGCCGGGCGGCGAGAGCCAAATCAATTGCCCTTCGTCCGAGTACAGATATTCCATCCACAGTTTCGCGGCGTTCGGATGCGGCGCATACGCGCTGATGGCTTGAACATAGACGCCCGCGATTTTGCCCGATTTCGGGACGACAACTTCAATCTTGGGATTGCCCTGCATGCTGTCGCGTCCCGCAAGCGCGTTATAGTCCCACGTCATACGAATCGGCGTTTCGCCTTTGGCTACCGATGCATTGTTCGCAATCAATGGAACGAGATTGCCTGCTTTGTTCATCGCGGCAAAGTATTCCAAACCCTTTGACGGTTCGGCAACCGTGCCGCCGTTCGCAAGCGCTGCAGCTTGAACCGTCTGAATGGCTTGATTTGACGTGCGCGGGTCACCGGACATCCCGATTTGACCCTTGTATTCGGGCTTTAATAGGTCTGCCCAGTCCTGGGGCACATTTTTCACGACATCGGTGTTGACCATGAACGCCATGACGCCGTAATAGTCGCCGTACCAGTAACCATCGGGGTCTTTGGCGCCTGCGGGAATTTCATCCCACGTTGCGACTTTGTACGGTTGAATCAAACCTTCCGCTTTTGCCGAGTCGCCAAACGCGAAACCCACATCAATTACGTCGGGCGCCTGCGGACCTTTGTTGTCCTTGTTCGCTTTGATGGCTTCGATTTCGTCACCGGAACCGGCATCGGGGTTCAATTCGTTCACAGTGATACCTGGATATTTTTTCTTGAATCCCTCAATGACGCCGCCATAGTTACACCAGTCGTGCGGGAGGGCGATGGTTGTCAACATGCCTTCCTTTTTTGCTTCCTCGTACAACTTGTCAATGGCGCTCATCTGCGGCGCGGCAGTGGGTTGTGGCATTGCCGTCGGTTGCGTCATTGCGGTCGGTTGTGGCGCGGCCGTTGGTGGTGCGGCAGTCGGCTGCGCGGCGGGCGCGCACGCCATGATGGCAAACGCCACCAAGAGCAAAACAGCAATCGGCATTACACGTGCAAGAGCTTTCATTCTTCTCCTCCTAAGATCCTCACTCGTTGATTTGGATAATGGAAAGGTCGCGTAGCTATCGTGTGTTGATTTCACCCCCTTTTGGTGCACAGAGGCACAAACTGTAGCAAAATAGAGAACGCGCGTTAAATTAAATTCAAGCGCGTTTGAAAATTACGTAAGCGTTGTTTTAAGATTTCTTAATTCGTTGTTCACAAACACTTGCCCCTTTGCGAGTGTTGCCGAAACCATCAGGGGACGAAAAAGACTTGACCGAAGAATCGTTAGGTCAAATGAGGATGGCGCGAGTTTAGCACTGTTGCGCGGGGCGTGTCAAGCGGCGAAATCATGGACAAAAGACAAGAGCGGATGACGCAAGGTCAGTCTAAGCGAGACGAAAAATCACGTCTTTACCCGTTTTCAAACGTCCACAGGAGTGCGTCGGGCAACAAATTGCGCCAGGCGGGCCAATTGTGGTAGGCGTACTACTCGCGGTATTTTACGTCGAACTTGTTGCGTTTTAATGCCTTGAACATGCGCGTTAAAAGGGTCATTGACGCGCTTGCCATTTTTCAAATAAATGTACTCTAGATACGCGTCGCGCGGAAATTTTAAGGTTTTCGCCCACACATTCGGCTCGACTCGTTCCAACGCGAGGGGCGCAGCTTGCGGATTCGTCGAGTCGGCTGCCCAATGTGTGAAATCGCCGGTGAGCTCGGGCGGCGTTTTGCCCTTCCACACGAACGTCACATCACACACGGCAGAATTGTTCGCATCCACCAGTGGCGTACCTTGCGCGCGCACGTTCGAGGAGAAACGATTTCATGACGACGGACCCACAACAACGGACGAAGCGATTTCCATGACGCGCGGCTCCTCCGTCGTTCGGCGTTCGTCGTTCGTCAATTTCGGAAACGCCAACGCGTCGGTAAAAATGTCGTTGAACTCACCGCGTCCCGACAGTTCAACGTACTCGATAAATTCGGGAATGCGGTTCGCCGCTTCTCGTTCGCGGAAACTCAGGAGCGCGATTTTCGCGCCTTCGCCCGCGCTGTTTCCCACCGCGATAATTTTTTCGACAGGCACCCACGGCACAAGTCCAATCGTGCGCGCGCTCGCAGGATTGATGTAACTGCCAAACGAACCTGCCAGCAACACCTCGTGCAAATCGTTCGCGGTCACGCCCATCTGCTGCATCAACACCTCGACGCCCGCCGCAATCGAACCTTTAGCGAATTGCAGCGCGCGAATGTCTTGTTGTGTCAGTACGATGTTCGATTCCACATCCGTCAAACGAAACGCGCGCACGCCGTCAATCGTCACGAGGCGTTCTACCAACGCATCGGGCAATTTGCCGCGCGCATCTTCGACGCGAATCATTCTGCCCGACGCATCCACAATTCCCGCGCGGTACATTTCCGCCACCGCGTCCACGAGACCCGAACCCGCGATGCCGAGCGGCTCGACATCGCCACCGATAATTTGTAACGAAACGCCTTGCGGCGTTATCGTTACGCCTTCAATCGCGCCCGCGCTCGCGCGCATCCCGTTTTTGATTTGCGCGCCTTCGAACGCGGGACCCGCAGGCGCGGCAGTCGCAAGCGTGCCGTTCACCGAACCCAACACAATTTCGCCGTTCGTTCCCACGTCAATCAGCAAACGCAATTTGCCATCTTTGTTGCGCGTCAAATCCGTTGCCAAAATGCCCGCGACAATATCCGCGCCGACATACGCACCGAGATGCGGCAACGTGGACACGCGCGCTTCGGGATTTAACCTCACCCCCTGCCCCTCTCCTTGATAAGGAGAGGGGTGAGGTGACGCATCATCACGCATGGTGCTTGGGTGACGCGGGGTGCGTGATGATGCGTCAGGGGTGAGGTCCGCCGCGCGAAACGTGACGGGCTGTGTAATTGTGGGAATGAACGGCGCGACCGAAATCGGTTCGGGGTCAATGCCGAGCAAGAGATGAAGCATCGTCGCGTTGCCGACGATGACCGCTTCGTAAATGTTTTCGCGCGCGATGCCCGACTGCGCGGTCAGTTGTTCGAGCAGCGCGTTCAACGTTTCGACGATGCGCGCTTGCAATTCGACAAGCCCTTCTTTTTCAAACATCGTATGCGAAACGCGCGAAATCACATCCGCGCCGAAGGGGGCTTGGCGATTCAAATCGGACTTGACTGCCTCCACCGCGCCGGTGTTCAAATTGACAATCGCGCACACGACGGACGTTGTGCCAACATCCACCGCAATCCCGTAATTTTTTTCGCGCGTGTCGCCTGGTTCAAGCGCAATCAACTCATCGCCGACGATGACCGCGGTCACTTGAAAATTGCTGCCGCGCAGAATGTTGGGCAAGGAGCGCCAAAGCGTCAGATTGCTGCGAACGTCGTACCCTTCTTTGTCGAGCGCGGCGTGAATGCGCGCCAAATCAGAAACTTGGTCTTCCAGATTCGGCTCGGACAATTCCAAATAAATTTTCGCAACGTTCGGATTCAGAATGACGTGATGCCCATAACCGAGCAACGCCGCTTTGGGGTTGCCCATCAAGCGCGGAATGTCAACGACGCAATCGGAATGCAGCACCGCGCGACAGGACAAACGCCAGCCGTCATTCAATTCGCCCGGCGATAAAAATTTGCGGTCGGCTTCGCGCACGGGCGCGTTGCCTTGTTCGACGCGCACTTTGCATTTGCCGCATGTGCCGCGCCCGCCGCACGTCGAGTCAATCGCGAGCCCTGCCCAATTCGCCGCGTTAAAAATCGTCGTGCCTTCAGGCGCGCGCGTAGTTATTTCACTCGGAAGAAAACGAATCTCGTATTTCACTTTGCAAGTATAAACGTAGACAAGGAAACAGGGAAACAAGTAAAGACATTACCTGTTTCCCTGTCCACCTGTTTCGACTGATTACGGATGCGTTCGTTCGAGTTGAGTTTCACTCGCTCGAACGCCACAGAATACCGCTCACTGCCCTTGACTGTACCAAATCGAACCGGGCGAATCGTAATTCACTGCCTCGCCCCAAATCAAATGCGTCTTGCCCTGGTCGTCAATGTCCATTTCGTAATAGTCGCCGAACGGATAATTGAACCCATTCGGTTGAATGTACGAATAGCCCGCGACATACGTGGACAAATCACTTTCGGCGCTCCAACTCGAACCGCCATTCGTCGAACGGCGATAGTAGGTGTTCCACAAATCACCGGACGCGCGCGCATCCATCCACGAAATTCGCACGTCGCCATTACCCGTTGCCGCAATCGCGGGGAACGCGTGCGCTTTGTCTTGAGGCGCAAGGGAAACATCTACTTTGGTTGACCACGCCGCGCCCGCATTGGTGGATTTTGCAAAATAAACCCGGTTCGGCGCCTTGTCCGTCGTGTTCATGTTCCACAACGCGTACAAATTTCCTTGCGCGTCCGAAGTCATCACCACTTGCGCGCCAAGGTACGCCCAGCCGCACAAGTACGCGGAACAATCGGGCGGCGCGCCCGAAACATCAAGCACATTGTTCGCCCACGTTTGTCCGCCGTCTGTGGATTTGGAAATGAATAGATTGACGGGACCCTTTGCCCCGCCGTTTTGTCTATAACCTGCCCACGAAAAATATACGTGACCGTTCGGCGTCACCGTTCCGCCGCCCGCGAGCGACCAACCCAACTTGCCGTTCGGATTCACTTTGTACGAATTCCACGTTGCTCCGCCGTCGTGTGAAGCCGACACCCAAACGGTTTGGGCATGATTGTAGCCAACATACACATCTTGTCCGCGCACGGCGAGAATCGGTTTGTCCGTTGCAGAATTCGTCGCATCGGCGATGACGACATTCCACGTCACACCAAAATCATCGGAACGCGCGACCACAATATCGCTCTTGTTGTCTTGCATCCACGCGGCGTACACGGTGCGCCCGTCAACGGGGTCAACCGCGATTTGCGCGTCCCACTGTCCACCGCTCGCCGCGCCTGCCGGATAAATGATTGTCGGCGAATTCCACGCCGCGCCGCGATTGTTGCTCACTTGCAAAATCATTGTGGGATTCGCGCACGTTGGACAACCGGGGACGCCGAGATACTGCGGATACAAAATATACACATGTCCGAAACGGTCTGCCGCAATCGCGGGCTCCCATTGGTCGCCGCTCGTGAAACCGAGTCGCGTTTGCGCAGTGAACGCGGCATTGGGCGCGGCAGAAAGCGGAATCGTCACCGGATTGTCGCGCGGCGCGTGAATCACGTCTGCACGCGGCATTGCAAACAATCGTTTTGCTTTGCCTTCATTCTCTGCGACGGCTTCCGGCTGCAAACTGCCCCACACGAAAACGAGCGCGATGAGCGCAAGCCAGCCCACCAATAGATTTCGCCATTGAAAGAGTTGCTTCATCCCAACCTCCGCGTTGCGAAAATGGGCGTCCCTGCTACCGGTTCCCCGATTTCCCTGTTTCCCTTTTCTGTTTCGCGCGAAAATCCGCAATCCAATTCACCGCGTACGCGTCGTGTCCCAACATCACATCGCCCGCCATGACACCCATGCGAATCGTGTCATTCATCGCGTCCGTAATCGCCGAAGTGAGTCCGCAGTACATTGCCATGTTCAAATACGCGGCGGTGAGCGGCGGACGATTCGGCAGACCGAAAGAGGTGTTGCCCGCGCCGCATGTGAAATTCACGCCGAGTTCTTGACGAATCAATTTTATCGTGTCGAGGGTGACGGTAATCGCGGCGGGGTCGGCGGCGACGGTGAGCGCAAGCGGGTCAATGACGATATTTTCTTTTGGAATTCCATAATCCGCCGCGCGTTCGACGATTTTTTTTGCGACGCCGAGACGATATTCGGGGTCCATCGAAATGCCCGTTTCGTCATTCGCCATGCCAATCACCGCGCAGTTGTATTTTTTGATAAGCGGGAGAATCAATTCGAGGCGTTCGTCCTCGCCCGTCACGGAATTGACAAGCGGTTTTCCTTCATACACCGCGAGCGCGGCTTCCAACGCTTCATAGACAGACGAGTCAATGCACAACGGAACGTCTACAACACTCTGCACCGTTTTGATTGCCTGCACCAGCATCGCGGGTTCGTCGCCCATCGGATAGCCCGCGTTCACGTCAAGCATGTGCGCGCCGCACGCGACCTGGGCGATAGCGTCGTTTCTGACGCGTTCGAAATTTCCTTCCGCCATTTCCGCGCCGAGTTTTTTTCGTCCGCTCGGATTGATTTTTTCGCCAATCATCACGAACGGCACATCGTCGCCGATAATGACGGTTTTGGTTTTGGATTCGAGAATGGTTTGCAAAGTAAAAGGTGAAAGTCAAAAGCTAAAAGTTAAACTCTATTCACTTTGTACTTTTAGCTTTTGACTTTTAGCTTGGCTCGACAACGCTCATCATTTTTTCCACAGCCGAAATCGCGGCGGCTAACGCGCCGCTCGGGGCATCGCCATTGTCGCCGACGAATTTTTTCGCGAGGCGCGCGGTCGCGCTCGCGTCGGGCGCGTAACCGTCCGCGCCGGAAATTTGCGTGTAATGTTCCGTGACGGGCGCGCCGCCTGCCATCACTTTTACCTTGTCGCGCAACCCCGCCTTTTTTAACGCTTCGATGTTCACTTTAATCATCGGCATCGTCGTCGTGAGAAACGCGCTAAAGCCGACGACATCGGGTTGATGGTCCTGCACGGCTTTGACAAATTTTTCGGGCGAGGTATTCACGCCGAGGTCAATCACTTCAAACCCCGCGCCTTCCATCATGATATTGCACAAGTTCTTGCCAATATCATGTACGTCGCCCTTGACCGTGCCCATCACCACTTTGCCGACAGTCTTTTCGCCTTTTGCGGCGAGCAGGGGACGCAAAATGGTCAACGCGCCTTGCATGGCGCGCGCGGACATGAGCATTTCGGGAACAAAAAAATCGCCGACTTCAAAACGACGTCCCACTTCTTGGAGCGCGGGCAAAAGTCCGCGTCCGCCGAGTTCTTTGTTCTCGCCGCCGTAGAGCATGTCGAGCGGGTCCATGCCTTGCGCCAGTCCTTCTTTGGTGAGATTGGTCACTTCGGGGACTTTGCCGAGAACGGTGTTGTCATACATCTGTTGGAGAATTTCGTCAGGCGTCATAAGAAAAAGAGTGACAGGTGACATGTGACGAGGTAAAAGCTCGTCACGCGTTGCCTGCAAAAATTTCGCGGCTCGCATCGCGTGCACACACATCGCATAACAAAACACCAATGGATACTGGCTAGTTGCGGCTCTTGTCTCACCAAACGAATGTGAGAGTAACGAGCCAACACGATAGCGCCATTGGTGTCGCGCGAAACTGCGGGCATTTTACCACACATGCCGCGCGTCTCTAATTTTTGAATGGCAAAAAAAAAGTGCCGCACCAATTTTGTGCGGCACTTTCTCGATTCTGTTATGGACAATCCGCCAGCGTACTGATGGTTGCAGGCGCGCGATTCGTGATAAACGCTTTGCCGTCGCCAAACGCAAGTCCAAAGGGGTCGGTCTGCGCGTGCGTTGTGTTGAGTGTCAAATCACTGTTCAACACGCGCACGGTATTGTTGTCCGGTTCAAGCACATAAATTTTTCCCGAACACGGACTCGCGCCAATGCCGCCGCCGTCGTGATTGTTGCCGATGGTGAAAGGCGAACCGACAACGGGGGTTAAATTTCCCGCGTCCGCATCGTACGCGTACAAACGCGTCACTGTTTCGTGGTCAACGGGAATCGAAACCGCGACGTAGACGCGGTCATTGTTTGGGTCAACCGCAACTTGATAGGGACTACTGTCGCCAAATTCTTGCCGTTGACTGTCAAGTTGCGTATCAGTTGCGCCATCGAGGACACGCAAATCCTTTGAATCGCGCCCCGTCACGTACACGCGATTCAACGCGGGATTCACCGCGATGCCGAACGTCCCACCACCAACGCCGTCAATACATGTCAAGAATGAATTGCTCGCGCCATCCAGAACCGCCACACGTCCGCTGCCGTGCAGCGCGACGTACAATTTGTTCGTGGAGGGATTCGCGGCAATGTGCGTTGGCTGCGTGCCGCAATTCGGACCGGCATTCAGGTCAATTGTCGCGACGACCGCCAACGTCGCGGCGTTGATGACCGAAACCGAATTGGAATTAAAATTGCCCGCATATACGTGTCCATTCAGCAGCGCCATGCTAAACGGACGCTGTCCCACATCCACGCTGTTGGTCAAGTCCAGCGTGTTGGGGTCATAGACCAACACTGCGTTATTGTCGCGGTCGGCGACAAAGAGCCGTTCATTCGTTCCGTCATAGACGATGTTTTTGAGTTCGCGCGGTTCGACCAAAATAATGTATTCGTACGTCGCGCACAGCGTTGCTTGTCCCATAGAATCCGCGTTGATTATCAATGACCCGGGACCCGCGCCGACAAAAAAGGATGTTGCATCGGACAACAAATTCAAATTGCCCGCGCCGACAAAATCATCCAGTGGCGCAGGGTACGCATAAACCCCTTGCTCATCCACGCTCGCAAAAGCAGGACCGCGCGCTTCGGTAGGCGGCACATCATCGAACGCCACCTGCGTATTCCCCTGCGTTGCGAGGACAAAACCATTGGGCAATGTGACACTTATACTATCGGTAAAGTCAACCGTAATCGTTCCCGTGACGGCGGAGGTGTTCGTCACACTGACCGTATGCGACACCACCGTACTCCACGTCAATGACACACCCGTTAACACGGAATCCGGCACGTTGAAGCGAGGCAATACAACGTTCACGTCAGTCCAGTTCAGCGCAAGCGGACCCGCAGCAGCCGCACAACGTACCTGCGTAGCGTCAATTGCCGCAAATCTTTCCGCACTGTTGTTCGTGCTTTTGGAATTGACCTGCCGCAAGCCCGCCCTGATTTTCGGTTTCGGTGCAGACGGAAGAGCGAACGACGCACTCCAACCCGTCGCGGAATCCACATGCATATCGCGCCCTTGTGCTGTGAATTCCCAACCTTCGGCAGGGTCAACAACCTGAACGATGTAGCTGCCGGGTGGAACATTCCTAAAGACAAATTTACCTTTCTTGCCGGTGGTCGTAATCGCGCGCACCACCAGATTATCATTCGCATCGCGCAAATAAACGGGCACGCGCGCAATTCCCTTTTCGCCGCCATCGCGAACGCCGTTGCCATTTTGGTCAAGCCAAACGATTCCGCGCGCGGAAACAGCGGCAAATGCCACTTTCGAAGAGCTCAAGAGCATGGCGCAGACAAAGAGGATGAGCCACAAGAAACGCGTAGGCATATTGAAAAATTATGCGTCCGCGTCACAGCCGCGTGAAACGAACGCATCCGCAATACAATCGATGAGAAGAACTCCCCGTTCCAATAAAAAAACGCGCAGGACAAGCATAGCATATCCACACACGTTTCGGAATAGGCAAAATGGAATTTTAGCAATCCGAAATCAATTTGTCATCAGCGCGGCGACAGAAGCGACAATGGTGTCAGCATCCTTTTGCAAATCCGGTTCGGAGCTCACACCCGACAAGACGCCTACACGAAATCCAATCCCCGCCGCGCGCGCAGATTGCATGTCCGCCACCGAATCCCCAACCATCAACGCCGACGCGGGCGCAACATTCAATTCCTCACACACACGCAGCAGCATGTCGGGCGCGGGCTTGTTCGGCAGCCCATCATCCGCGCTCACCAACGCGTTCACCATTTCAGAAATTCCCAACGCGCGCAACGTTTCGAGTGTCGACGCGCGGTCATCGCTCGTCGCAACGCCAATCAAAATCGCGCGCGCGCGCAATTGCGAAAAAAGTTTCGGCAAATCGGCGAGCGGACGCGCCATCGTTACCGGATTGGGTGCGAACCACGCGTCGTTCGTCGCGCGTAGCGCCGCGTCCGGCGACAGACCCACTTTGTGTATGACGCGCGCGGTCAACGTGAACAAATTCGCCATCGAATGCGCGGCGAGCGGCGAACCGGCAATGACGTTATGACGCGCTGCGTCATAACCCATCGCCTCATACAATTCGCGGGCGAGTGAAACATCGGCGGCGCGTTCGAGCCGTTGCGCGAGTTCGACCACCCAACTCGCCCACATGAAATTGAAATCAATCAGCGTGCCGTCTTTGTCGAAGACAATCAACGCGGGGGAAAATTCGCGCGAGCCGATACGAAGGAGAGCCATCAAGAAAGTTGCCCCCTCTCCTTTTTAGGAGAGGGGCGGGGTGAGGTGACTAACGTTTTTTGGATTTCAGCGCGACGAGCGAATTTACCGCTTGCTTGCCGTACACGGGCTGGACCCACTGCTGCGCTTTGCGGTACGCTTTGCCGGGTTTAATCGCCGCATCTTGCAAAAGCTTTCGCACGCGTTTCAAATCGTCTGGTGTTTTCACAACAATGCGGAGTTCGTACCCTTTTTTGTATTCTTTCCATCCTTCGTCCTGACGCGTTTCATCCGGCACACGCGCGTAACTGTTGGCGCGAACAAAATCCGCGAGACTGTATGCTTCGGACACGATGGACCTCCTTACCAAAACGTACTCACATCCTCCGGCAATTGATAACCCCATTCCTCTGCTTGCGCGCGCGAACCGCCTTGCGAAAATCCGTGCAGCATCGCATTTGCTTGTGACCAATTCACGTTTCTCGTTTCACGTTTCTCGTTTCTCGTACCCCGCGCTGTCGGCGGCGTCGGATACCCCGAAGTGTGCGAGCGACCCGCGCCGTGCTTCCCACCACCCACCGCGCGATGCGTGTGCGGAATGCTCGCCATGTACAGCGGGTCGTAAAAACGCGCGAGTTGGAAAAGTGAAATGTCGTGACGCGTCGAACCGTACTGTGCAAGGTCGGCGGCGATTTCACCGATTACGCTGACGAATTTGAAGCCGTGTCCCGAACACGGCGAAACGATGACGAGATTTTTCATTTCGGGATGCGTGTCAATGATGAAATGACGGTCAGGCGTGTTCGTAAAGATGCACGATTTCAATGTCATCGTCGGACCGACGCCGTACGGAAAATAACGTTCGCAAAATTCGCGCAGCGCGCGTTCGTCGTCGTCGTTCGCGTCGCGTTCAAATTCGTCGGGGTCAATGATTTCTTCAAAGTGATGATAACGCGCGAATTTGAAACCGGGGATGCCGTGCTGCGGAAAACCGTAATAGCGTCCTTCTTCGACGAGCAGATTGAACACGGGAAAATTTTCGGGCTGAAAAAATTCGGGACGATTCGGCTGCAGCCATGCCAGCACCTGCCGTTCGGGCACGGTGAGCTCGCGCAGTTCTGGAATCATTTTCGCCGCCCACGCGCCCGCCGAAATAATCAACTTGTCGCAGTGATATTCGTCGCGCGTCGTGATGACTTTGAAACCATCCAAATACGGTTCCCAATCCAAGACGGGCTCGTGTCCGTGAATTTCCGCGCCCGCCGCCTGCGCCGCCATCACGAACGACACAATACATTTTTCCGGCGCGAGAAATCCGCCGTCCGGCTGAAGCACCGCCATCGTCGTGTCGGGCAGATTGTAGCCGGGGAACTTGCGATGCAGTTCCGCGCCCGTCAACACTTGATGCGGCAAATCGTGTTCTTTGCACGAGCGCCACGAACCTTGAAACACCCAACTGTCTTCGGGACCCGCGTCAATCGAACCGGTTTTGTACAACAATTTTTCGCCGACGACATTTTCCAAATCATTCCACAATTCGTACGCGCGGCGCAAAAGATTTACGTACGACGGATGTTCATAGTACGCGAGGCGAATGATGCGCGTCATGCCGTGCGACGAACCCTGGTCATGCGGAATCGAAAATTGTTCGAGACCGAGAACGCGTTTGCCGCGTTTCGCCAATTGATAACACGCCGCGCCGCCCATCGCGCCGACGCCCAACACAATCGCGTCGTAATGTTTGGGAATATCGTTCATACGCGCGGGCGGTTTTTCGGACGCGGATACACGCGGAGTTGCACGGAAAGAAGAGAGACGATTGTTCATCATAAATTTAATGTCCACACCATTTTGAAAGCATCATGCGTGCTGAAAGCGGAGACCTCGGTGCATGTTTGGTCTTGAAACGCGAATTTGCGCGAATGAAAGCGAATCTACGCAAATCAAACAAATTCTTTTTTGTTCGTGCGGATTCGTCAAGATTCGTGTACATTCGCGTTTTCAGTCCGCCAACCATCACGCGCGTAACCGCAATCCCCCCGGGTCAAAGAAAGGCGTTTGCGCGACGGTCGCGGGAATCCAACGTCCGTTCGTTTGAATCACCAAACGCGAACCGGGGAAATTGTGCGACGTTCGCAAATACGCGAGCGCGAGAGTTTTGCCGACGCTGTGACCTTTGTTGCTGTACGTGACGTAACCCACTTGCTGAGCGCCCGGAAAAACTTTGTCTTCGAGATTCCCCGCTTCCGCGCCGTATTCTTTTTCTTGGTCCTTGTACAAATTCACTTCACGCGCGGGATAAATCGCGTCGCGCACATTCGCAGGCATGTCGCCTTCGAGAATCAATCCCGTAAAGCGTTCTTCGATGCCGCGCTCCTGCGCGCGCAATAACGCCTCGCGTCCGATGAAATCGCGTTTGTCGAAACGAATCCAGCGGTCAAGCCCGACATGGAACGGCGTTACGTCTTCGTTGATGTCATTGCCGTACAACGGGTACGCTTTTTCCAAACGCAGCGTTTGCATCGTCGCCACTCCGTACGGTTTTAATCCGAACGCTTTGCCTGCATTCAACAAAAATTCCCACAGCGCGCCCGCTTCTTCCGCAGGCGTGTACAGCTCGTAGCCGAGTTCACCGGTGTAGCCCGAACGCGACAAGAGCAATTCTGTTTCGTTAATGCTCACGGACGCGAAACGAAAATATCTCAACTTGTCCAGGTCCGCGCCCTGCACCACCGTTTTCAAAAATTCGCGCGAACGCGGACCTTGCACGACAGGCAGCGCAATCGCGGCGGTCACATCCGTCGCGTACGCGCTCGAACCTTCCGCCCAATCCATAATCCAGCGCGCGGTTTTTTTGCGCGGACCCGAACTTGTGACAATCATGAAATGGTCGTCGGAAAATTTATAGACGGTGATGTCGTCCACCACGCCGCCGTTTTCATTCACCATCGTCGAATAACGCGCTTGCCCGGGCATCAAATCGCGAATCTCGTTGACGATGAGGCGATTGATGAGACGTTCCGCGCCGGGTCCCTTGATGTCCACTTCGCCCATCGTGGACAAATCTTGCATCCCCACGTTCGTGCGCGTGTTGAGATGCTCTTCAACATTCGACGTATATTGCAGCGGAAACATGAAATCGCCGCCGCCCTTGACGAGCGTGGACGCGTTCCGCAAGTGATAATCGTAAAGTGGTGTCCGACGTTCCATAAAACTCCTCTATCGAAGTGGCAAATAAATTACTTGCCCTTCCCATTCGCCTTCATTGCTTGCGCCTGCCAATAACAACAAATCTTGAATCACACTCCCGATAGTCAATTCATCGCTCACTTCAATTACGCCGGGCATCGGTTTGCCTGCCCGAACACGTTCGTACGCATAATGCGTCATCGTGCTTGCATCGTGTGTCAACAACAGACGATTCTCGCGCGCAGTCCATTCCAAAACTTGGACATCCTCTTTACTGTACAATTCTGTGTCTTGGATTCGGACAATATCTATACCCGCTTCGCGCGCAATCACTCCATCCAAAATATCATTGTTGAAATTCTCGTCGGCGGCAAAACGCAGCATGGTTCTATTTCGGTGATTGCGTTCGCGCGGCGAGGCGGGCGCGGACGCCCTTTTGAGGGAACCGCGTTTCGTTCAATTTGCGGACTTGCTTGGCAAGCTGTGCGCGTTTTTCAAGATACTGTTCAACTGTCGCTGGATTGTGCAGGTAATATCCAATTACAAAATAGACATCGGCTAATTGTAAAGCAGGATATTGTCGTGCAATCGTTTCAGCAGATCGTCCGCGTTTGTGTGCTCGAACTATCGTGTCCAATGTGACGCGCGTGCCACCTACCAAATAAACTCCATCCTTGTTCAGTTTAATTGGAATTTCTTCTCTGATTTTTGCGACTGCCATGCTCGAAACTCACTTTCCTTCGACCAACCTATCCCCAAACGCCTCGAACCTAGCCGCGTGTTCGCGTTTGTGTCCATAAAACGTGTACACGATAAAATCGTCGAGCGAATACTCGTCGCCGTACCACGGAATCGTTCCCACCTCGCGCAATGTTTCCGGCGAAATTTTTTCAATCAACTCCATCACGCGTGTATATGACTCGTTGTACTCGTCAAGCAATTCGTCAAACGTTTTGTCTTGTTTCTGCGCGACGAGTATGTCATTCTTGGACGAGTCCATGTTCGACAACAATTCGGGAAACGGTCCGCCCAGAAACGACTCGAGTAATTGCGCGAGTCCCGCTTCAAAAATCGCCAGATGCGCCATCGCCTCGCGCGCCGACCACCAACCGACCACACCGGGCGAATTTCGTTCACTTGGCGGCACACGTTCCAAACTTCCGAGCAACGTACGATTGCCGTAAAAGAGAATATCGCGTGCGTTCATCGTTTCTCCGTTTCACTCATTTATCGAACCATCCGGCATTATCGCCGCCTCTAAATTCGCGCCGTCCAGAATCGCGTCGGTCAAGTCCGCATCCACCAATGCCGCGCTTGCCAAATTTGCGCGCGTGAAATTTGCGTTTGCCAAATACGCTTTGGTGAAAAACGCCATACGTAAATTCGCGTCCGTAAAATTCGCGTGCCGCGCATCCGCTTCGGTCAAGTTTGCTTGCTCCAAATTCGCGTTCGCAAAATTCGCGTGACTGATGTCGGCAAAACGGAGCAGCGCGAACGAACATTCCGCGCGTTCCAAATTGGCATTTGCCATTTCTGCGCCAATCAAATTCGCGTGCTGCAAGTTCGCGCCGCGCAAATCCACATCGGCGAGATAACACGCGCCGAAATTGATGCGCGCGAGATTCATTTCCGCAAAATCCGCGCCGCTCAAATCGGGAATGATTTGCGAAAATTCATTGCGCCACGCGTTCCACGCATCAACGCCTTCTTGCAATTTGGAGAGATGTTCGGGTTCTGACATGCTGTCTAACTTTTTAACCTCTTCCCCCCCCCATCATACAACGGTTCCTTCGTCACCGTCGCATCGTGCAATTCGCCAAAGTAATAAATTTTTACTTTCGTTCCTTCATTCGCGTATGCGATGGGAACATAACCGTACGCGATGCTCTTGCCCACAGTGTAACCGAAATTCGCGCTCGTGACATAGCCCAAAACTTTGTCGCCATCCATGATAGGTTCTTTGCCCATCACAATCACTTGCGGGTCATCAAAGGTTATGCACACCAATTTACGTTTGACGTTTGACGCTTTACTTTTTGCCAGCGCATCGCGCCCGATAAAATCACCTTTGTCCAATTTCACCGCGAATCCCAACCCCGCTTCGTACGGATTGTATTCCGCGTGAATGTCTGCGCCCCAAAAGCGATAACCCTTTTCGATGCGAAGAGATTCAAACGCGCCGCCGCCAACGGCAGTAATTCCAGACTGCTGTCCCGCGTCCCAAAGCGTGTCCCACAATTTCAACGCGTATTCCGTCGGCGTATAGAGTTCCCAGCCGAGTTCGCCCGCGTACGAAATGCGAATCGCGCGCACGGGAACGTAACCGATGTATGCTTCTTTCGAGGTAACGTACGGAAAACCTTCATTGGAAAAATCATCACGCGAAATCTTTTGAATCAAGTCGCGCGCGTGCGGTCCCCACAGACCGAGTGTGGCATAACTCGACGTGACATCGGTTATCGTCACATGTTCATCGTCGCGCAAATTTTTTTTCAACCACGCCAAATCGTGCATCCCCATTCCGCCGCCCGTGACGACAAGAAATTCTTGAGGCGCGACGCGCGTCACCGTCAAATCGGTTTCGATGCCGCCGTGTTCATTGCACATGGCGGTATATGTGACATGCCCAATCGGACGGTCCATTTGATTCGCCGCGACGCGCTGTAAAAATTGCAACGCGTCGTTGCCCTCGACGCGCAGTTTTGTGAACGCGGTCAAATCAAACAGCCCTACACGTTTGCGTGTAGCGTGATGTTCTGCGGCGATGATGGGCGACCAATAGCGCGCTGCCCAACCGGACCTCATCCTCAACCCCTCTCCGAGATTGAGGAGCGGAGAGTCTGCATTGGCGTTGTACCACTGCGGACGCTCCCAACCGACGGCTTCAAAAAATTCCGCGCCCAATGCTTTTTGGCGTTCATAAAACGGCGTGACGCGAATGCCGCGCGGATTCAACGTTTGCTGCATCGGATGAATGATGTCGTAAATTTCAATGTACTGTCGTTCGGCGCGCGCGCGAATGTATGGCTTGCTGAACGCGTAACTGTGCCAGCGATTGATGTCGTGTTCGCGCATATCGAGCGGCGGCACGCCCGTCGTCAACCATTCCGCAATCACGCGTCCCGTTCCACCACCATGCGTGACCCACACCGCCTCCGCCGACCAAAAATTTTTGACGCGCATGGATTCGCCGAGATTCATGTTCGCGTCGGGCGTGAACGTGAACATGCCGTTGAACGCCTCGGCAATTTGCGCGTTCGCCGTCGCGGGAAAACGTTGCGCCATTTCACTCATAAAATGTTCGACGTTTTGCGGCGGCGCGGGCGTAATGGCGGGATGGTCATCATCACGCAGCTCATCCGCAAAAGTAATCAACGGATGGTGCGAGTACGAGCCGCCGCCCCACGCGTTGCGATGCTGGCGAAAATACAAGTCGCGGTCTTGCGCGCGCACAATCGGCATTTCCAATTCATCTTGCGCGTTTTGCAATTCCTCAATCGGCGTCGCGCGCACGTAAAGATGTTCGCAGGGCGTTTGCGGAATATCCACGCCGACCATTTTCCCGATAACCGGTCCCCACAAGCCCGCCGCGCAAATTACATATTCGCATTGAATGTCGCCGCGATCCGTTTTTACCGCGCGCACACGCGGCGCGTTTCCACTCGCGGGTGTTGTATCAATTCCCGTGACGCGGGTGTAATCAAAAAATTGCGCGCCGCCGTCTTGCGCGAGTTTGGTGATGCCTTGCAGCAGCGCGACGCCTTTGATGTCCATGTCGCTCGGCACATAGAACGCGCCGTACAAATCATCCACGCGCATAATCGGCACCAGATTTTTTATTTCGCCTGACGAAATGAGATGCGCTTCGAGTCCCCACGCTTTCGCGTTGCCGATTTTGCGCCCGAGTTCGTGCCACCGTTCGGGCGTCTGCGCGATTTCGAGCGAGCCGACTTGCCACGCGCATTTTTCGGGCGCGACATTCAAATCATTCACGCGTTTGTACGTTTCCACCGTCCACTGCGCGATTTGGCAAAAACTGCGCGAATTGTTGTGTTGAAAAATGAGTCCGGGCGCGTGCGAAGTCGAACCGTAGACCTTGTAAAGCGGTCCCTGTTCCAGCACCACCACATCGCGCCAACCCATCTGCGTCAAATAATACGCGGTGCTGCAGCCGACGACGCCCGCGCCGATGATGACGACTTGAGCTTGTGAACGCATTACGGAAAAAGTAATCAGTGTTCAGTGGACAGTATTCAGAAATTGAGAATTGATTCATTGATGACTGAAACCTGATTACTGACTACTGAATACTCTAAAACGGATACCCTTTGACGCCCAAACATCCTTTGAGCGCGGAGATTTCGCCCGTCAAATCATGAATGTGTCCGATGATGAACGAGCTGAACCAGACAGGAAAAGGAACTGTGCCGTATCCGGCAACGCTCATGTCAATGTTCGTGGTCAAGATTTCTTCCGGCGCGTCGTTGATGAATGCTTGCGTATCGGCAAACACCGCGCGCATGTATTCCGCCAGCGCGTTCAAATCGTCCACGCGGAACGCGCGTGCTTGCTCTGATGTCTGCCCAAGCAACATTTGCATGTCGGCAGCAAATCCGGTGCGCCCTGCCCATTCGCCTGCGAACAGCGGCGCGCTGTCTTTGGCGAAACTATGAAGGAGCATGTCCTCCGCCATGACGAGATGCGCGTAGCGTTCGCCAATCGGGTGCATGATTCCCGGCGGAAGCCAGTCCGCCATCTCTTGTGTCACATCCGCGACGGTTTTGGAAAACGCGTCGTGCGCGAGATCCAAATTGGTTCGCAGTAATTCGAGTGTGTTCATTCTCTACCCTTTACAATTGCGCGCCTGCCAGATTCGCAATCCAGTCGCGGTCGTGCTGCAACGCTTCTTGCATCAGCTCGGCAACGTTGACATCGCCCAACGCGCGCCGCACTCCGCGCCGTTCCCAATCTGTATCCGACAAATCGCGCAAATAATCGCACGTCGCGTTTCGCAAAAATTCAAACGCGTCGAGCAGCACATTGACATCCATTGCGCCAAATTCCTCCTCGCACGCAACGCGGTCAGGTTCCCAAAAATCAAAATAGGGTTCGTCTTGATTCCGTAATTGTTCCAAACGCGCTTGCCAAATGTTGCGTTCGGTGCGCCACAAATGTCCAATCACGGCGGGCGTTGACCAAGTGTCCGCCGTCGCGGAATGCACGCCGCTGTTGCGTACTGCCGCGCGCACTTGATTTGGAACTTCCGCCAGCTGCGAAATCAACGCGGCGTGTTCGGTCTCGCGCTGCATTTCGCCAAAATCGGTTTCACTTGCGCTCTCGCCCGCTTGCAGCAATTGCGCGAGCAAATCGTTTTGCGCCCAACGTTCGACGATTTGATTTCCATCGGCGCGCAAAATTTCAATGCTCGACCATTCGATGGTTTTTTCCGTTGGCGCAACATCGAGATATTCCGCGCGCTGTGTGCCGCGCCACTCGACGCGCAAAATCGCGTAATCTACATCTTCGTACGAATCCGCGAGTTCCACGCGCAAACCACTGAACGCATCCAATAAAGCACGCGCGTACTCTTGAAACTGCGCGATGTCGCCGTCCTCGCTTTCAGGCAGCGTATAGTCTGTATAATTTTCCGTGCACAGCTGCTCGACGGCTTCCAATTTTTGGCGTCGCCAAATTTTTTCGAGCCATTCTTCGGCGAGTTCCAGTGGTTCGCTCATGGCAAATTCCTTACATCTACGCGCCGGAGGTGCATTGGATTTTCCACACATCCAGCGCGCACGCAAGCCCGACGCATTATTTTTGGAATGGATGCGGAATCGGGTCCACCATCTTGGGTACGTTGGTGCGAACGCCGGCGGGCAGCGGTTTTGCCATCGGCGGATTCAAACCCGCGAGCTGCGCCGCGCGCCACACGCGTTCAAATCCGGCGCGCGCTTGCTTTGCCGCGCCTGCGTAATCCATTGCGCCGAATGCGCGGCGGGATTCATCCAAACGCGCGTTCGCGTCTTGCAGCAGCGCGTTCGCTTTGCGCGAATTTCCGCGCGGCGTGAGCTCTGCGGCGATTTCACTGCTGCGCGTGAGATAGCGCCCCGTCAAAAAGCGATTCATGTTGTCGCGGTCAAACCAGCCGAATTGATTCGCAACGGCGATGTACTGCATGATGCTGTGACTTTCGTCACCTGTCCACACGAAATAATAGTCGCCGGTCGGGTCAATCAAAGCATCGGCTTCCGAGTCGTATCCATCGTGCGGATGCGCCAAGCCGATATGATGTCCGACTTCGTGCGTTGTCGTGGTGCTAAAACCAAAACCCGTCGCGCGGGTCCCCGGCGTATCAAACTCAAACACGTAGGTGGGAGTGCCGCTCATCCAGTCATCATCCGCATAACCGAGCAGTCCGCCCAGGTTTCCCATACGTTCATCGGTGGTGTTGAATGCAAAGACGCCAATCATTTTGTTTTGGAGCGGTTTGATTGGCGGCAAATAATTGTTGCGGTGCGTGTCCACGTAACAAAAGAGTTCTGCGAACGGGTCGCCGTAGGGACCCCAACAGCCGGGGGCATTCCGCAAGCCCGCCCAAATCCGGAATGGACCTTGCAGCCCCGAACCTTTCAGCGGCTGGTCCTTGAGCGTGACGCGCCATTTGTAGTCGGGCTGCAAGTGCTGCATTGTTTTGCGGATGTACGGCTTGTCAATCCAATCCGGACCGTTCGAGTTGGGGTCGTCCTCAAACATGTTGATAAACAGACGTTTGCCAAAACCGGGAAATGGTTCGGTCACGAGCGGGTCATACACCGGATTTGTAGTAAAGAGCAGGTCAATCGCCAACCAGCGCGCGACTTTGCCCAGGTCACCGGAAAGATTGTCGAACGGGCGATACCCGGTCATGTTGCCATATTCCCAAACGGGGGGCATGCGATAGTCCACATCGCCGCCGCCATCCACATCTGCATTGTTGATGTCCCAATTCGCGCTCCACGCCTCCGGTCCGGCAGACAAATCGTAAAACCACGTTCGTCCGTACGAACCGCCCCACGCAATCATTTTGGTCTGGTCGTACACCTCGCCGAAATTCACACCCGTATCCACGTCCGGGTCATCCGTCTTGGTGTACACGTGAAAACGAAAATCGGAACGTCCGTACCAATTCACAAAAAAGATGGTGTAATTGGCAACATCCAATCCCAAATCGCTGCGCCCGTGATTCATCAACCACAGTTCTGTGGATGGCGCGTCAATGTAGAGCGAGTGCGGTGGCTCGATGGTGATGGAACGATTTGACTGAGTGTTGTATGCCTCCTGAAATTCGGTTAGCGTGCCATCTTTGCCGATGCTTGTTAAATAGCCAAAGAACGAATCATTGAATGAGCTGTCCGCAAACACATAATTGTATTCATAGTCACCGTGAATGTTAATGGGCAGAGAAATGTCGTAATAGATATAAGGCAAAATGACGAGTGGGTCATAGGTTGAAGGCAATTCGGCTTCAAAATTGGGCATGTCAATGTCCGCCATTTCATAGCCGACAAAAACGACATTGATTTTGAACGTGGTCTCTAATACATCGGGCGCGTTGGCAATTTGCGCGGCGTATTTTGATTCGGGCAAAGGGGCTGCAAGCGCAGTCGTACTGCCAAGGACGGCAAGCATACTCACGAGCGCGAGTACGCCGAGTTTGCGTTTCATGATTGTTCTCCTGTGGAAAAAAGGCACGACAAATTTGAACTTTGTCGTACCATTGCCCAAGTTTATCTCTCACATCATTTCTTGCTGCTGAATTTCCTCCTTGCGCCGCGCCACATACTCGCGCAGTCCTTCCGCGATGCCTTCATCCATTGCGGGCTGCTGATATTCCTTTAACCATTTTTTCCACACGCGATTCGCGCGCACGTCCGCCGTCTCGGCGCCCTTTTGTTCCCACCGCACATAATTTTGCACATCGGCAATGAGGGGACGATAAAACGCATCGCGAAAATGCCGCATCGTGTGCGCCGCGCCAAAAAAATATCCGCCGGGTCCGATTTCCTCGAACGCATCCAGCGCGAGTCCTTCTTTATCCAACGCGATGCCGCCGAGAAACACCTGCATCATTCGCACCACTTCCACATCCATCACAAATTTTTCGTACGACGAAACCAGACCGCTCTCGAGCCAGCCCGCCGCGTGCAAAACAAAATTCGTGCACGCGAGAAACGTGGGCCAAAACGTCATCGTCGCTTCCCACATCGCTTGTCCGTCCGCGACTTTACTGGACGTTAAACCGCCGCCGCTGCGAAACGGCAATTTGTATTTGCGCGCGAGCTGCGCGCTGACAAAGAGCGCGGCTGCCGATTCGGGCGTGCCAAACGCGGGACTGCCCGACTGCATATCGCTGTTCGACAAGAACGAACCGTACACCACCGGCGTTCCCGGATTGAGCAACTGCGTCAACGTAATGCCCGCGAGCGCTTCCGCGTTTTGCTGCACCAACGTTCCGCCGACCGCGACCGGCGACATTGCGCCCGCGAGAATGAACGGCGTGATAATCAATGGCTGGCGCGCGCGCGCGTATGTGACGAGCGAATCCAACATGCGCGTATCGTACAAACGCGGACTGTTGACATTCACCAACGCGAGCAGCACGGGGTCTTGCGCGATTTTTTCGCGTCCGCCAAAAACCATTGCCGCCATCTCAATCGTATCGTTCGCGTTTTCTGCGGAGACGACATTCCCCATGAACGTTTTGTCGCTCAACGTGAGCAGCGAAAAAATCATGTCGAGATGACGCGTCGGCTGGGGTTCGTCATTCGGTTCGCACACCACCCCGCCCGCGTTGTGCATGTCGGGTACAACCTGCGCGAGTTTTACGAAATTGCGAAAATCTTCGATAGTCGCTTCGCGGCGTCCCTTGTCCAAATCCTGAACGTTCGGCGGACCGTACACCGGCGCAAGCACCATGTGATTGCCGCCCATCACAATATCGTTCGCGGGATTGCGCGCATGAATCGTGAACTCGCGCGGCGCTTTGGCAATCTGTTCGAGCACAAATTCGCGCGGAAATTTCACCAGTGGCGCGGGCAGCGCGTCGCGGTCCACCTCACACCCCGCGCGTTCCAAAATATCCACCGCTTCGTCGTGATTGAAGGCGATGCCAAATTCTTCCAACACGCGCATCGTCGTGTCGTGAATTTTTTCAATGTCCTCGCTTGGCAGATACTCGTACTTGGGCGCGGTGTGTGTAATCATCGTGTGTCCTTGCTCATGAATTTGGGCATGGGTTTGAAGCGACGCGCCAGCCGGTTTGCGGCATAACGCAGCATATAGCGCGGCACCTCACGCGTTTGTTGCAGGTCCCACGTATCGCGCAAAAAAGAGGGAAAACGCAAGAGCCATGGTTCGCCGCGGTACGCCTGCGTCACGCGCCGAAACCGGCTGTAATGATACCAGAGTTTCAGCGCGGTGTTGTGTTGGGAATGGGGATGCACCAACAAATCATAATGAACGCGTTCCAGCCGCGTAATGTTCGTATGACGCAGTGCATCAAAAACATACGCGGGGATATTTTGCTGCATCGCGCTATCAAGGTACGTGAGCGCGTGCTGTGCGACGAGGACGACGCGCATCACGCGCGCGAAATGTACGAATCGCTCCCAATCCACTTGCGCGTGCTGCAAAATCATGCACGCATCCGCAACCCAGCGCACGGGCGGCACGGGGTTCCATTCCGCGCCGTGTGTGCACACATGCAGCAATTGGTCCGCGGGACTCAGCGCGCGCGTTTTTTCATTTTGCAATTCAACCGGAATGGACGCCTCCCAAAACGGTTCGTCGCCCGCGTCGCGCGTTTCAAAATGAAAAACGTGCCGATGCAAATCCAAATCAAACTTGTCCGCCGTCGTCAGCGTATGCGCGTGCAAGCGCGTAAAATATCCTTCGCTCATTTCTTCCAGCGCGCGTTCGCGCGGAAACCATCCACCCGCGTTCAACACTTGGAGCGCGCGGCGCGCGTGCGCGGTCGGCACGAGAATGTCCGTATCGCTCATCGGACGCGCGGCAACATCATGATAATAAAGCGGAATGAGCGCGCACGCTTTGAGGACCAGCGTCGGAATTTCTGCTTCGCGCAAGAGCCGCAGCGCCTTGACCGCGCGCCGCAGGATGAGGTGATTACGATACCATGTGACGCGATACATCTCTTGCAGCTGCGGCAGCGCAGGATGTTGCATTTCGAGTTTGAGCAAATTGAGATAAACCAATGGCAGCAAGCGGTACGAACCATAATCCACCTGCGAAAAACCACTTTGCCCAATCCACGCGTGCCATGCCGTACGCGCCGCGTCCCCGTCGAACAATGCCGCGCGCAAGAGCAGCTCTTGCAGCGGCGACGGTTTCCAACTATTGCTCATACGTCC
Organism: uncultured Chloroflexota bacterium; assembly: GCA_937870825.1. GTDB lineage: Bacteria > Chloroflexota > Anaerolineae > UBA4142 > SHND01 > SHND01. The sequence goes on along the minus strand of CALMZO010000436.1, from coordinate 25,026 downwards.
CCTCATGTGCCGCGTGCAATCCCGCGTGTTCTCGCGTGCGCGTTTCGAATCGCAGCCACCCGGACAATTCTCCGTCGCGCAGTTCGTACACCTCGTCCGCTTGTTCGGCAATGTGCAGGTCGTGACTGATGAGCAGAATTGCCGGCGGCGGTTCCAACGCCTTTAAATTTTCCATCAGCGCCGCCATCGAAGCCGCGTCGAGATGATTTGTCGGCTCGTCCAAAATCAACAGCGCGGGTTCGCGCAACAACGCACGCGCCAAGGCGATGCGCTGACGCTGTCCGCCGGAGAGCAGCTTGCCGTCCTCACCGACCTGCGTGTCATAGCCATTCGGCAGGGTGCGAATAAATTCGTCCACGGTGGCAAGCCGGGACGCGCGTTCCAGCTGCGCCTCCGTCGCATCGGGCAAACCGTACGTGATATTTTCGCGCACGCTCCCTGCAAAAATCAACGGGTCTTGCATCACCGTTCCAATCTGCGCGCGCAACTGTTCCATCGCCACATCGTCGTACACCATCCCTTCCGCAAACAACGCGCCGCGCGTCGGGCGATACAAGCCGAGCAACAAAAACGTGAGCGTACTTTTTCCCGCGCCGTTCGGTCCCAAAATCGCGGTCGTCATACCGCGCCGCAATTCCAAATTCACGCCGCGTAAAATGGGGGCATCGTCGTATTGAAACCAGACGTCGGCGAAACGCACATTGCCTTGAAACGAAAGCGCGCGCGTCCCGTGATACGGCAAGTCGTCGCGCGTTTGCAAAAATTCATACAGCCATTTCAGCGACGCGTTGCCTTCGACAATCTGCGGAATGGCTGTGAGCGTACTCACCATACTGCTCGAGAGCAAACTCACCGCGAGATAGTACGACAACAAATCGCCCACTGTCATCCAATTTTGCGCGACTGCCCAACCGCCGGCAATCAAAATAATCACGCCCCAAAAAACGCCGATCAAGTTTTGCTGCGCGCGATGTGCGCTGCTCAGCCACGCCATTTCCGCGCTGGTCACACGCAAAGTGTCGCGCGCCTCACCTTGCCGCTGCCGTTCAAAACGCTCCGCCGTTTGAATGCGCTGCAAGTCCATCGTTTGCAGCACAAAAAAAATGCCGCGACTGAATGTCGCAAACGCGCGATGAAATTTTTCATTCGTCTCGCGCACACGCGTCGCCGATACCTTGTTGGTGTAAATGAGCAGCGGCATGATGAGCGCAATAATCAGAAACAGTACCGGATACAAATACAACAGCACCAACGACAACACCACCGCCGTGCACGCTCCGGGCAAAAAGCCATTGAGCAGCGCGTTGCTCATCACGTCCACACGTTCGGTATCATGCACCAACAAGGCATGCAGCCGTCCCCGGTCCGCGTGCGTGTGAAAATGCCGCGACAGCGCATAACATTGCGCCAACAATTCCGCGCGCAGTGCGGCAACGGCGCGTTTTGTCACATCGAGCGTCATGTGCCGCACCGCGAGCGTTACCGCATTGTTCGCCAGCGAGACGACAAAAATGCCCACGCCCGCCGCGACCAGCAGCCACAAATCTCGCGCGGGAATCAAAGTGTCAAACGCGGTACGTACCAAAAACGCAAGCGGCAGAACAAGCAGCGCCTGTCCGGCCGCCAACACTATGCTCAATGCAACCCGTCCCTGCATCCCGCGATAGTATGCGAGATACCTTCGCCACGCGTCCAGTTTCATACGGCTACCGTTTCGTGAGCAATTTCGCCCGCCGGCTCGTGCGCGCGTCCGCTCGCCAGCTCGCGCGCAACAGCCTGCAAATCCCGCGTCGCGCCTCTCTGCATCGCCTCCTCCAAAACCCGACGCGTCAATTTTGTTTCCAATCCCGCGCGCACATCTTGAAAATCATTTTTAACGTCCGCCGTACTGGAAGGGTGCGCGAATGCCAAACCCAAAAATTCGGCGGCTTGAATCCAATTGCCTTGTGCGCTTTTGATTTTCGCGATAAACGCGAGGACGTAATACGCCAAGCCCAGCGAACCCAAAGACATGGCTGTTTGCAGCGCGCGTTGCGCCATTTCATACGCGCCCTGTACATCACCGCGCGTCAAAGTCAAACTGCTTTGGTTGATGAGAATCAGCGCGCTGCCTTCGCGGTCGCCAATCTCTTGGGTAATCGCGAGCGCTTGGTTTTGATACCGTTCCGCCGCCTCAAAATCACCGCGCTGTTCCGCAATCACGCCGAGATTCACCAAACGCACACCGGTCGCGTAGCGGTCGCCCAACTGCCGCGCGAGCGTCACCGCTTCTTGAAAGAGAATCCCTGCGCGTTCCAATTCGTTCAGATCGCGCGCAATCACGCCGAGACTATTGAGACAACTGCCGACGCCTTCAAGGTCCTGCCTTTCACGAAAGAGCGCGAGCGCCATTTCGAGATGTGTTTGTGCGGCGGCGTTATCGCCTTCATAGTTGAACGCGACGCCGAGTTGGCGATGCGCGCGCGCAATCGCTTCTTGGTCCCGCGAATCAATTGCCCAGCGCAGCGCCTCTTGTCCAAGCTGTCGCGCGCGGACATGCTCGCCCCGTTGACTGGAAACGCGCGCGACGCCCGTTAGCGCCATCGCCGCAATGCGCGCGTCGTCCACGGCAATCGCGGTCGCAAGCCCATCGCGGAAATGTTCTTCTGCCAAATCGAGGTCGCTGCGCCGTGCAAACACTTCGCCCAATTGTGTCAACGCGCGCGCGCGTTCTGAACAAACGTCGGGAACAAGCACCAACGCATGTTTGAACGCATGAATCGCTTCGGGATACGCGCCAATCTGCATCGCGCGTTCGCCATAACGCATCCAATAACTGACCGCTTTTGCCGTTTCCCCCGCTTCGTCATAATGAAATGCCAGCAGCGCGAGATATTCGTCCAGTTGTCCCGCAAACAATTGCTCGCAGCTGTCGGCGATGTGACGATGCAGCGCGCGGCGGTCTTGACGCAAGAGTGACGCGTACGCGGTCTCTTGAATCAACACATGCTTGAAACTGTACGTCGCGTCCACTTCGTTCAACCGCCGCACAAAATCGGCGCGTTCGATTTCACCTAACACGCTCTCCAAACGCCCGTCGCGGAGTTTGGGTTTCAGAAAATCGAAATTCATTTCCCTATTTCAAACGTCTGTTTATAAATTCCTTCGTACGCTTTCTGCGTCAAGTCGCGCGGGTTGCCGATGGTTTGCGGGTCGTTGAACGCGATTTGCGCGAGCATCGGAATTTCACTTTCGTCGAATCCCAATTCTTGCAGCGTCGGAATGTTCAAATCTTCCGTCAGTTCGTACACGGCTTCGACGGCAAGTTCCGCCGCGTCGTACACGTTCAAGCCGCGCGTATCTTTGCCCAGTGCTTGCGCGATGCGCGCGAATTTTGCGGGTTCGCCCATGTAATTGTATTCCATCACGGGACCGAGAACGCGCGCGGTGAGCGCGCCGTGCGGAACGTCATGCACGCCGCCCGCCGATTGACTCATCGCGTGCGCGGCGCCCGCGCTTTCCGTTCCGTACGACAATGCGCCAAGCATTGCCGCCATGGACATTTTGTAACGCGCTTCGATGTTGTGTCCTTGCGCGTACGCGACGCGAAGATAATGCGCGACATATTCCATCGCAAGCAGCGCGGTGGAATCAGGAAATGGTTGCGCGTACGCGCAGGTGTAACATTCAATCGCGTGCGCGAGCGCGTCCATGCCTGTTCCGGCTGTGACAGGCGCGGGAAGATTCACCGTGAGTTCGGGGTCAATCAACGCGAGCCACGCGCCAATTTTTGAAGTGCCGCCAACGTTGAATTTGATTTTGCGTTTCGGGTCAGTGATGACTGCCCACAATGTCACTTCGCTGCCTGTGCCTGCGGTGGTGGGAACACAAATCGTCGGCGGAATTTTTTTTACAATCGGCTGCGGGTCTGCCCATTCGTATTTCAAAATCGAGCCGCCATTTTCGACGACGACACCGACGGATTTTGCAGTGTCCATCGAACTGCCGCCGCCGAAACCGATGACGCCGTCGCATTTTTCGGAAACGTACAGCGCGGCGGCTTCGTCCACCAACGCAATCGGCGGATTCGGCGCGACGCGGTCAAACACGACAAAATCCATGTCGGCTTCGCGCAGCGGGTCGGTTGCGCGCGGCAGCAATCCGGCTTTGACAATTCCGGGGTCGGTGACAATAAACGGGCGGCGCATTCCAAGTGAACGCGCTTCATCGGCGAGCGTTTGAATTGCGCCGATGCCATGTTTCATAATTGTTGGTACTTCAAAGGAACGAACGTGAGGCATGAGGCTCCTTCAGGTATCAGGTATCAAGCATCAGGTAGCAGGTCACAAGCAATTCGTAGGACTTGCTACTTGCTGCATACTACCCCCTCCGTACTTCTTCCGGCAATTCGTACCATTTCATTTTTTCGCCCACGCGGTCGCGCATTTTCCATTTCATACTTTTTGGCGACGATTGCATCGCCGCTTCGAGTCCGCCGAGGCGCGCGCGCAATGTGTCGTTCTCGGCTTTATCCATTTCGACGGTTTCGAGATACCGTTTCACCTTGCCGATGCTCAACATGCTCGTCTTCCACAAGCCCCAATCGCCGCCCGTCAATTGCATGATGCGTAAAACATTAATCGTCTCGTCGTCATGTTCGCCAATCGGATGGTCGAGCAGCAGCGCGCACACGTCGCGAATATCTTTTTCGTTCATTTCAAAAATTTGCAATTTCGTGAGCATCAATTCCGCGAGCGGAATCGTCAGCGTGTCGAGGTTCATGCGTTCCGTGACGGGAATTTTGTGGCACATCATGAACTGCGCGACGAAAATATCAATCTGCCGATGATTCTCTTCATCGTAAAAGAGCAACCGCACATCGCCGTTGAACAAATTGAAATTTTTGTTGGCGGTATAACCGAGTTCGCTAAATAAACTTTCAATCTTTGATGCCTGTTTGTTCGGCGTTGCGAAATCAATATCAGGATACGGGCGCGCCAGCGAACGATGAGTGGCGGATTGGCTGTGTAGTTTCACCGCCAGTCCGCCGAGCAAGCGCAAAGTAATGCCCTGCTGTTGCGCGGTCTGCACAATTCGCAGGGCTTCGTCTTGGATGTTTTGTAAGGGCATAGGGAATGGGGTATGGGGGACGGCGACGCATCATCGCGCATTTTAGCTATCGAGTCGCGTAGCGAGGGATGACGCGTCGGGGGGACGGTTACGGAACCCTATCCCCTGCCCCCCGCCGCCCCCTATTACTCTACCGGAATTTCCTTGTACACATTATCAATGTCCACGCCTTGATTCTTGCGATAGACCTTGGCGACGAAATACATCGCTACCGCAAGCCCATAGAACCCGACCATAAAGTACACGGAATTGATGTTGCGATAACTGATGCCGTACAAGCCCGCGTCGCCGTTCGGGTCAACGAACCACTCGAACAACAAGAACGCGAGGAACGCGGCAAAGATAACACCCGCGACGCTGATGAGCGGAATCCCGGCAATGTTGTATTTTGCGATTGGCGACGCTTGATACAAATCCTTTTTGATGTACGGCAGCAGAATCGCCGCGAGCGTCGTGCCGAAATACATCACCGCAATTACCATCGTCGAGGCGAGCGTGAGCGAACGAAAACCGAACCAGTCGTAGATGTAAAGGAAGGATACGACCAAGCCCGGAATAATCATTGCCGCGAGCGCCCACAAGGGCGTCCGCGTGCGCGGGTCCACTTCTGCCATTTTTTCCGGGAGCAAGCGGTCAAACGCCGCCGCAAAAATCACGCGCGTCGCGGAAAGGAAAATCGTCGCCGCCCAACCAAAGAACCACATGCTCATCGCAAGCAGCACGGGGAATTGCAAAATCGGACTGTCCACGAGAAACATCGCGAGCAGCGGAGGATAGGGCCAAAACGGAAGCGGCGGCGCGACATCGGTAGATCCCCAACGATAGTTCCAGTACGCGGCGTTCGCTTTGCTCAAAAAATCCCATGTGATGGTTTTGTCCACGAGCATGAAAAAAATCACGCCGAGCAAAGTCGTCACACCGAGCGCGAGCGCCATGCCGTACAAATTGCGTTTGAAATCATCCGCGCCCTTGACTTCGCCGTACAACGTCGCGCCCCAATTGGGCCACAAGTTAAAGAACACGATGTACGGCATTGCCAAAAAGATGGCAAAGACGGAACCGCCCCACAGCGGACTCACTGCGCCAGCCGCCGTTCCCGCTTCAAGCGTTGCCGCGTACACATCACCCGACGCCGCGCCAAATTTTACCGCTTGCGCGTTGAGTCCCGCGCGAAAGGCATCGTTATTCCCCAAGAGCAAAAAGACGCAGACGATGAGCAGACCCGCATTACCAATCCAAAAACACCATTTTTGGACTTGGGAATACGCGCGCATTCCGAACGCGATGATTGCGCCTGCGAATGCTGCCGTAATCACGGCAACGAGCATCCACGCGTTATTGTCCCATGCGAACCATTGCGCGCTCGCGGTTTGTCCGAGCACGCCGAGCAGCGGCACAAAAAAAATGTGGCGCAGCATATCCGCATACAACGGCGTCCACAACCAATTGATGAACCACCAACCGGTGACCGCGAGCACGAAACCAATCAAGCCGCCAAAGATGCGCGACTGCCACACGTAATCGCCGCCCGCGCGCGGCATGACCGCGATGAGGGACGCGTACACCACACATTCAAAAAAGATGAGGATGCCGCTAATCACCATCGTCGGAATCAAGCCGCCGTCAAGAAACCACATTTGGCTGAAAATATAAAAGCCCAATGTGACGAGATTGATGGAAAAGAACGCGTAGATAAACGCGTCGAACACAGACCACGAACGGACGAGTCCTGTCGCCTTGCGGAGAAACAGGTTATCGCCGCCGATGCTTTTTTGTACGCCTTGCATTGCCATGATGCCTCCTTGTTGTGTGACGAAGGACGAATGACCAAGGACGAAAAGTTGGTCGTTCGTCTTTCGTCTTTCGTCGTTGGTCAACCGGTGGTCAATTGATAGCTCTTGATTCCTTTTTTTGAATCGAGTTCAACAATTGCGCCTTGCAAGAGACCTTGCTCGTACAAACTGCCCGCGTTGATTGCCAAAGTCTTGCCCAAACGCGCAGTGCCTTTGCCTTCGTGAATGTGTCCGTGCAGTGAAAGCAACGGTTGATATCTCATAATCGCGTCGCGCACCGCTTTGCTGCCGACGGGAACGAGTGAACGTCCCGCGTCAATCACATTCAAGTTGTCGTCAAGCATCGCGGCTTCGTCGAGATTGGAACCGTACGGCGGACAATGAAAATTGAAAATCATTTTTTGCATGTTCGCGTTCGGCGGAATCATCGCGTCAATTTTTTTTGCCAACTCGTCTTCGGATGCTTCGCGATGTGTTTTCCACGGCGTCACATTGCTCCAGCCGGTGCTGACCATTTGAAAGCCATCGCCCAGTTCGACGCAAATGCCCTCGGCGAGCGTAACGCGCTTTGCTTGCTTGACGACCGCGTCCACCGAAAAATCGTCGTCGTTGCCCGGGGAAACGAAACATTTGATTTTTGTGTCCGCGAGTTTTTGGTCGGCGAGTTCCATCCACTGCGCGACGACGCGCAGCATTTCTTGATTAAAAAATTCGTCCACCTTTTTGGGGTCGGCGCGAAATTCTTGCATCAAGTCCGCCGTCGCGCGAAAGGGATAATAACCGCGCGAGCCGACGCGTTTTTCAAAATCGCGCACTTGGTCTTCATTCTCCAACAAAAATTCTTGCTGCAACAAAACGCCCTTCCACGTGCCATCGGGCTGCTGTTGAATCGGCACGAGCGCTTTGCCGGTCATGTCGCCGCCGAGTACGAGAACGTCGGCTTGATAAAATTTTCCTGCGTTGAGAAATTTGCGCCAACAGATTTCGGAACCGTGAACGTCGGTTGCAAAAAAGAGTCGCGGCATTTCGAATTCCTTTCGAGACGCTATCAACTTGTGGCGGAGGAAAAAAGAGGAAGGCAAGCGAACGAATTGTTTTCGATGATATGCAGATTGAGCTCTCTCGTCAATAGGGGTTTTCTAAACATTTCCTATCGGCAAAAACGAATTTGCGCGGGACGCGATTTGGTGGTACAAGTCTGCCACTTCGTCGTAACCTATCTTCGCTGGCGGCGTAATTCCCCAAGTTTCATTGTCGCTCCGCCATTTGTGATTAGCCCAAAGGAGGTGCAGGGACAGACGCACATCACGGTTGATGCTGCCTACTTGAAGATAGAAAGACTACAGACCAGGACAGAACGCACGAAACAAAACCCCAAGTTTTAGATTTCTCACAAGGAGACAAACATGAAAACCCTACACCCCCGCGCGCAGTGGCTGCGGTTCGCTTTGCTGGCGACATTGGTGATTGCCATTCTCGTCGCCTTTGCCCCGATGCCCACCGTATTCGCCGGATTGGACGGGCAAGATATTCTCATTTCCAGTGACGGCGAAGAATTTCCGACGGAACAAGTCGGAAAAGGCACCCAAGCCGGTTTTGCCGGCACGGGCGTCTTGGAGGAAACGTATCCGGCTGTAACCCCAAGAGATGGAAAACCGCTCCCCGCCGGAACGGACAGTGTCATTGGCACGGATGACCGCACACTCGTCAGTGCCACCACAAAATATCCAAACCGTGCCATCGCCTCGCTTGTCTTTACCTATGACGGTGTGAACTATTTCGTTTGTACCGGTTGGTTCATTTCCAAGAACGTTCTGGCAACTGCCGGGCACTGCGTCTATGATGGTGGTTTCCCGATGGCGATGTATGTGTACCCGGGACGAAATGGCAACATTGCGCCGTTCGGCGAACACATGGTAACCAAGTTCTTTACCAACAAATGTTGGAAGAATACACAAAATCCCGGTTGCGATTACGGAGCCGTCAAAATCAATTCGAACGTTGGGAACACGGTCGGCTGGTTCGGATTTGCGTGGGCTGCTTCAAACAATTTTTATCAGGGTCGCCGTGTCATTGTGAACGGCTATCCCGGCGTACCCCCGGTCGGAGATTATGGCACCCTGTGGAAGCACAAAGGTCCAATTCAGGTCGTCACCAGTACGCGGGTCGGTTACTCGATTGACACGAGTGGTGGACAAAGCGGCTCGCCCGTCTACGCCAGGCTCGATGGCTGTGGACAATGTGGTTTTGCAATTCATGCATATGGCACCGGTGGCGGAGCGCCATTTGCTGCGCACAACAGCGGCACGCGCATCACACAAAAAGTCTTTAATGCGCTCTGCAACTGGCGCGGCGGTTGTTAAACAGGCGGTCACGGTTTCACAAACAGGTGAGAGTCTTGTCCGACTTTCACCTGTTCTTTTTCCGATGGGATTGCTCCGCTGCTCTGCAGACATTGAAAGGAACGTTCAGCATGTTGAATCGAAAAAAATTTCGCGCGGAACAACTGTTGCTTATCGTCACCACGTTCTTCTGCGCCACTGTGCTGCTCGGCTGTAGTCTCGTCAATCGCAATCAGGAAGCGACTACGCCCCCGACGCGCGCGCCCGCTCGCCCCGCGACAATTGATGGGCAAGCGCAACCCGGGTCTTCCACCGGCGGCAACTCGCAAACTCAAGCGCCGCGCGCGACAACAACCGACGATGACGATACTGTAACAAGTGACGATGTGACACCGGGCGCGACGACGAATCGCGCAGCAATTCCGAAAGGGAGGTCACGCGTCGTGGGACGCGTCACAGACCCGCAAGGCAATCCGATAGCCAGCGCCGCTGTGACCGTGCCAAAAGGAACTTCGCTCGTTCCTGAAATGGCTGCGCTCACCAATGCCAACGGCGAATACAGTTGGAGTTTGCCGCCGGGGACTTTTACCATTCAAGTCAATGCCGATGGTTACAAACAAGCGCAAGCGGAAGTGAATACCGAACCCGACAAAGAATCCAACCTCGATTTCCAACTGGAACGCCAATAAACCACGCAACAAAAAAACCGCGCAGCGAAATTTCGCTGCGCGGTTTATTTTTTTTGACGACAAAAATTTAGCCGCCGCCCAAAATCACCAATGTTCCGGTTGGTTTCGTCACTCCTTGTTTCGGTTCAATCGTCACGCCCCACGCGTTAAAGTTTTCAACTTTGTCATTCGCTTTCACGAGCAGCGTCATCGTTCCATCCGCATTCACAGTGAACAGGTTCGACGCGTGCGGGTCTTGCCCGCGAATGAACCAAAATTCGTACACTTTGTCTTGCGGCAGTGTTTGCAGCCCGCCAACTTGGAGCACCGCCTGCGAATGTCCCGGCACCATGTACACGCGTCCCCACGCGTTCGGCGCGTCGGGCGTCCCCGCGAGCGCGACTTGCTGCACGTTCGGGTCAGTCATAATTGCATTCATCGTTTGCTGTTCCGGTGACACGCGATTTTGCAATAACGCATAGGCACCAACCAACGCGACCAACATGACCGCGACGACGGCAAAGGCAAACGCGGGCTGTGCGAACCAATTACGGCGCGGTGCGCGTGCAGGCGCGCGTCGTGCCGCGCGCGCGTTGTTTTGCGTTCGTGCCAAATCGGCATCCACGCGCGCAAACAATTTTTGTTTCGTTTCACGCGACGGTTCCACCATTTCTACAGAACGCGGCAGCATTTGGACAATCGCTCGTTCTTGCGCCAAGCGTTCACGACAATCCGCGCAGTCGCGCAGATGCGCTTGCAGGTTGTCGCGTTCCGCCCTCGACAAAGCACCCAACGCGTGCATCGAAATCAATTCTTGAAAATACTCGTGCGAAATCATTCTGCGTTATCTCTACACCATTTCATCCAAGCGCATGGGCATCAACGTCTCGCGTAATTTTTGCAAAGCCAAACGCGCGCGCGTATGAATCGTGCCAATCGGCTGGTCTAAACGCGCGGCAATTTCTTGATGCGTCAAGCCTTCAAAGTACGCCAGTTCAATCACACTGCGCTGGGCGTCGGGCAAACTCGACAGCGCGCGGCGCACCTGTTCGCCCGTCACACTCGCGAATGCGGCTTCTGCCACATCCATCTCGAGGTCGGGCAATTCCAACATTGCGTCGTCTTCGATATCGGTGGAAATGGTGTTGGGCCGCACGCGCCGCCGGCGCATCTCGTCAATTGCGAGATTGTGGACAATGCCAAACAACCACGCGGTAAATTGTCCGCGTCCCAATTCAAATGTCGCCGCGCGTTTCCACACGCGCCAGAACGCTTCCTGGACAATTTCTTCGGCGGCGTTGCGTTCGCCCAACATTTTGAGCGCAAGACCCAGCGCCGCGGCGGAATAGCGGTCATACAATTCCTCCAGCGCGTGTTTGTCCCGCGCCGAGACGCGCGTCATCAATTCCGCGTCCGTCAACGGTTTAGCGCTCATACGTCGGGGGGCTGCAATGCTGACTGCCATCGCACACTGCGCGTGTGGCGAAAAAATTGCGGTGGTCATTCCGTTCAATCAGATTACGTATCACCATTCGCTCCAAATGTATTTTGGACCCGGCACAAGAACTGCCGCGTCCTCACAATTCCGTCACCACCGGAATCACCATCGGACGACGCCGCGTGGTTTTGTAAAGATATTCGCTCAACACTTGTTTCAATGTCGTACTCAAGCCCGTGTCGTGCGCGCTTGCCGCCACTGCATCGCGAATGATTTGTTTCGCGCCATCCATGATGCTTTCCGCATCGGGATTGTACACAAAACCGCGCGTTTCGATTTCAGGTCCAAATACAATTTCGCCCGTCCGCATATTGATTCCCAACATCGCGATAAAAAATCCGTCTTGCGCCAAATGATGCCGGTCACGGAGCACCACATTGCCGATGTCGCCGATGCCGATGCCGTCCACCAACACATCCGCCGCGCTCACCTGCTCGCGCAAGATGTGCGCGCGCTGCTGTGCATCAAATTCCACGACATCGCCATTTTCGACGACCAACACTTGGTCCGCGCGATAGCCCAACGATTCTGCCAACCGCCCGTGAATGACCAGATGCCGATATTCACCGTGAATCGGAATAAAATATTTTGGGCGCACGAGATTGAGCATCCACTTTTGTTCTTCTTGACTCGCATGTCCCGAAACATGCACGTCGAGAAAACGGTCATAGTATACCGTCGCGCCTTCGCGAAACAAATTGTTGAGCGTCTTGTTGACCATTTCTTCATTGCCCGGAATCGCGCTCGAAGAGAGAATGACCGTATCGCCTTTTTTCAATGTCACTTGTTTGTGTTCGCGATTCGCCATCTTGGTCAACGCGCTCGTCGGCTCGCCCTGCCCGCCCGTACACACAATCAAAATTTCGCTCGCCGCGTAATCGTCCAATTCATCCGCGCGAATAAAACGATTCGGGTCCACTTGCAAATATCCCAACTCGACTGCCATTTTCACATTGTCTTGAATCGAACGCCCCACCACACACACTTTGCGTTCAAACCGTTCCGCCGCATCAATCGCCTGCTGAATGCGCGAAATGTTGGACGCGAACGTGGCGACAATAATTCTGCCTTGCGCTAACGCAAACACGCGCGCAAACGTATCTGCAATGACTTGCTCGCTCGGCGTATGCCCCGGCGAATCCGCGTTCGTGCTGTCGCTTAACAATGCCATCACGCCGCGCGTTCCCAACTCGGCGAGTTTTGCAAAGTCACTCATCTCGCCGTCCACCGGATTCGGGTCAAATTTGAAATCGCCGGAATGTACAACCGTGCCAATCGGCGTCGTGATTGCCATGCCGACACCGTCGGGAATCGAGTGGCTCACGTGAAATGTTTCGATGGTGAACGGTCCGAGTGAAAACGTATCGCGCTCTTGAATCACGTGTATCGTCGCGTCGCGAAACTTGTGCAGTTTCAGTTTCACTTGAATCAAGCCCGCCGTTAGTTTTGTCGCGTAGAGCGGAACATTGAGGCGCGGCAAAATGTACGGCAGCGCGCCGATATGGTCTTCGTGTCCGTGGGTGATGATGATGCCCAAAACTTTGTTCCGATTTTCGAGGAGATAGGAAATATCGGGGATCACCAAATCAACGCCGAGCATGTGCGCTTCGGGAAACATCATGCCCGCGTCAACGACAAGAATCGCGTCGTCAACAGAACTGTCGTCCGTATATTCGAACGCGGTCATGTTCTTGCCGATTTCACCAACTCCGCCGAGAGGAATAATTTTTAGTGTCTTTGCCATTCCATGACGAATGACGAATACCGAATGACATGACGATTCATTTTTTCTTGCGTCGTCCGTCCTTGGTCGTTCGTCGGTTCAAAACATCTTTAACTGTTCCGCGGGCGGGTCTTTGGGTTGTGGGATGGGTTGTGCGGCGGACGCGCCCGCGTCGGCTTTTTTTGCTTGTTCAATATAGTTGGGCAGCTTTTTAAAATCTTCAATCAGCACCGGGCGCAAATTGATATTGTGCAGCGCGGCAGCAGGATGAAACATTGGCACAATCATCATGTTGCCCGCGCGCTTTGCTTTGCCGTGGATGGCGGAAATTTTTTCATTTGGAAACCACCGCGCCATCGCAAAACGGCTAATCGTCACAATCACTTTCGGTTGAATCAATTCGATTTGTTGGTCGAGCCACGGACGGCACGCTTCAATTTCTTCGGGCAACGGGTCCCGATTGTTGGGCGGACGATGTTTGACCACGTTGGTAATAAAAATGTCGGAACGTTTCAAATTGATATGCGACAACAACTCGTCCAAAAATTTTCCTGCCGCGCCGACGAACGGACGCCCCTGTTGGTCTTCGTGAAAACCGGGACCTTCACCAATCATCATGATGTCCGCGTTTGCAGGTCCTTCGCCGGGAACACCCTTTGTCGCGGTTTTGTACAAAGGACAGCGCGTACACGCGCGTACCTGTTCGGCAACTTGTTCCAATTCCTCAGTTCGATTTGGCATGTGCAACCTCAAAAGTTTTGTGTCGCGCGCATTATACCTTAGTTTCTCTTACGGTATTGAAAGTAGCTTTCGTTTCGGATAGTCACGGACTTTTTTTCATTCTGCACGCTCAAACTGCTTGAAAGCGCGCGCGGCATGTGCTATTCTGCGGAAGTAGAAATCGTATATCCCAACCCGCAGCGGACACCATCGAGTCAACCAACTTTACGCAGAATCCGCTTTGCGCTGTCCCGTGTCGAGGAAACAAAAATGAAACGAATCATTCTTGGATTGGCAATCATTGCCTTACTGTTGACGACCACACTGCAACTCGCATCCGCCGCCGGACCGGAATGGGTTACGGTCAATCCCGGCGATACCCTTTTTTCCATCGCGTCGCGTTATGGCGTTACCGTCGAACTTTTGATGCGCGCAAACAATTTGCCAAACGCGAATTTTTTGTATGCGGGACAGCGGTTGTTGATTCCCGACCCCCTCATGCAGTTTCCGAATCAGCCCGCGCCAAACGTACCCGCGCCGGCTGTGCAAAACGTAACGCAAGCGCAACCCGCCGCGAGCAGTGTTTTTTATACGGTTCGTCCCGGCGACACGCTCGCCGCCATTGCGGCGCGTCACGGCGTTTCCGTCGCCGCGATTGCGCAGGCAAATAATTTAACCAATTGGAATTTTGTGTGGTACGGACAGCGCCTGCGAATCCCCGGCGCAACAATGCCCGCGCCACAACCTGCCGCGCCCCCCCCCGCACAAAACGTCGCCCTTTCCCCTGCGCCCGCGAATGCGCCGACGGAAGGCAAATGGATTGACATTAACGTTTCCGCGCAAACGATTACTGCGTATGAAGGCACCGTGCCGTTAAAAAGCGTACGCGTCTCGACAGGCGTCGCGCGCACGCCCACCGTCCTCGGCACCTACAAAATTTATCGCAAACACGCGCTGATGCGAATGACGGGCGGGACACCGGGCATTGACTATTACGACTTGCCGAACGTTCCCTGGTCCATGTTTTTTTACAAAGGGTACGCGATTCACGGAACCTATTGGCATAACAATTTCGGACGCCCCATGAGTCACGGCTGCGTCAACTTGACCAAAGAGGACGCCAAATGGTTTTACGACTGGACTCCGGTTGGGACGACCGTCATATCACACCGCTAACAAGTTTTTCTCAAAAAGAAACGGCGAGTTCATCACGAATTCGCCGTTTCTTTTTTTGTACGATTCTGCGTCGCCGCCGACGACGCCCGCACGCGAGCATGATAGGTTCGTTTCAAGAAAAACCCATCGCAGCCAACGGGAAACTCACTGCCGCGCACCTGCTCCAATGGAAACTCTCACTCAGTCCCGCTGCCAAACGAGTGCGGTGTATTTTCACTGGGAGGGCAAATTGCACGCATGGCTGCCCGATGGAATGGGAATCTGGATGGAGAAGCAGAGTTCGTTTGTGTTTGTGGTCGAGATGGACCGCACACGCGAATCGAGCAAGAATCTCTCCAAGAAGTTTTTGGAATATTATTTGTGGGAGGAATGGAAAACAAGTGAGCGCATTGCGGGTGTTGTGCCGGACGTTTTAATCGTGACGACGAGTTGTCGGCGTGCGACGCGTGTGCGAACGTTGTGCGATGCGTCACGCTTGCGCCCTGCGTTTGAGCCACTTTCGTTGTGGATGACGACGTTCGACGAGATGGAGCGCGAAGGAATCGCAGGAGCCATCTGGAGACACAATGCGGATTGGGAACATGTCACGCGATTACCGGGCTTTGATCTCTTGAGCTAAAGCTTCTCCTGTCAATCCTGTGGGGGCCACCAACCGACACTGACCCAACGCTGTGGCGCCAGGACAATCTCGGCATTGTTTAGATTGAGCGCAATCACGGTCGCACGTCCGCAGGGGGTCGTGCCAAGAATGTGTGTGCCGTCTTGATTCCACTTAAAATGCTCTGACAAAATCTGCTGACGCGGGTTGAACAAGCCGATGCGTTCGCCCGTTTCGGGGTCAAGCGCATGGGTCTGCGCCGATTTATTCCGATTGCAGCGATGGCACGCTAGCCACAAATTCTCTTCGATCGTTTGCCCGCCTGCCACTTGCGGAATAATGTGATCAATAGTCAATGGCATTCCAAGCAGGTCTTGATGGCGCAAACAATAGCCGCAGCGATAGCGCGCCTGCGCTTGAATGCGCGCGCGCAAGCGGCTTGGGACATGAGAGGTCGGACTGGTCATGCGGGCAGTGGGGCGAGTTGATGGAGTTCTGCTAACGTTGGAATTCTTTGTCCACGAAAGCGCAGCACCGCCGCGGCGTGGGCTTTTCGCAACATAATGCGATCGGCGTGCTGTTGCAGGGAATCAAGACGCTGCTGCTCCTGAGTCGTCAATTCTTCCTGCTGATTGCGTTCCAGCAGTTGATTCAGCTCGTCCTGTACGTGGAGCGGCACATGTTCCAACATGATCTGCCAAAGGGCATTGTTGTCCTGCGTTTCCAGTGCGCTCAATTCGTCGCGCAGTGGCGGCGTCAAGCCTTCGAGGGAGGGTAAGGATGCCTCCAGGGCAGTCAGGACAAGGGATTCGACAGGTTGATGCGTCGCCGTCGCCATCCGGCGTAGAGGTTCAATCAGACGATTGGGCAAAGTTAAAGTGATACTTTCAGACATGCGCTCCTCCACTATTTGAATCTCTCAGCCGCCATGATCTATCCGCGCTGCGCCAACACTGCCGCCGCTTGCACGAACCACGAGCTGGTGTTCGGATGTCGCCAGATGGTCTTGTCTCGTTTGTTCCACTTGCGTCATCCTATTTTACTTTGCGTCCATTCTATCTCTTTCCCATCTGTGCTGCAATCTGACCCTTTGTAAAAAGAGAATCCCATTCTTGAGAGGAAATAGGAGACGCCGCAAACACGAACAAGGGTGCTTGCGGCGAACATCCGTTCGATTTATACTGCGCGTGTTACACGAGGAAAGGAGTCGCGTACAATGGACGAATTCTTTTTGCAAGTATCCGAACTGGCGCGCGCAGGGTGGTCTTTGCAAATTCTCCCGGAGCAAGCCGAGCCGACACTCCCTCCAATCCGCGCAGAGGTCTTGTAGTCATTCAATAGCAACTCAGCAATGTCCGAGCGCGAACGCGAGGTCTATCCGTTGGTGGATTGGATCAATCTCTTTGCGCCCGAACTCGAATTGCGCCGCGTCGTCGCCAAAATGCACAAGCGTGTCTTCCGTCATCCGCCATTCGGAAATCTTCCCGTATAGTTTTGTTTCAAGCATGAATTGTACCGCGTACAAAGTCATACCGGATGACGATCAATCTGCCGACAAATCGAGGTCTGCGCGTTAATCCAACCAAAAAGCCGCTTCAAGAAGTCAATTAGCAGAACTCGCGGAATCAAATTTAGAACGTCAATTCGTTCGACACGACGACTTGGCGAAGTGGGGGCTGGTTCGCCCAGAAAAAAATTTTCTCCAACAAGCAATCACAATTGGCGAGTCGAGTTTGAAGCGAATTTAGAGTTGCCTGACAGACTGGGGAAGAATAGAAAATCACACAGAACATGGTATTGTTCTCTCTCACGAAATCTTTATAATGACAGCGCTTCGCCATGGTTTTATCGCTGACTCCAGAACAAATCCTCGCCCTCGCTCCTGATTCCTCTTCAGCTAAAGCAGGCAGCGCGCTCGCCGGTGTACGCCATTGGCAACGATT
Source organism: uncultured Chloroflexota bacterium (assembly GCA_937870825.1). Lineage (GTDB taxonomy): Bacteria > Chloroflexota > Anaerolineae > UBA4142 > SHND01 > SHND01. The sequence goes on along the minus strand of CALMZO010000436.1, from coordinate 7,456 downwards.
GGGCAGAAACCAAACCTCCGCATGGGGCGAACATCAGGGTAGTGCGCGTGAGCCGTATCGTAGTTGCATTGACCTCACCGCCCCCGCGTTCCACTGCACCTGCCCAAGCCGCAAATTTCCCTGCAAGCACGGCTTGGGTTTGTATTTAACCCTCGCGCGCGAACCTGCCGCGTTTCCAGAGGCCGGTACACCTGATTGGGTAGTGACCTGGCTGGACGCGCGTGAAAAACGCGCGAAAAAAACCATTGCGCCAAAATCCGAAACATCCGCGCCCGACGAAAAGGCGCAAGCCAAACGGCTTGCGCAGCGCGAAAAGAAAATTAAGGCAGGTCTGGACGAACTCGAACGCTGGCTCGGTGATTTGATGCGCCGGGGTCTTGCTTTGGCACAAATGCAGCCGTACGTATATTGGGAATAGATGGCGGCACACATGGTGGACGCGCAGGCGCCGGGACTGGCGCGCCGTCTCCGCGACCTCGCAGGCATTCCGGCGTCGGGCGCAAACTGGCAGGAACGACTCTTGGCGCAGTTGGGAAAAATTCATCTCCTCGGGCAAGCATATCGCCGAATCGAATTCCTCTCGCCGGAGACACAGAGCGATGTTCGCACTGCGATGGGGTGGACACAAGAGCAAGAAGAATTGCTCGCGTCAACCGGTGTGCAAGATGAATGGCTTGTGCTCGGGCAGCGGATTGAAGAGGAAGAGAAACTCCGCGTTGCGCGGACATGGCTCATCGGACAAAACACCTCGCACCCTGCGCTGCTCTTGCAATTCGCGCACGTGAGTCAGAGATTGGAACTCCAACTCGTACCGGGCACACGCGTACGGGGTGAACTCGTTTTCTTTCCCGGCGCGTTTCCATTGCGTGTCCTTGTTAAAACGCGCACTGCCGCGCAGCCATTGCTCGACACGCCGTGTGGTGTGACGGTCGCTGATGCTTTCGATGCATACGCCGAGGCAATCACGCACAATCCATGGCTCGAAACATTTCCCTTGCTCTTGCGCCATGTGATTCCCCTATATGATAAAGAAAAATGGTTGCTCCGTGATGATGCAAATGATTGCCTGCCCTTTGCATCAAATGGAAACAGCGGATGGCAGATCATGGCGTTGAGTGGTGGGCGGCCGTTGACCGTGTTTGGCGAATGGAACGGAAGCACGTTGTTTCCACTGAGTGTATGGGCTGAGGAACGCTTTGTGCGTTTGTGAAATATGGCGATTGCCTTTGACTTGGCGGAATTCTTTTTGACGAACGCGCTGCTCGGCACGGAACGTCAAGCCTTCGCATTCCCCCAGCGCGAGGACCTGTTGGGACGCCTGCTTGCGCAACTCGATGTCTCCGCGCCGGAACGCGCGCTGCTCGACGCGTCCGCGCTGGTCTCTTTTTATCAAGTGGTTGGGCAGCGTCCCACAAAAGAACCGGTTTCTTCCATCGCACCAGCGCCACCTGATTCATGGCTACGTTGTTCACCCACTGCCGGATTTTATCTCGCGCGCATTCTCGCAGGAGAATATCCTGAGTTGCTCCCGGAGTGGCTTGGCGCGTTGAACAAATCAGACCAGCGCGCGCCGGAAGAATTGATTCCCGCGCTTTTAGAGGTTGGCGTTTCGCAGCGCGAATGGCGCGCGGCGATTGTGCGCGCAGTCGGCGTACGCGGCGTGTGGTTGGCAGCGCAAAACGACAAATGGGATTACGCGACAGGCAATGCCGATCCGGAATTGATTTGGCAGACAGGCAGCCGCGAGGCGCGTTTGTTCGCGCTCACGGAATTGCGCGCGCAGAATCCGACGCGTGCGCGCGAACTCGCCGCAAGTACGTGGAACGAAGATTCGCCTGATGACCGCGTCGCTTTTCTTGGCGCGCTCACACTCAATTTGAGCTTGGACGACGAACCATTTTTGGAAGCCGCGCTCGATGATCGCCGCAAAGAAGTTCGCAGCGCTGCCGCTGATTTGCTCGGGCGTTTGCCCGATTCGCGTTTGTCTCAACGCATGATCGCGCGGGTCAAGCCGTTGCTCGCCTATAAACACAGTCGCCTTGCCGGTGACAAAATTGAAGTGATGTTGCCAGAACATTGTGATAAAGCAATGCAGCGCGACGGAATTGAATCCAAGCCATCCCCCGTTTTGCCCAAGATGGGGGAACGTAGTTGGTGGCTTTATCAGATGCTTCAAGTCATTCCTCCTTCGCTTTGGAGCAACGAATGGCGAAAAACTCCGCGCGACTTGCTGCAACTGGCTCTACAGAGCGAATGGAAGGAGATGTTATTTGAAGGTTGGATACGTGCCGCGCAACGTTCTGGAGACTCGGCTTGGGTTGAGGCGATATTGGAACTTGATCCAAGGCGAACCGGTTTGGTCAAACACCTCGCGCCCGCGCGTCGCGAAATTTTTATCTCGCAAAGATTCAAACAACTGAAAGCTCCTGACTTTGAGGCGGGTATTCAGGTCTTGGAAGACCTCGACTTTGATTGCGGGGTTCAATCAACGCGCGCCGTCATGAAATGGCTACGAGAACAGATTGTGAACAGCACGGATGTTTCCGATTGGCAGTTAAGGCAAGCCCTGCAAGATTTTGCCTACCATGCACAACCAACCCTATTTGAGGAAATCGAAAGCGATTGGCCCAAGGACGCAATTGGCCGCAAGATGGGGTTCGAAGCGTTGGATGAATTCTTTGATATCTTGGGATTTCGCCGTGAAATGCTGAACGCGTTCAAGCGCAATGCGTGAAAGGAGGACAATGACTGAGAATTTTTTGCGCGCCCATGCGGAGCAGCAGTGGGCAGCTGAACTCGCCGCGTTAAAGAAAGCGGACACGCGCGCGCGTCCGCCGAATTGGAATTTGTCGCCGTGGGCAGTCGCCCTCTTTCTGCTCGGCGGCACACTTGACGATGGCTTTGTGATTTCTCCCAAATACATCGGCAGCCGCCGCTTGATTGAAATCGCGATTGCAACGCTTGCAACCGATCGCGCCCTGTTGCTCCTCGGCGTACCGGGAACTGCCAAGTCGTGGGTCTCGGAACATCTCGCCGCTGCGATTTCGGGGGATTCGACACTGCTGGTTCAAGGCACTGCTGGCACAAGCGAGGAAGCGATTCGGTATGGTTGGAACTATGCGCGCCTCCTTGCTAAAGGTCCGTCGCTGGATGCGCTTGTGCCAAGCCCACTCATGCGCGCAATGCGCGAGGGCAAGATCGCGCGTGTTGAAGAGTTGACGGGCATTCCGTCCGATGTGCAAGACTCGCTTATCACGATGCTTTCCGAAAAGACGCTGCCAATCCCCGAACTCAACACCGAGACGCAGGCGGTCAAAGGATTCAACATCATTGCAACGGCAAACAATCGCGATCGCGGGGTGAACGAACTTTCGTCCGCACTCAAACGCCGCTTCAACACAGTCGTTTTGCCTTTACCCGAAACCGCAACGCAAGAAGTCGAAATCGTCCAGCGACGTGTGAATGATTTGGGACGCGCGCTTGAACTCCCGGCGGAACCGCCCGCGCTCGAAGAAATTCGCCGCGTCGTCACGATTTTCCGCGAACTGCGCGACGGCAAGACCGCCGAGGGCAACACAAAACTCAAATCGCCGAGCGGCACATTGAGTACGGCAGAAGCGATCTCGGTGATTAACAGCGGCATGGCGCTCGCCGCGCATTTTGGCGACGGACAAATGCGCGCCAATGATGTCGCCGCGAGCTTGGTCGGCGCAGTCATCAAGGACCCGATACAAGATCGCGTGGTGTGGCTCGAATATCTAGAGACTGTAGTCAAAGAACGCAATGGCTGGAAAGATCTGTATCGCGCGTGCCGCGAAGTGACAAACTGAATTTGTTTTCGTACAAGACAAGCCGGTGCCGCGTAAATCAAATGTTCAACGCTCATCGCAACGTGTGCGCGAACCCGATGTATCAAGTCCGACTCGGGATGTCCGAATTTTCGGCATTCGTCACCACGGACCGGGTTCAGCATACGCGCTGCGCCACGCGCTCAAAGAACTGAAACCCGACGCGCTGTTGGTCGAAGGACCGCCGGATGCACATTCGGTGTTACCGCTGCTGAATGAGCAAGGGATGAAGCCACCCGTCGCGCTCGTCATCTATGCGGCGTCAGAGCCGCACCACGCAGTCTATTATCCATTCGCCGTCTTTTCCCCCGAATGGCAAGCCCTCCAATATGGCTTGCAGCACAATATCGAAACGCGCTTTTTTGATTTGCCTCAACGCCATCAACTCGCACTGTTGACGCCGCAATCACCTCAAACTTGGGCGGAACAGGAAACCCCGTCCACCGAACTGCCCGATGACCCATTGACCGAATTGGCGCGCGCCGCTGGGTATGATGATGGCGAACGATGGTGGGAAAAGTTAGTCGAAGAGCGGCTCCACGCGCACGAGGTGTTTGGAGCAATTCTGGAAGCGATGACCGTGCTGCGCGACGCAAATTTCGCGATGCGAGAATCACAGGCGCCTCCCATTTCAAACCGCGCCTGGGTGGAAGACCTTCGCGAAGCATACATGCGTGAGGCCATTCGCTCGGCTCGGCGCGAGGGCTGGAAACGAATTGCAGTCGTATGCGGGGCATGGCACGCGCCCGCATTGCTCAAGTGGCAATCCGAAGAGGACGATGCCGCACGCTTGAGGAGTCTGGCAACCATCGAAACACAAGCAACGTGGGCGCCGTGGACGTATGGACGTTTGGCGTTAGCGAGTGGCTATGGCGCGGGAATTATGTCGCCGGGCTGGTATCACCATTTATGGGAAATGCGCGTTGCAAAAAAATCGCCGCGTGAGGTCGCCACGCGCTGGCTCATACGCGTCGCGCATTTGTTGCGCGAGGAGGATTTGGATGCCTCGTCCGCGCATGTGATTGAAGCAACGCGGCTGGCAGAAACGCTCGCCGCACTGCGCGGGCGAGTGCTGCCGGGGCTGGACGAATTGACCGAAGCAACGCGCGCAGTGTTTTGTCTTGATACGGACGCGCCGCTACAGTTGATAGAGCGCAAACTGATCGTGAGCGAACGCCTCGGCGCGGTGCCCGAAACGACGCCGATGCCGCCGCTTCAACGCGATTTGGCTGCCGAGCAAAAACGCTTGCGCCTCGCGCCCGATGCGAGCCAGCACGCTCTTGACCTTGACCTGCGCCAACGGCTTGACCTCGAACGGAGCTATTTTTTGCATCGCCTGAATCTGCTCGGCATCCCTTGGGGAGAGACCAAACATGCGCACCGCGCCAAAGGAACGTTTCATGAATTGTGGCGCTTGGAGTGGCAGCCGGAATTTGTAGTGCGCTTGCTCGAAGCGGGCATGTGGGGCAATACCATTCATGATGCCGCGTCCGCGCGCGCACGCGATACGGCATCACGCGCAACAGAATTGCCCAAACTCACCACATTGCTCGACGCGGTGATCCTTGCTGCGCTGCCTGAAGCGGTGAGCGAAATCATGAGCCGGGTGCGTGAGCATGCCGCGCTCGCCAGCGATGTGGCGCATTTGATGGAGGCATTGCCCCCCCTCGCGAATATTCAACGGTACGGCAACGTGCGCCAAACCGACACGACGATGGTCGCCGAGGTGACGGACGGACTGATTGCGCGCATTTGCATCGGACTACCGCTCGCGTGTGCGGCATTGAACGATGAGGCGGCGGCGCAAATGTTTCAGCATCTGTTGAACACGCATCAAGCGATCGCGTTGTTGCAATCGAATGAGCAGCGCGACACTTGGCGCGCTACATTGAAACAACTTGCCGACCAACGAAATTTGCACGGTTTGCTCGCAGGACGCGCGTGCCGTTTGCTTTTGGAAGAAGACGTGTTCGTCGCAGAGGATGCCGCACAACGCATGTCGCTCGCGCTTTCGACGGCGAATGACCCTGCACCCGCCGCGGCATGGCTGGAAGGGTTTTTGAAAGGCAGCGGGCTTTTGCTTTTGCACGATGAAAATTTGTGGAACGTTGTGGACGGATGGCTCACACAGTTAACAACGGATCATTTCACCGCGATCGTGCCACTCTTGCGAAGGACCTTCGCCACCTTTGCCGCGCCAGAGAGACGGCAGATGGGCGAGCGCGTGAAAAAGGGACAGACCGTCGAACAGGCGAATGGGCGTGTACGGCAAGACAATTTTGATTCGGAGCGTGCAGAGAAAGTCTTGCCGCTCCTCGCACAGTGTCTTGGTTTGAAATTTCCAGAGACCGTCGAGACAATCAACTCCAATGTCTAATACACAAGTGGCATCATCTGCTGCGCCAAATTCCAACGCGGAACGTTTGCGCCGCTGGCGTCTCATTCTCGGCGACGATGCCGCAGATGCAATTGGTTATGCCTTGCGCGACGACGATGTGGGGATTGATGAAGTGTTGGGCGCGCTGTACGCCGCGGGCGGGGACGGACAAGACGGTGCCAAAGCGAAAACGCGACGCGGCGGATTGGGCAGTTCCGCGCCGCGCGTGGCGCGTTGGCTCGGCGACATTCGTACCTATTTTCCGTCTTCTGTTGTACGGGTAATGCAGCAGGACGCGCTGGAACGCTTGAACTTGAGAGAGATGTTGTTGGAACCGGAACTGCTGCAATCGGTCGAACCGGACATTCATCTCGCAGCGGCACTGCTCTCGCTCAAAAATGTCTTGCCGAACAAAAGCAAAGACACGGCGCGTCTGGTCGTACGCCGAGTGGTTGAGGAATTGGAGCGCAAGTTGGCGAATCCACTGCGGCAAGCGGTGATGGGCGCGTTCAATCGTTCCCTGCGGAATCGCCGCCCGCGTCACAACGAGATAGATTGGCAGCGCACGATTCGCGCGAATCTCAAACATTATCAGCCGGAATATCGCACCATCATCCCCGAAACGCGCATTGGCTTTGGACACAAGCGCGCGGCATTGCGGGAAGTAATTTTCTGTGTGGATCAAAGCGGCTCGATGGCAACCTCAGTCGTTTATGCCGGGATATGCGGAGCAGTACTCGCGTCGTTGCCGTCGTTGCAAACCCGCGTCGTCGTGTTCGACACGGCAGTTGTAGATTTGACGGAAGAGCTGGATGATCCGGTGGAATTGTTATTCGGCACGCAGCTCGGCGGCGGCACGGACATCAACCGCGCACTGGCGTACTGTCAGAGTCTCATTCGGCAGCCACAGGAAACGGTCTTTGTGTTGCTGAGCGACTTGTACGAAGGGGGCAACCGCGAAGAAATGTTGAAACGCGCCGCTTCGCTCGTTGAATCCGGGGTACAAATGATTGCTTTGCTTGCCCTAGAACGGATTCCTATTTAACTCAAGGGACGAATGTGGTAAATTGCGCACCATGAATGCTTATTCCTCGGATTTGCGTGAACGCGTTATTGCCGCTGCACGCACGCCCAACTTGACGCAACCTGAAATTGCGGCAACCTTTTCGGTTAGTCTCTCGAGCGTCGAAACTTGGCTCCGCACGTTTCGCCACACCCAGCGTATCGAACC